>NZ_JBHSKF010000045.1:0-507 GCF_042657845.1 Actinokineospora guangxiensis | reverse complement strand
CCACCACCCACCTCACCCACCCAACACCCGACCCCACCACCACCCACCTCACCCACCCAACACCCGACCCCACCACCACCCACCTCACCCACCCAACACCCGACCCCACCACCACCCACCACACCACCCAAGCCACCAGCCCGAACCCTCTCCACTCCACCGCACACCTCACCGACCTGACTCCCGGTGCCACCACGACTCACCACCCCGCCCCAGCATCCGTCCCTGACACCACCCGCCTCACCAACCCCGCCGACGCTCCTCCCGCCCCCACCCACCCCGCCCGGGCCACCCCCAGCCCCGCCGAACAACTCCGCCACCCCACGATCACCAACTCCAGCCACCCCACCAGCGAAGCCCACACTGCCACCACTCATCCAACCTCCAACTCCTCCACCACGTACCTCAACCACCCGACTCACGACCCCGCCGCCACTCACCCCACGCCCCTGACTCGCGCCCCTGCCTCCCACCCGCCCCACTCAGCCCTGACCTCCACCACCCAGC
>NZ_JBHSKF010000044.1:0-526 GCF_042657845.1 Actinokineospora guangxiensis | reverse complement strand
CCGAGGCTTAACGCAGCCTCCCACGTCCTTCATCGGCTCCTGGTGCCAAGACATCCACCGTATGCCCTTACCTACTTGCCACAAAGATGCTCGCATCCACTGTGCAGTTCTCAAACACCAACCAGACCATCCCTCCACACTGCGACCACCAACCCCGACCAAACGAGACGGTATGACCGCGGAGAAACGCTGACCCTGTGTCTTGCCTTCGAGCAACAACCCAACACGGGTGTTGTCTCAGGACCCAACAGTGTGCCGCACGCGCCCCCAACCCAGCCCCCGCCGTTCCGTTCCACGCCACTCATGACGAGCAGCAGTACTAAGACACCGACAACGACCGGAACAGAAACGCTCCACCAGTAGTTCCACAATTCTGTGAGCGACCAACCACCACCACACTCGGATGGTAAAGCCGGTCCTCCCAACCCGACCGCCCCAACCAGAAGCTGGTGTGGCGGGTTGTGAAGTGCTCCTTAGAAAGGAGGTGATCCAGCCGCACCTTCCGGTACGGCTACCTTGTTACGAC
>NZ_JBHSKF010000043.1:0-529 GCF_042657845.1 Actinokineospora guangxiensis | reverse complement strand
CCGAGGCTTAACGCAGCCTCCCACGTCCTTCATCGGCTCCTGGTGCCAAGACATCCACCGTATGCCCTTACCTACTTGCCACAAAGATGCTCGCATCCACTGTGCAGTTCTCAAACACCAACCAGACAACCCCCGACCACAGTGACCACAGCGCCGATCTCATCAACCGGCCGTCTGGACACGCAGGAGCGCTGTTCTGTGCTCTACCCTCGAGCAACAACCCAACACGGGTGTTGTCTCAGGACCCAACAGTGTGCCGCACGCGCCCCCCTCGACCCGCCCTCTGCCCCGTTCCACGCCACACCCTCACAGGCAGGCAGTACTAAGACACCAGAGACCAGACCGACGACAACGCTCCACCAGTAGTTCCACAATTCTGTGAGCGACCAACCACCACCGCATTCGGATGGTAAAGCCGGTCCTCCCAACCCGACCGCCCCAACCAGAAGCTGGTGTGGCGGGTTGTGAAGTGCTCCTTAGAAAGGAGGTGATCCAGCCGCACCTTCCGGTACGGCTACCTTGTTACGAC
>NZ_JBHSKF010000042.1:0-548 GCF_042657845.1 Actinokineospora guangxiensis | reverse complement strand
ACGTTCTCGACCTGGCGCGGTGGCAGTTCGGTATCACCACCGTCTACCACTTCCTGATGGTGCCGCTCACCATCGGACTGTCCATCCTGGTCGCCGGGATGCAGACCGCGTGGGTGCGCACCGGCAACGCCAAGTATCTGAGGATGACCAAGTTCTGGGGCAAGCTGCTGCTGGTCAACTTCGCCATGGGTGTGGTCACCGGCATCGTGCAGGAGTTCCAGTTCGGGATGGCCTGGAGCGAGTACTCGCGGTTCGTCGGGGACGTGTTCGGGGCGCCGCTGGCGATGGAGGGGCTGGTCGCCTTCTTCGTGGAGTCCACGTTCCTGGGGCTGTGGATCTTCGGGTGGGACCGGCTGCCGAAGCGGGTGCACCTGGCCTGCGCGTGGGCGTTCAGCCTGGCGACGGTGGCATCGGCGTACTTCATCCTGGCCGCGAACTCGTGGATGCAGCACCCGGTCGGGGTGGCGCTGGTCGACGGGAAGCCGGTGCTGACCTCGATCTGGGCGGTGCTGACCAACAACACCGCGCTGGCGGCGATCCCGCACACC
>NZ_JBHSKF010000041.1:0-557 GCF_042657845.1 Actinokineospora guangxiensis | reverse complement strand
CCGCCCGGCGGGGTTGTGGTGGTGGGGTTGGTGCCGCCTCCGACGCGGACGAGGGACCATTGTTGGTTGTTGCCGCCCCAGTCGTCGTATTGGACGATGTTGGCTCCGTCGGTGGTGGAGGCGCCTTGTACTTCGACGGCTTTGTTGGAGTGGCGGCTGATGAGTCGGACGTGTCCGTTGGGGGAGTCGGCGAGTCGGAACTGTTGGTTGGTGCCGTTGGTGTCGGACCATTGCACGATCGCGGCGCCGTTGGCGGTTGACCAGTTGTGCACGTCGAGGACCTTGCCGGAGTGGCGTGACTTGAGCCGGTAGTGGCCGCCGCCGGAGTCCACGAACTGCCATTGCTGCTGGTTGCCGTCGTTGCGCGTCCACTGGGTGATGCGCGCTCCGTCGTTGGTGGCGAGGTTGTAGACGTCGAGGGCTTTGCCGCTGCCGCGGTTGACCAGCACGTACCACGCGTTCGTGTCCACAGTGGCCGCGGAGGAGGGGGTGGCGCCGAAGGCGACGAGCAGCCCGGTCAGCATGGTCACCACCACACCGGCCACACCAGCGGCCAA
>NZ_JBHSKF010000040.1:0-780 GCF_042657845.1 Actinokineospora guangxiensis | reverse complement strand
GGGGGGGGGGGGGGGGGGGGGGGGGGGGGGGGGGGGGGGGAGGGCCCCGGGGGGCCGATCCCGGCGCGGGGGCGGGGAAGTCTGGCGGGGGTTGGGGAGGTGGGGGATGAGATCGTGGGTGGGGTGTGAGTCGTGGGTGGGGTGTACGTCAGGTGCAGGGTTGTGCCGTCGGGGGTGGGGGTGGTGGAGAGACCGTGGTGGGGGGCGCGGTCGGTCAAGGCGGTGATGAGGTGGCCTGATTCCAGCTCGGCGAGGGCGTCGGCTAGGGGTCCGTAGCCGGGTGGGAGGCGGTCGGGGTGGGCGGTGATGGTGAGGGAGGTGTCGGGAGAAGTGGTGGTGGGGTCGCTGGATGTGGGGGATGAGGACGTGCGGGACACGGCGCGGTGGGTGGGGGAGAAGTGCCAGGTGGTGGAGTGGTGCTGGATGTGGATGTCGGCCAGGTAGGCGGCTCGGGGGGAGGGGTAGGCGCGGTGGTCGTTGAAGGGGTTCCAGGGTTCCCAGCGCTCGGGGGTGGCCACGTCGGTCAGGAGGGCGGCGATGGCTTCGGTCTGGGGGGTGGTTGCCCAGGTGGTGAGCGGGGTCTGGGGGTGGGTGGGGGAGGGGGCGGGTGTCCAGGGGCCGGGGGCGACCTGCTTGCCGGGGCCGTGGGAGTGGGCGGCGGCGAGGGTGGTCTTGATCTCCATGGCGGTCCTGTTCACGGGGACGGGTAGGGAGGGCGTGGGGGTGGACGGAAGCGGGTGGGGTGAAAGGGCGGAAGGGATCAGGAGAGCGGGAGGGCGG
>NZ_JBHSKF010000039.1:0-925 GCF_042657845.1 Actinokineospora guangxiensis | reverse complement strand
GCCGGTGGTCGTGGGAGTTGGTCTCAGGCTCGGCGTGTCGCTGGGTGAAGCATTGGCTCGTCTTTGGCTCGGCGCTGTGTGTCTGTGGGCCCGGTCCGACAGGCTGGAGGTGGGTCGGGGAGACTGGGGGGCCAGTGCCCGTCTTCTCTCGACCTGGAGTCTGTGATGTTGCAGGGGACCGTTCGTTGGTTCGATGTCGAACGGGGTTTCGGCTTCCTCGCACCTGAGGACGGTTCGCCGGAGGTGTTCGTGCACGCCTCCGAGATTGTCGGGGACGGTGACGGGAAGGTGCTTCGCGAGGGGCAGGCCGTTGTGTTCGAGGTCGGTGTGAACGACCGCGGGCCCCAGGCGCTGCGTGTGCGTGTCACCGCCGCTGCGGGCACCGGTGGCGACGTGGGCTTGCTCGGCACGGTCAGGTGGTACGAGCCGGGCAAGGGGTACGGTTTCGTGTCGCCGGACGGTGGTGGCGCCGACGTCTTCGTGCACAGTTCCGCCATCGTGACCGGCGGCGTGGTCACCGAGGGGCAGCGGGTGGCGTTGCTGATCGTTGACGGTGAGCGCGGTCCGCAGGCCGGGCACGTGATCCCGTTGGGTGCTGGAGCGGGCTCATCCGCTGCGGCTGGTTTGGCCGACGGTGCCGACGGCACGGTGGCCTGGTATGACGAGGACAAGGGCTTCGGCTTCATCACCCCCGATTCCGGCGGCGGGGACGTCTTCGTTCACGCCCGGGCCTTGGTCGAGGGGCTGACCTGGCTGGCGGAGGGCGACCGCGTCGCCTACGACGTGGCCAGTGCAGACAAGGGCCCGCAGGCCCGCGATGTGCACCTGGTCCGGGGCGCCGAGCCCCAGACGGTGCCGCCGCGACGCTCGGAACCTGTCGCGACCGCGGGGCCGGCGGCGCGGGAGGTGCCCGTGCGAGGCGGCG
>NZ_JBHSKF010000038.1:0-1040 GCF_042657845.1 Actinokineospora guangxiensis | reverse complement strand
CCAGTGAAGGTGGCGCGTTTCTACGCCCCGGGTGACATCCGCATCGAGGAGGCGCCGGAGCCGAGCGCGGGTCCGCGTGAGGTGAAGATCGCGGTGCGCAACACCTCCACGTGCGGGACGGATCTGAAGATCTTCCGGCACGGGCACCATCACATCGACCCGCCGCGGGTCATCGGGCACGAGATCGCCGGTGAGGTCGTGGAGGTCGGCTCGGAGGTGTCCGGGTGGGCGGCCGGGGATCGGGTGCAGGTCATCGCGGCGATCCCGTGTGGCGAGTGCGCGGAGTGCGTGCGTGGGTGGATGACGATCTGCCCGAACCAGTTGTCGATGGGCTACCACTTCGAGGGCGGGTTCGCCGAGTACATGGTGGTTCCGGAGAACGTGCTCAAGGTGGATGGTCTCAACCGGATTCCGGATGGCGTGTCGTTCGCCGAGGCGTCGGTGGCCGAGCCGCTGGCGTGTGTGCTCAACGGTCAGGAGTTGGCGCAGGTCGGTGACGGTGACGTCGTGGTGGTGGTCGGTGCGGGTCCGATCGGGTGTCTGCACGTGCGCCTGGCGCGCTCGCGGGGTGCGGAGGCGGTGTATCTGGTGGAGTTGAACCGGGGTCGTTTGGACCTGGCGGCGGGTTTGGTGAAGCCGGACGCGGCGATCTGCGCGGCGGAGGTCGACCCGGTGCAGGCGGTGCTGGAGCTGACCGGTGGTCGGGGTGCTGATGTGATCATCACGGCGTCGGCGGCGGGCAAGACCCAGGAGGACGGGCTGAAGATGGCCGCGCGTCGGGGTCGGATCAGTTTCTTCGGTGGTCTGCCGAAGGACAACCCGATCATCGCGTGTGACTCCAATCTGGTGCACTACCGGGAGCTGACCATCGTGGGGGCGAACGGGTCCAGCCCGGATCACAACAAGCGTGCTCTTGAACTGATCGCGACCGGTGCTGTGCCGGTCGATGACCTGATCACCCACCGGCTCCCGTTGGACGGTGTCCTGGAGGCCATCGACACCGTCGCCAGCGGCGTCGCCATCAAGGTCACCATCGAGCC
>NZ_JBHSKF010000037.1:0-1045 GCF_042657845.1 Actinokineospora guangxiensis | reverse complement strand
AGCGAGTTCAGGCGGTCGTAGCATGTGATCTTGGTGTTCGGTGGGGAAGGATTCCCTGTCGTGCGCAGGATGTTGACGTTGGCTGATCGGGAGGAGATCTCCCGTGGGCTGGCGGAGTCGTTGGAGTTCAGGGACATCGCGGTCCGGATCGGTCGTGATGCGTCGGTGGTGTCTCGTGAGATCCGCCGTCACGGCGGGCGGGACGGGTATCGGGCCGTCCAGGCGGAGCGGGTCGCGGAAGCGGCTCGGTCGCGGCCGAAGGCGATGGCCGTGACACGGTGCCCGCGGTTGTTCGCCGCGGTGGTGGAATGGTTGCGTCGGGGCTGGTCACCAGGGTCGATCGCGGGGCGGGTGGCATGTGATCACGGCGGGCGGGACGCTTGCCGGGTGAGTCATGAAGCGATCTACCAATGGGTCTATGCCCAGCCTGTCGCGACGTTGCGCCGCGAGCTTGTCGCGCTGCGCTCAGGCCGCACCGCGCGTCGCGGGCCTCGCCCCGCTCCGGCGCCACGTATCAAAGAGCCCCGCTACCTCGACGAACGCCCCGCCGAAGCCGCAGGCCGCGCGGTGCCGGGGCACTGGGAAGGCGACCTCGTCATCGGCAAGTCCGGCAAGACCGCGGTGGCCACGTTGGTCGAGCGGACCAGTCGCTTCCTCATTCTGGTGCCGTTGACCGGGCGCGACTCCCTGACCGTGAGCGAAGCGGTCATCGCCGCGGTCGGGCCACTGCCCACCTCACTGAAACGGTCCCTGACCTGGGACTGCGGCTCGGAGATGGCCCTGCACGCCGAGGTCACCGCCACCGGGCTGCCCGTCTACTTCGCCCACCCGCACTCGCCATGGGAACGCGGCAGCAACGAGAACCTCAACCGCATCGTCCGCGAGTTCCTGCCCAAGGGCGTCACCATCCCCAGCGACCCCCGCTACATGGCCGCCATCGCCGCCGAGATCAACGACCGACCCCGTAAGATCCACGACTGGAAGAAACCCAGCGAGGTATTCACCGAACTCCTCGCATCACATGCTTCCACCGCCTGAACTCACC
>NZ_JBHSKF010000036.1:0-1177 GCF_042657845.1 Actinokineospora guangxiensis | reverse complement strand
AGTTCCTGGGCGGCATCCACGAGATCTACTTCCCGTACATCCTCGCCGCGCCGAAGCTGATCCTGGCCGCGATCGCCGGTGGCGCCGCGGGTGTGCTGACCTTCGTGGTGACCGGCGCGGGCCTGGTGGCCTCGCCGTCGCCGGGCAGCATCATCGCCCTGATGGCCGTCGCGCCCAAGGGTGGGCACATCAGCGTCCTGGCGGGCGTGCTCGCCGCCGCCGTGGTGTCCTTCGTCGTGGCCGCGGCGCTGCTCAAGTTCGGCAAGGACGCCCGGCGCGAGGAACGTGAGCAGCAGATCGCCAACGGCGGCACCGTCTAAAGGAGAAGGTATGAGCATCCTCGGCAGCGACATCAAGACCGTCATCATCGCCTGCGACGCGGGCATGGGCAGCAGCGTCATGGTCGCCTCCCAGCTGGCCAAGCGCCTCAAGCCCTACGACGTCAAGGTCAAGCACACGCCGGTCAACGAGATCCCGGCCGACGCGCAGCTCGTGCTCTGCCAGGCCACCCTGGTCGACCGCGCGCGCAAGAACTCCAGCGCCCCGGTCATCGGCTTCAACAGCTTCCTCGGCGACCCGGTGTTCGACCGCGTCGAGCAGGCCATCAAGAACGGGGAGCCCCTTGAGCACTGACCTGCTGGAGGTGCGCCTGGGCCGAACGGCGGCCGACCGCGCCGACGCCATCGAGCAGACCGGAGCCGTGCTGGTCGAGATCGGCGCGGTGGACCCGGCCTACGTGCCCGCGATGCACGAGCGGGAGGAGTCCGTGCCCACCTTCATCGGCGAGGGCGTGGCGATCCCGCACGGCACCGACGCCAGCCGCGCCCTCGTGCGCCGCTCGGCGCTCGCCGTGCTCCAGTTCCCCGAGGGGGTCGACTGGGGCGGGCAGGACGTGCGGCTCTGCGTGGGCATCGCGGCCAGTGGAGACGAGCAGGTCGGTGTGCTCTCCGCGCTGGCCCGCGTGCTGATGGACCCAGACAAGGCCGCCGCGCTGCGCACGGCCGACGACGCCGCGACCGTCGTGGCGATCCTGCGAGACGAGGAGCGAGACCAGTGAAGGTGGCGCGTTTCTACGCCCCGGGTGACATCCGCATCGAGGAGGCGCCGGAGCCGAGCGCGGGTCCGCGTGAGGTGAAGATCGCGGTGCGCAACACCTCCACGTGCGGGACGGATCTGA
>NZ_JBHSKF010000035.1:0-1296 GCF_042657845.1 Actinokineospora guangxiensis | reverse complement strand
AGTTCCTGGGCGGCATCCACGAGATCTACTTCCCGTACATCCTCGCCGCGCCGAAGCTGATCCTGGCCGCGATCGCCGGTGGCGCCGCGGGTGTGCTGACCTTCGTGGTGACCGGCGCGGGCCTGGTTGCCTCGCCGTCGCCGGGCAGCATCATCGCCCTGATGGCGGTGACACCGAAGGGCGGCTACTTCAGCGTCCTGGCCGGTGTCGTCGTCGCCACCGCGGTGTCGTTCCTGGTCGCCGCCATCCTGCTCAAGTTCGGCAAGGACGCCCGGCGCGAGGAGCGCGAGCAGCAGCTCGCCAACGGCGGCCCCGTCGCCTGAGCCGGACACCGCGCGCGGGAGGCCCGCCCTCCCGCGCGCGGTCGGCCCGTTCGCCGCAAGTCCAACGCACAACAGGGAAACGAGCACATGAGCAGCATCCAGGGCAAAGAGATCGACAAGGTGGTCATCGCCTGCGACGCGGGGATGGGCAGCAGCGTCATGGTGGCCTCGCAGCTGGCCAAGCGCCTCAAGCCGTACTCGGTGAAGGTGCAGCACACCCCGGTCAACGAGATCCCGGCGGACGCCAAGCTGGTCCTCTGCCAGGCCTCGCTCGTCGCCAGGGCCAAGAAGAACTCCACGGCCGTGGTGATCGGGTTCCAGAGCTTCCTCGGCGACCCCGTCTTCGACCGCGTCGAAGCCGCGATCCGGGACGGTGGCAGCCTTGACGGCTGAGCGGGCCATGCTGGAGCCCGCCGCGATCCGCCTCGGCGCCACCGCCGCCGACCGCGCCGACGCGATCGCCCAGGTCGGCGCCGTGCTGCTGGAGTCCGGCGCGGTGGACGCCGAGTACGTCGCGGCCATGCACGAGCGCGAGGCCTCCGTCTCGACCTACATCGGCGAGGGCGTGGCGATCCCGCACGGCACCGACGCCTCGCGCGCGCACGTGCGCCGCTCGGCGCTCGCCGTCGTCGGTTTCCCCGCGGGCGTCGACTGGGACGGCGAGCGGGTGAGCCTGTGCGTCGGGATCGCCGCCCAGGGCAGCGAGCAGGTCGGTGTGCTCTCCGCGCTCGCCAAGGTGCTCATGGACCCCGAGAAGGCCGCCGCCCTGCGTGCCGCGACCGAACCCGAGACCGTGTTGGCGCTGCTCGGCGCCGAGGAACCCCAGCGAGAAGACCAGGAGGCAGTCCAGTGAAGGTGGCGCGTTTCTACGCCCCGGGTGACATCCGCATCGAGGAGGCGCCGGAGCCGAGCGCGGGTCCGCGTGAGGTGAAGATCGCGGTGCGCAACACCTCCACGTGCGGGACGGATCTGA
>NZ_JBHSKF010000034.1:0-1619 GCF_042657845.1 Actinokineospora guangxiensis | reverse complement strand
TTGGGGAGTTCGTCAACGATGAGGATCTGACGCGGTTTGGCGATGGCCCCGATCTCGCTGGCGACGTGGTTGCGCAGGGTCTTGATGTGCTCGTCGCGGTCCTCGGCGGCTTTCCCGCGTGGGATGACGAATGCGACGATGCCTTGTCCGGTGGTGGGGTCGTTGGCGCCGACGACGGCGGCTTCGGCGACGGTGGGGTGGGAGACGAGGGCGGATTCGACTTCGGTGGTGGAGATGCGGTGTCCGGAGACGTTCATGACGTCGTCGACGCGGCCGAGTAGCCAGATGTGGCCGTCGTTGTCGTATTTGGCGCCGTCGCCGGCGAAGTAGTAGCCCTGGTCTGGGTAGCGGGACCAGTAGGTGTCGCGGAAGCGTTCGGGGTCGCCCCAGATGCCGCGCAGCATGGAGGGCCAGGGTTCGGTCAGTACCAGGTAGCCGCCGGAGCCGTGGGGGACTTCGGTGGCGGTGTCGTCGACGACCTGTGCGGAGATGCCGGGCAGGGGGGTTTGGGCTGATCCGGGTTTGGTGTTGGTGACGCCGGGCAGGGGGCTGATCATGATGGCGCCGGTTTCGGTTTGCCACCAGGTGTCCACGATGGGGCAGCGGTCGCCGCCGATGTGGGTGCGGTACCAGATCCAGGCTTCGGGGTTGATCGGCTCGCCGACCGAGCCCAGCAGGCGCAGGGAGGTGAGGTTGTGGGCGGCGGGGTTGTCGGTGCCCCATTTCATGAAGGTGCGGATCAGGGTGGGGGCGGTGTAGTAGATGGTGACGCCGTATTTGGCGATGATTTCGAAGTGTCGTCCCTGGTGGGGGGTGTTGGGGGTGCCTTCGTAGACGACCTGGGTGGCGCCGTTGGCCAGGGGGCCGTAGACGATGTAGGAGTGTCCGGTGACCCAGCCGATGTCGGCGGTGCACCAGTAGACGTCGGTCTCGGGCTTGAGGTCGAAGACGGCGTGGTGGGTGTAGGCGGCCTGGGTGAGGTAGCCGCCGGAGGTGTGCAGGATGCCTTTGGGTTTTCCGGTGGTGCCGGAGGTGTAGAGGATGAACAGGGGGTGTTCGGCGTCGAAGGCCTGCGCGTCGTGGTGCTCGGGTTGGCCGTCGATGAGGTCGTGCCACCAGAGGTCGCGGCCTTCGGTCCAGGCGCAGTCGGTGCCGGTGCGGCGCACGACGATGACGTGTTCGATGGTGGGGGTGTGGGCGGTGGCCTCGTCGGTGTTGTCCTTCATCGCCACCGCCTCACCGCGCCGGTACTGCCCGTCGGAGGTGATCAGGACGCGGGCTTGGGCGTCGTCGATGCGTGAGCGCAGGGCGGTGGGGGAGAAGCCGCCGAAGACGACGCTGTGCACCAGGCCGAGGCGGGCGCAGGCGAGCATGGCGACGATGGCCTCGACCAGCATCGGCATCTGGATGGCGACTCGGTCCCCGGCGTTCAGGCCGAGTGAGGCCAGGCCGTTGGCGGCTTTGGCGACCATCACCTGCAGGTCGGCGTAGGTGACGGTGCGGGTGTCTCCGGGCTCGCCTTCCCAGTGCAGGGCGACGCGGTCGCCGTTGCCCGCGGTGACGTGGCGGTCGACGCAGTTGTGGGCGACGTTCAACGTGCCGCCGATGAACCACTTCGC
>NZ_JBHSKF010000033.1:0-2809 GCF_042657845.1 Actinokineospora guangxiensis | reverse complement strand
CCTCGCCGCCCGCACCGCCATCCCGCCGACACTGCACGAGGCGATCGCGCTCGAAGGCGGCTCCCCGTGGTTCGCGATGACCCGCGTGACCCTGCCCCTGATGACCCCGATCATCCTGGTCCTCGCGGTCCGCGACGTGGTGGTGGTCGTCCAGAACGCCTTCGTCCCAGCCCTCCTCCTCACCGACGGCGGCCCCGCCAACGCCACCCTGACCGCCCCACTGCTGATCTACCGCCGCGCCTTCGAGTACGGCGAACTCGGCTACGCGGCAACCCTCTCGCTCACCCTGCTGCTCCTCACCACCGCGGCCGCGGCCCTGCCGCTGTGGCTGGCCGCCCGCCTGGCCGCCAGGCAGCGCACCCGCTCGTGAGCGGGTGCGCTCAGCCGGATTCGGCGCGTGGTGGCCGGGGCAGGTGGGCAAGTCGCGATCGGGCTGCCCTACCGCGTGTACCTGACCGGGTTCGGCAGGCTGTCACCTATCGGTGCGGCAGACCCCTTCCCTGGTCGGATGGTGGCCGCCGGATCTGTCCGGGCGGTCTGGTAGATAGTGGGGCATGTTCCGGGACTTCAACTTCAAACTGCTGGTCATCGACAAGCTCATGTACCAGGACGACGTGATCCAGCCTCCTTTCCGGATCGCCGATGTTCTCCACGCCAAGGGCGCCACCGGCGACCTGTTCAAGTACCTGCACGAGCAGGATCTGCTGTACACCGTCCTCGATGAAGCCCGCCGGCACTTCACCGACCTGGAGATCACCCCTGAGCAGCTGGCCTCTGTCGACGAGCTGATCACCGACGGCGGCTTGGAGATCTACCACCAGTGCTCCCCGTTCTGGGACGGAGAGGACGACCTCTTCGACGTCACCTCCCTGGACGATCTCGCCCTGCTGCCCAACCTCCGCGTGATCCACGGCGGCGACGAGGCCATGATGGCCGCCCCCGACGCCGCGAACACCCTCAAGGCCCGCGGAATCGCCGTGGGATGAGCAGTCGCCACCACCCGACGCGTGGCCATCGGCTCCAGCACTGACGCGCGTGAGTGGACTGTCTACGGGCACGTCGATGGAGGACTCAGGACCTCCGTGGGATTCTCCGGTGCGCCATCGCTTGTGGCGAGCTGCGGTTTGGTGGCGCGGACGATGGCTGAGTGCATGCCGTCGGCGACCTGATGGGTGAGGTGAGGGTGTCGTCGGCGGCGAAGACGCCGCCCCGGACATCGAGCTGAGCCCGATCACCACCGCGTGGCCTCGACCGAGCTCGCGCACCAGCCGAGATTCGTCCACTGCGGACCTCGTTCCAGCTCTCCGTCGGCGTCGTTGAGCCGGAATCATTCGACGCACACCACCTCGATGCACCGGGACGACGAAGCCCGGCGGCCTGCCACACCGGACCTGACCAGCGTCAGCGGCCCGACAGCTCCCGCTCCGCCCTGGGATGGGGTAGGCTCGGCCGCAGGGCTTCCAGCTGTCCGCGTCCAGCGGTGGCGGGGCCCGGTCGAACCGCCCGCCGCTGCGAAGTGGCGGGGGACGGGAGTACCGGCTTGCCGCCGGCTCAGCCGCTCGCATCACATCCCCTGGCCGCCACGGCCTGTGAACGCCCCACCCGACCGCTCTGTGTTCACCCCGGAGCGCGAGGACGGTGACGTTCGCCCTCGGATGTGCCGAGTCATGCCGCGCGGCTCCGCCCGTCCACCGCGTCCGTTGTGCGACAGCGCAACGGACGCGGCCCGGTGGGGCCCGCGGTCGTAACCACCGCGCACCGCGAGTGCGCGAGACCGCCCCCACACTCTGATGAGGCCGACGCACCAACCATCGGCCTCCACGGAGGTCGGATCATCCAACCGCTGTCGACCTCGGATCAGCACCTCAACCACGATCGCAGGAGACCATGACCACTTCACCTCTGACGACCAGGCGTTTCAGCCCGAGGACAGCCGCTGAGGGCGGCAAGCCATCGCGGCCCGCACCGCCACCGCTGCCCGCCCGCGCGGTGTTCAGCCACGTCCACCAGCCCGTCGAGCACAGCCCACTCGCCCCGGAGCCGGTACCGGTGCCGAGTTTCCTGGCTGCCTGAGTCCGGCTGAGTCGGGGGTGATGGTGCCGATGCAGCGATGAGGGGCGGACAGCGCTACGGCTGCCTGGCGGTGCGCGACATCTGCGACGAGAACGACGGCATCGGCAACTCCACCAACCTGGCCGCCTTCGCCAACGGCCTCGTCGGCTACGCCCAAGGCGACCACGGCTACGACCTCACCCCCCACCGCGACCTCGGCCGCGGCGACACCCTCCACCGCCACCCGCACCGCATCGCACGCGGCGCGGGTAGGTGCGGAGACACCATCTACCCGAGCGCGGCACGCTTGCGGGAACTCGTCACCCAGGCTGGGGCCGCGTTCACGTCGAGGACGTGCCGGTCGGGGTGGCCGGGGCTACCGTCGCCGAGCCGCGGGTGGCGGCCATCAGGGGGACCGAGGCGGATCGGCTGCGCCTCGTCAGAGGCGTTCGATGCGGTCGGCCTGCGGGCCTCGGTCACTGTGGCGCACCGCGTACCGGACCCGGTCACCTTTCCGCAGTGGCTCTGCCCCCATGACGACGGACACGTGGGCGAAGAGATCGTCGCCGCCCGAGTCCGGGGTGATGAACCCGAAGCCGCGGTCGCTGTCGTAGCGGGCGACAACGCCCGCGCCGCCTCGCACGGGCACCTCCCGCGCCGCCGGCCCCGCGGTCGCGACAGGTTCCGAGCGTCGCGGCGGCACCGTCTGGGGCTCGGCGCCCCGGACCAGGTGCACATCGCGGGCCTGCGGGCCCTT
>NZ_JBHSKF010000032.1:0-2828 GCF_042657845.1 Actinokineospora guangxiensis | reverse complement strand
ACTCCAACGACTCCGCCAGCCCACGGGAGATCTCCTCCCGATCAGCCAACGTCAACATCCTGCGCACGACAGGGAATCCTTCCCCACCGAACACCAAGATCACATGCTACGACCGCCTGAACTCGCTGTGTTCTTCCGCGATGACGATGCGATGTGTCCAGAGGCGGCTTGAAGGCGTCAGCGCGAAGGTCTCTCGCCCCTCCAAGCGAAGCTTGTCCAGATTGTGGCTATCCACAAACCTGCACGCACTCATGTCGAGGCCAGAGATGGTCAGCTTCTCAAGGTTGGCACCGCGCACGGAGATCAGACGTGGGTACGTCGGCCGCTCGGCCCCTCTCCCATGTTGCATAAGCAGCGCCGAGCGCTCGCTGTCCATCTGCGTGAAGAGCAGGCTTGGTTGACCGAACGATGCCTGGTCGAGGTAGATGTCTGAGTTCTTGTCGAAGCTCATCTGAGCGCCTGCTTGCCAGCTCGCCCGTGAAGCGATAAAGCGGTTACACCAGAAGCTCGTCGCATCGAAGTAGTGCGTAAAAGTCGCCGATCGCAGCAAGATGTCCTTGTAGACCCAAGCATCAAACCACTGCGTGTATGCCTCGAACTGCGTGGCAGTTAGATCCAGGTCGCCGCCACAACGAAGGTGGGTAAGGTCGAACGACCCATCGAACTTGGCTTCCTTAAAGCTGATCTTTCCGGCAGATTGCGCGTGTTCGAGGTTCGCTGTCTTGCCGAACCGGGCTTCGTCGAAGACGACGTCGTGGAAGCGAGTTCGCAGGAACACTGCTGCACCCTCGAACTGAGCGCCGTTGAAGTATGTCGTCGAGGCAGACACTGCTTCTTCGAGCTTGAACTGGGTTTCCTTGAAGAAGGCTCGCTGTTTGAAGGTCGCCTTGCCAAAGTTCGCACCTTGCTCGAAGCTCACAGCACCGAAGTCGGCCTCGGCTTCAAATGTAGCGTTCGCAAAGTTCGCTTCGCCTTTAAACTTGGCACCGGCAAACGAAGCACGCCCGTGGAAGCGCGCATCCACAAGGGTAACGGCGCACTCAAACACGGCCTTAGCGGCGTCCCATTCGTCGAGGCCAAGTTCAGGAAGGTACGCCTTCATCAACTGATTGTAGAGTTGCTTGTTGACCGTAACCCCTCGAAGAAGGCTCCAGGTGCGCTTCCCACTCCGGAGTTGCCCTATCTGGGTCTCAAGTTGTGCAGGGCTCGCGTGACCAACACATCGCCCAGTTCTCTCGAGCATCACCCCGGTGCACAGTGCACCGTTGACGTCGACCACACATCTTTCCCAACCAAGCTCGTCAGACAAGGCAGCGCTCCCGTCGGCTGGCCGTTGTTCGGTGCAACCACACCGCCCGATCTAGCTCAGCAGGCTGCCAACCGAGCCGAGCGGCACCGGCGATGTAGACGGCATGCAGCGCACGGTCGCCGCAGGCTTGGACACCGGCATCGCGTGCAAACTGCCGCAGGTGCATGTCGATAGCCGCCAGGTCAACGCGGCCGACGAGCAGCGCCAAGTAGTTGTAGGTTTTCGGACCAACGCCCTTCACAGCGCGAACACCGGCCAGCTTGGTCGAGGCGTCCTCGGCGGCAAACGCCTGTTCCAGTTCCTCCGCAGTGTCGAGCCTCGCGGCGTGGAGAGCGTCGGCGATGTCCTGCACCACGGCGAGCTTCTTCCCTCGCCAGTCCAGCACCGTGCCGATGTCGTGCTCTTCTAGATGCACGCGGAAGGTGGCGACCGTCGCGGCCTCTGGCCAGGATTCCCGGAGCGTCCTGATGCGCTTCTCCACTGCGTGTTGGTAGCTGATCCCCGGCTGGAGCGCCGCATCCGAGATGATCGCGCCCATATGGCCGCCCCAGCGCACGCCAACATTTCCTGGCACGAGTTCCTGAGCGGCCACGTGCTCGACCAAGCGAGCGATGTCCTGCTCGTCGACGGGTGGCGCATCCACCGGAGGATCCTCGGGCTAGCTGGAGAAGGCGGCGGTGGCGGGCTTCCGCTTGGCCTTGGGCGTCGGCTCTTCCGAGGAGGCCGCGGGTGCCTTCGGCTGGCGCTGCGCGTGCTCGTAGTCCTCAATGACGCTGGCGGGGATTCGGCCGCGCTCGGCTACCTCGTAGCCGTTGGCCTGGGCCCACTCGCGGATGGCTTTGGTCTCCTCCTTGGAGCGCGCTGCACCGTTACCGCTGGGCCGCGGCGAGCCACCGCGCTTGACTCGGCCGCCGATGCGTTGTCCAGCCGCGATGAACTCTTCCAGGCTGCTGCGGAGGCGAGTGGCGTTGGCCTCGCTCAGGTCGATCTCGTAGTCGACGCCGTCGATGGCGAAGGTGATGGTGGTGATGTCCTCGCCGGGGGTACCGTCGAGGTCGTCGAAGAGCTGGACGATGGTCTTGCGGGCCATGGAAGTGTTCCGTTCGGGGTTGTGCGTGGAGAGCCGAGTCAGCAGTAGCTGCGGCGACTGTACGACTGGCGCCGGGGTGGGTGGTGGTGGGCTGGCGGAGGTAGTGGACGCCGAGGTGGAAGAAGCGCTGCGCGAGCGCGGAGTGGGATGAGCTACGCGGCGTGGCGCTCAAGGCGGGTAATGCGTTTGTCGTGGTCGTCTAGTTGGCGCTCGCTGGCTTCATGAGATTCCCCGATGACCTCTACGAGAGTGTCAAGCTTCTCGTCAAGGGTTTCAATGCGGCTGTTGAGGCGAGCGAGATCAGAGCGAGTTCAGGCGGTCGTAGCATGTGATCTTGGTGTTCGGTGGGGAAGGATTCCCTGTCGTGCGCAGGATGTTGACGTTGGCTGATCGGGAGGAGATCTCCCGTGGGCTGGCGGAGTCGTTGGA
>NZ_JBHSKF010000031.1:0-5141 GCF_042657845.1 Actinokineospora guangxiensis | reverse complement strand
CCGGCGCGCGCCGGGCGCGCGGGCACCCGAGAGCAGAGCTGAGGGGGACATGGGTTCCTTTCGGAGGGCCGCCGGGAACGCGGCGGCACGCGGGAAGGCCGGTCGGACGCGGACCCGAGGGGCGTGGTCAGCGCCCGACCGGGGACAGGGATCAGCCCACCCGAACCAGCTGCCACTGCTGGTTGGCGCCGTTCCAGTCGTCGTACTGCACGACATTCGCGCCATCCGCGGCCGAGGCGCCCTGGATCTCGACAGCCTTCCCGCTGTGCCTGCTGACCAGCTTGGCGTAGCCGCCGGACAGAGTGACCCGGAACTGCTGGTTGGTGCCATTCGTGTCGGACCACTGCACGATCGCGGCGCCGTTGGAGGTGGACCAGTTGTAGACGTCCAGGACCTTGCCGGAGTGGCGTGACCTCACCCGGTAGTGGCCGCCGCCGGAGTCCACGAACTGCCACTGCTGCTGGTTGCCGTCGTTGCGCGCCCACTGGGTGATCCGCGCACCGTCGTTGGTGGCCAGGTTGTAGACGTCCAGGGCTTTCCCGCTGCCGCGGTTCACCAGCACGTACCACGCGTTGGTATCGATGTCCGACGGCGGAGGCGTAGTGCCGCTGTTGAGCGCGTCCAGCACAGCGGTGTAAGCGGGCTTCTTGGCTCCGGAGTTGTCGAACAGCAGGGGGTTCTGGCCGGTCCGCCAGGAGTCGCTGTCGCGGATGCCCCACACGGTGATCCCGGTGCACCGGGCGACCGCCAGGCAGGAGCGGGTCACGCTGGCGTATACCGAAGCCTGGTTGGAGCCGGCGATGTCCAGTTCGGTGATCTGCACGTCGACGCCGAGGTCGGCGAAGCGCTGGAGGTTGGCCTGGAAGTCCGAGGGGACCGAGTTCGTCAGGTGCGCCTGAAAGCCGACACAATCGATGGGCACGCCGCGCGCCTTGAAGTCGCGCACCATGGTGTAGATCCCGGTGCTCTTCGCGTTGACGCCGTCGGTGTTGTAGTCGTTGTAGCAGAGCTTCGCGCCCGGGTCCGCGGCGCGGGCGGCGCGGAAGGCGGCCTCGATCCAGTCGTTGCCGGTGCGCTGCAAGTTGGAGTCCCGGCGGGCGCCGGAGCTGCCGTCGGCGAACGCCTCGTTGACGACGTCCCAGGAGTGGATCTTGCCGCGGTAGTAGGAGGCCACCCTGGTGACGTGGTTCATCATGGCCGAGCGCAGCGCCCCGCCGCTCATGTTCTGCGACCACCCCGGCTGCTGGGAGTGCCACAGCAGCGCGTGCCCGCGCACCGACATGCCGCGGGAGAGCGCGTGGTTGACGATGCGGTCGCCGTTGGCGAAGGTGAAGTTCCCCTGGGACGGCTCGGTGGCGTCCCACTTCATCTCGTTCTCGGCGGTGACGCTGGTGAACTCGCGGTTGAGGATTCCGGTGTAGGTGCCGTCGCCGAGCTTGTGCCCGGCGACCGCGGCACCGAAGTACCGCCCGCGCTCGGCGGCGGCGGTGCCCAGTGTCGACCCCGCCGCCGCGGTGCCGGTGACGGCCGCCATCAGCCCGGTGACCACCGCCACGACGATGGTCAGCGCGAGCGCCGGCCACGCCCGGCGGAGGCCCGCACTCCGGTTCGGTTCTCTCATCAGTCACTTCCTTCGGTTGTCCGCGCGCCGGACACGACGCGTCCGGTCGTCCGTGCATCGGCCCCGGCCCGCCGACGTGGCCGGGGACATCCGTCAGATGAAGCGCCAGAGGTTCGCCGTCGCGCCGCTGTCCTCCCGCAGCACCGCCTGGGCTCCCTGGGCGGTGGCCGAGAGCCCGACCACCCGGCCACCGTTGGCGGACTGGATTCGGAAGCACCCGTTGTTCCCGTACCGCAACCGCCACCGCTGGCCGGGCGAGCCGGTGGCGCCCCACTGCACGAGCCGCACGCCGTCGGCCTGGCCGTCGTTCTCCGCGACGAGCAGCTTGGCGCTGTGGGAGTTGCGCAGGGTGAAGAACCCGTCCGGTCCGGGCTGGGCCGTCCAGAGGTGGTCGGCGGTGCCGGTGTCATCCCACTGGAGCACCGCCGCCCCGTCGGCGGTGGACATGTCGCGCACGCCCAGCACCATCCCGGTGGCGAGGTTCTGCACCCGGCGGACGCCGTCGGGCACGAAGCGCCACCGGTTGTCCGCGGACCCGTCGTCGGGGGTCTGCACCGCCTGCGCACCCGCTGTGGTGGCGCCGTTGAGGATGCCGAGCAGCTTGGCGCTGTGGGAGTTGCGGAGCCGGTGGGTGCCGTCGCCGTTGTCGATCACCGTCCACCGGTGGTCCGCGGTGCCGGTGTCGCCCCATTGCAGGGCCCGCGCGTTGTCCGCCGTGGACATGTTCTCCACGCCAAGGACCTTGCCGCTGTTGAGGTTGCGCAGCCGCACGGCCGGGCCGTCGGCCACGACCTGCCAGACATGGTCCCGGGTGCCGCTGTCGTTCCACTGCACCGCGAGGCCGCCGTCCGCGGTCGACATGTCCCGCACGCCGAGGACCAGTCCCGTGCCCGCGTTGACCAGCCGGTACCCCGCCCCCGCGGCACCGCCCACACGCCAGTACACCGTGTAGTTGTAGCCGTGCGCGTCGTGGAACGGGCCCAGTCTGACCTCGGAGCCGTTGGCGCGCGCGGTGAACGCCAGCGTCGACGTGCTGGTCCTGGTGATCGAGGCGAGGTCGATGGCCGGCGGGGCCGACAGCGTCGCGCTGCCGTAATCGCCGGCGAGCACCGCGGGCCCGTACGTCACCGCCACCACGTTCGGATCGTCGTTGGCGGGTTCGACGACCACGCGCATCGGGAGCCTGACGGTGACCACGTCCCCGGGCGACCACGTCCTGGTGAGCGCGGCGTAGCTGCCGGGGGTGGTGGCGATGCCCTGCGGGGTCCCGTTGACGCTGATCGTCGCCCCGCTGGTCCACGCGGGCACCCGCACGCGCAGCGTCCACTGCCCCGCCGTGCCGCCGACGGTCAGCGTGGTGGTGTCCGAGTGCGGGTAGGAGGTCGTCTGGGTGACGGTCACCCCGCGCTGCGACCAGGTCAGGGTCGAGGGGATGAACAGGTTCACCGTCAGGGTCGAGCCGCTGTGGAAGTAGACCGAGTCCGCCAGCCGGGTGTTGACCTCCAGCGCCGTGCCCTGGCAGCACCAGAACGTCGTGTAGTCGGTGCTCCAGGTGCCGCCGCCCCACGCCGGTCCGGTGCTGCCCCTGCGGTGGCCGGGGTTCAGGCCGGTGAAGTAGCAGATGTGGCCGTGGCTCGACGCCGGGTTCTGCTGGCCGAGCAGGTGGTTGAGCAGCGCGCGCTCGTAGAAGTCGAAGTACTGCGAACGGTTCGGGTCCAGCAGCCACAGCTCGCGGGTCAGCTTGAGCATGTTGTAGGTGTTGCACGCCTCGGCGGTGTCGGTGTTGAGGTAGGCGGCGATGGCGTTCGGCGCGCGGAAGTGCTCGGCCTGGCTGTTGCCGCCGATGGCGTAGGTGTGCGCGCCGACGGTGATGTCCCAGGCGTTGACGGCGATGTCGCGGTAGCGGGTGGTGCCCGATGCCTTGTACTCGCGCGCCGCGCCGATCCACTTGGGCACCTGGGTGTTGGCGTGCAGCCCGTTGAGCCGGTCCTGGCGGTTGGCCAGCGGGTCGAACACGGCGGCGTGGTCGAAGCGCTGGGCGACGGCCAGCCAGCGGGTGTCGCCGCTCTGCTGGCACAGGTCCGCCAGCAGAGCGTTCATCCCGCCGAACTCCGTGCGCAGGACGTTCTGCATCTGCTGGGTGCTCAGCCTGCCCGTGCGCCAGTCCACCCAGCCCGCGAACCGCAGCAGCACGTCGCGGGCCTGCAGGTTGTCGGCGTAGCGCCAGGCGTCGAGCAGGCCGGCGAGCGTCTTGTGCAGGGAGTAGTAGGAGACCGAGACGGGGTTGCCCGCCTCCAGCGCGGCGATGTCGGACTCCGGGAAGCCGGACAGGTAGCCCGCGCCGAACCCGGCGGCGGCGTTGTTGGCCTGGCACTTGGCCAGTTCGGCGACCATGAGGTTCGCCCGGTCGCGGCAGGCGGTGTCGCCGAGGACCGCGGAGGCGAACGACCAGGCGCTGAGGAAGTGCCCCTGGCTGTGGGTGCGGAAGGGGAAGTCGGGCGCTTCCCACCCGCCGAGCGCCTGCGCGCCGTTCGTGGACAGCCGGTGGTTCGCCCGGAAGTTGTACAGCAGCCGGTTGACGTCGACGGCCTTCAGGTAGGCGAGCGTCCGGGACTGGTTCTCCATCCAGCGGCTCGGCGTCAGCCGGACCTGGTTGAGCGGGAACGCCTGCGCCGCGGCGCCGATGTCGCCCCGGGTCGGGGGGATCTCGGCGAGCGCGGTGCCCGGCGCGAGGCCGGGCAGCGCGGATGCCGCCGCGACGAGACCGGCGGTCTGCAGCAGTGTTCGACGGTTCAGCGGCACCGGTGGCATGCGCTCTCCTCGGAGGCTCGCCCGGCGGACGACCGCATGCCGCGCGCGGCGGCGGGACGGCACCGGTCGACCCAGGGGGATCGGGTGTGTGGAGCGGTCCCGCCGACTGGTCGGCACTCCGTGAGGACCGGGTGCGCGATGGTCCCGGCCGAGCCAGTATCGGCACGGCGTTCTTCCGGCGCAAGCCCCGGCCGACTCCCGAGCCCGCCAATGTTCACGATCACACGCACTGTCATCTGCATTCTTGCGAAACTCATGAGCAACCAGCGATAGCCCCACAGCTTTGCCATCTGAGCTGGCTGAACCCGCCCGGCACCACCCCTGCCGCAATTTGCGTTAGCGTTCACACGAAATGTTTCGGAGTTGTTGACGCTACGCGGCGCGCGTGTCTACATTGTGTGAAGTTGCGCTCCCGAGCCACTGCCCTGACCGTCGCCGATGACGATGGGATCTCACGATGCGCGCCCTCGCCGCCGCCCCGCCCCCGCCCCGGCTGCTCGCGCCGCCCCTGCTCGCCTGAGGCGACCCGCTCCACCCCGCCCCCGTGCGCGGGACCTCCAGTCCCGGGCGGTCCCGCGCACGGCGCTCCTGCACCCCTTGAAGCGGGCACGGGCTGACCAGGCTCCACCAGGACCGCGGTCGACTCTGCCCTGATCCGAAGTGGAGAGACACGATGCCCAGACGACGCAATGCCGGCCGAACCAGGAGT
>NZ_JBHSKF010000030.1:1829-5231 GCF_042657845.1 Actinokineospora guangxiensis | reverse complement strand
TAAAGAAGTCCGGCGGTGTCCTACTCTCCCACACCCTCACGAGTGCAGTACCATCGGCGCTGGCAGGCTTAGCTTCCGGGTTCGGAATGGGACCGGGCGTTTCCCTGCCGCTATAACCACCGAAACACTGTGAAACTGTCCAACCTCAACCCCACCCCAACCACAAGCGGACCCGAAGGTCCACCCGAGGACGGGTGGGGGTGGTTGGTGTCTCAGACACCGCACAGTGGATGCGTAGCATGTTTGTGGCAAGCCCTCGGCCTATTAGTACCGGTCAACTCGAACACCTCACGGTGCTTCCATCTCCGGCCTATCAACCCAGTGGTCTGCTGGGGGCCTTAACCCTCGAAAGGGTGGGAGACCTCATCTTGGAACAGGCTTCCCGCTTAGATGCCTTCAGCGGTTATCCCTTCCGAACGTAGCCAACCAGCCATGCCCATGGCAGGACAACTGGCACACCAGAGGTTCGTCCGTCCCGGTCCTCTCGTACTAGGGACAGCCTTCCTCAAGTCTCCAACGCGCGCGGCGGATAGGGACCGAACTGTCTCACGACGTTCTAAACCCAGCTCGCGTACCGCTTTAATGGGCGAACAGCCCAACCCTTGGGACCTACTCCAGCCCCAGGATGCGACGAGCCGACATCGAGGTGCCAAACCATGCCGTCGATATGGACTCTTGGGCAAGATCAGCCTGTTATCCCCGGGGTACCTTTTATCCGTTGAGCGACGCCGCTTCCACCAGCCAGCGCCGGATCACTAGTCCCGACTTTCGTCCCTGCTCGACCCGTCAGTCTCACAGTCAAGCTCCCTTGTGCACTTGCACTCAACACCTGATTGCCAACCAGGCTGAGGGAACCTTTGGGCGCCTCCGTTACCCTTTGGGAGGCAACCGCCCCAGTTAAACTACCCACCAGGCACTGTCCCTGAACCGGATCACGGTCCGAGGTTGAGATGCTCAGTACGATCAGAGTGGTATTTCAACGATGACTCCACACCCACTGGCGTGAGCGCTTCCCAGTCTCCCACCTATCCTACACAAACCGAACCAAGCACCAATACCAAGCTATAGTAAAGGTCCCGGGGTCTTTCCGTCCTGCCGCGCGTAACGAGCATCTTTACTCGTAGTGCAATTTCACCGGGCCTGTGGTCGAGACAGCCGAGAAGTCGTTACTCCATTCGTGCAGGTCGGAACTTACCCGACAAGGAATTTCGCTACCTTAGGATGGTTATAGTTACCACCGCCGTTTACTGGCGCTTAAATTCTCAGCTTCGCCCTTACGGGCTAACCGGTCCTCTTAACGTTCCAGCACCGGGCAGGAGTCAGTCCGTATACATCGTCTTACGACTTCGCACGGACCTGTGTTTTTAGTAAACAGTCGCTTCTCGCTGGTCTCTGCGGCCGGCTCGCCCTAGCCCGCGAAGGGCTTCAAGCGCTCCGGCCCCCCTTCTCCCGAAGTTACGGGGGCATTTTGCCGAGTTCCTTGACCACAGTTCACCCGAACGCCTTGGTATTCTCTACCTGACCACCTGTGTCGGTTTGGGGTACGGGCCGCACGGACACTCGCTAGAGGCTTTTCTCGGCAGCATGGGATCACTCTACTTCGCCTCAATCGGCTACGCATCACGCCTCACCCTCAATGAGCGACGGATTTGCCTATCGCTCGGGCCACACGCTTGCACCAGTCACCAACAGCTGGCGGAGCTACCCTCCTGCGTCACCCCATCGCTTGACTACTACCACATCAGGTCCCGCGCTCCACCGACCTCTCCCGAAGGAAAAACCAGCTTTGGGCGGTTAGTATCAATGGGCTCATCATGGACGCGTCCACACGGGTACGGGAATATCAACCCGTTGTCCATCGACTACGCCTGTCGGCCTCGCCTTAGGTCCCGACTTACCCTGGGCGGACGAACCTGCCCCAGGAACCCTTGGTCATCCGGCGGCAGAGATTCTCACTCTGCTTTCGCTACTCATGCCTGCATTCTCACTCGACCAACCTCCACGGCTAGCTCACGCTGCCGCTTCCACGGTTGATCGACGCTCCCCTACCCATCCACACCACTGCACCAACACAAAAAGCGTCAGCGGATGTATTGTGTGAATGACACAGCTTCGGCGGCGCGCTTAAGCCCCGCTACATTGTCGGCGCAGGACCACTTGACCAGTGAGCTATTACGCACTCTTTCAAGGGTGGCTGCTTCTAAGCCAACCTCCTGGTTGTCTGGGCGACCCCACATCCTTTCCCACTTAGCGCACACTTAGGGGCCTTAGCTGGTGTTCTGGGCTGTTTCCCTCTCGACTACGAACCTTATCGCCCGCAGTCTCACTGCCACGCTCTCACACACCGGTATTCGGAGTTTGGCTGATTTCGGTAAGCTTGTAGGCCCCCTAGACCATCCAGTGCTCTACCCCCGGCGTGAAACACATGACGCTGCACCTAAATGCATTTCGGGGAGAACCAGCTATCACGGAGTTTGATTGGCCTTTCACCCCTACCCACAGCTCATCCCCCAGGTTTTCAACCCTGGTGGGTTCGGGCCTCCACAACATCTTACTGCTGCTTCACCCTGGCCATGGGTAGATCACTCCGCTTCGGGTCCAGACCACGCGACTCAACCGCCCTATTCGGACTCGCTTTCGCTACGGCTCCCCCACACGGGTTAACCTCGCCACGCAGCACTGACTCGCAGGCTCATTCTTCAAAAGGCACGCCATCACCCCACCTGGAGGCTCTGACGGCTTGTAGGCACACGGTTTCAGGTACTCTTTCACTCCCCTCCCGGGGTACTTTTCATCTTTCCCTCACGGTACTAGTCCGCTATCGGTCACCAGGGAGTATTCAGGCTTACCGGGTGGTCCCGGCAGATTCACAGCAGATTCCACGAGCCCGCTGCTACTCGGGAACACCACCGAGAGATGACAGGTTTTCACGTACGGGGCTCTCACCCTCTACGGCACGCTGTTCCAAAGCGCTTCCGCTAACCACATCATTTTCTGACTCTCTACCAGTCCGGCAGAACTGGTGGGCAGGTCCCACTACCCCGAAGACGCAACCCCTGCCGGGTATCACACGCCCACGGTTTAGCCTCATCCGCTTTCGCTCGCCACTACTCACGGAATCACGGTTGTTTTCTCTTCCTACGGGTACTGAGATGTTTCACTTCCCCGCGTTCCCTCCACACACCCTATAGATTCAGGTGCAGGTGACACCACATGACTGGTGCCGGGTTTCCCCATTCGGACATCCTCGGATCACAGCTCGGTTGACAGCTCCCCGAGGCTTAACGCAGCCTCCCACGTCCTTCATCGGCTCCTGGTGCCAAGACATCCACCGTATGCCCTTACCTACTTGCCACAAAGATGCTCGCATCCACTGTGCAGTTCTCAAACACCAACCAGACC
>NZ_JBHSKF010000029.1:0-9125 GCF_042657845.1 Actinokineospora guangxiensis | reverse complement strand
GCATGCTGAAGCTGATGGCCGAGGCCGTGCCCGAGCTGGACAAGGCCTTCGGCAAGGGCACCGCCAACCCCACCCCACCCGTCATTCCCAGCTGACCCAACAACCCCGCCCCACCCGTCCCCAGCTCACCCAACAACCCCAGCCCACCCGCAAACCTCCGCCCACCCGCAAACCCCAGCCCACCCGCCATCCCCAACCGGCTCGCCTGCACCCCCACCCGGTACCCAAACAGCCCCCACCACACCTCGGGGGCACGGCCCCTGGCCAGTCTATCGAGTTCAGGGGGGTGGGGGAGGGGTTACCGGCGGGTTGTGGACAACTTCCCTACCTTCGGCTGGTGACTCCGTGGACACGGCCGGGAGGCCGTCGTTGGCGGAGGCGTTGGCGTTCGCGTTGCCGGACATGGCGGCCGAAGTCGTGCGGGTGCCGGAGGACATCGCGGCTGAGGTGGGCCGGGTGACCGGGGCGGAGTTGGGGGATGTGCCGGTGTTTCGGGGGTCCGCTGTGGATCGGGCGGCGGGGGAGCGGGGGGCGCGGGCGTTCGCGAAGGACGGGGCGGTGTTCCTGCCTGAGTCGGCGGGGGCGGTGAACTCGGGGCGGGCGCGGGCGCTCATCGCGCACGAGTTGGTGCACGTCGCGCAGCAGCGCAGGGTCGGGCGGGTGCCGGACGGGGAGGTCGGGCGGCGGATGGAGGCCGAGGCGGTCGCCGTGGAGCGGCGGTACGAGTCGACGGCCGTCGGGCGAGCGGAGTTGCGGCATCCGGTTCGGCGGCTGGAGCTGGCCGGGCCCGCTCAGCTCGCGCCGGTCGCGCCGCCTGAGCCCGCGCGGTCGCACTTCGAGGAGCCCGCGCGCGAGGAGATCGTGCGGCTGGCGGAGAGTTCGGCGCACCGGGTGGTGGAGGAGTGGACGCGGCCGGAGCCCGGTCGGGCGGGTGGATTCCGCTCGGCGGCGCCTGGGCCCGACCGGGCGAGCCGCCGCCAGGAACTCGAAGCGGAGATGCTGGAGGAGATCAACGCCGACCGGCTGGAGGCAGGCGAGCCGCTGCTGAGCGGGTTGGAGCCCGAGCACGTCGAGCGCCTGGAGAACCGGCTCGACCGCGAGGAGATCACCGGCGAGCGCCGCCGCACCGGTCGGTCGGCGCCGGGCAGGCAGACCCCGCCGCTGGTCGGTGGCGCGTTCGGGGACACGGTCTCCTTCACCGAGACCGTCGGCGGCGCCGAGGCGCCCCGGGGCGGACCCCGCATCGGCGCGCACCGGGCCGCCGTCAACCAGCTCGGCCTGGCCGCGGCGCTCTCCGCCCAGCAGACCCAGGCCCAGCAGAACCAGGCTCAACAGACCCAGGCCCAGCAGAACCACGCCGCCCAGAGCCAGCGCGCGAAAGCCGAGGAACTCCTCCCCGCCGTCGAGGGCGGCGCGTTCGGCGACACCGTTTCCTTCACCGAGCGCCGCGGCGACGACCGCTACCAGGGCGGCAAGCCCCCCGCGCCCGCCAAGGACATGCACGGCAGCGAACAGGAGCCGCTCGACCTCGACCGCCTCGACCTGGAAGAGCTGACCAACCGCCTCTACGACCGCCTCCGCGGCAGGCTCCGGCTGGAGCTGCTGGTCGACCGCGAGCGCGCGGGCATCCTGACCGACTTCCGATAGAGAGGAGACGACCCCATGGCGCTGAGCGACAGCAGCACCATCGCGCTGGCCAACCGGTTCGTCGTGAGCATGAGCGGCAAGGAGACCTACAACCTCGGGAGCTGGTCCAAAGCGGACGGTCTCGACGTCACCTGGGACGTCGCGGAGTACCGGGCGGGCGACGGCGGCAACGACCGCTTCTACTTCCCCGGCAACACCAAGTACAGCAACATCAAGCTGACCAGGGCGGTCTCGGAGGAGACCACCAAGGTCCGCGAGTGGCTGAACAAGAACTCCTGGGAGTTCGAGGTCTTCGTCGGCAGCATCCAGCTCTTCGGCCCGCACCCGGACAAGGGCGCGATCACCGAGTGGGAGCTGCGCGACGTCATGCCGGTGAAGTGGGCCATCACCACCTTCGACGCGGGCGCGAGCCAGGTGTCGCTGGAAACCCTCGAACTGGCGCACAAGGGCTTCCTCGAAGACCTGCGCAAGCTGCCGGGCTAGGAGGACCCGTGGCGCTGAGCGTGAACGCGATGCTGGCCCTCACCCTGCGCTTCCACGTCTCGGTCGACGGCGTGGACCTCGGTGGCTGGGCCCGCTGCAAGGGGCTGTCGGTGAAGTTCAACCCGCGCAAGGTGAAGGAGGGCGGCAACTACCTGTACCAGCCGGTCCTGCCCGACCACATCGACTACCCCGAGATCACGCTCGAACGCGCCATGGACAAGGCGGGCGCCGCCGCGGTGCAGTCGTGGCTGCGCAACCGCGCGCAGGCGTGGGTGCAGTCGATGCTCGGCGCCCCCGGCGGCACGGCCAAGATCACCCTCTTCGACGCCCATGCCCAGGAGGTCGCCTCCTGGCACCTGCGCAACGTCTACCCCAGCGCGTGGAAGGGCCCTGACCTCGACGCGCTCACCCTCGGCGTCGCGATGGAGTCGCTGACCCTGGTCCATGAGGGATTCCTGTGATGGCGCCCGCATGCCTGCGGTCTGTGCCGCCGACCTGCCGACCGCACCCTAGGGGACCGGGACGGGAATCAGCCACCGACACGGGCACGACCGGATGGTTCTTGCTCGGCGCGACCGCCGTGGAGAAGCTCGGGGAGGCGGGACAGTGACCGGATTCAGCGTGCCGATGTCCGGGGGTCCGGTCGACCAGGCGGCGAGCGCGGTCTCCGCGCCGCTGGACGCCGCGCACGGGGCCGCGTCGGCCGTCGTCGGCGCGGGGATCAGCGCCGCGGTGGTGGCGGGCGCCCGGGTTCCCGCGGTGCTCTACTGCCTCAACCCGAAGACGCCCGGCCTGGTGCCCTTCGACTTCAACCCCGAGAAGATCGCGGTCAAGCGGTCCGCCAGCTACACCGTGCGCCCCAACATGCAGGGGCTCAAGAGCCCTGGCGGTGCCTCGGGCACGATCACCAGGACCGTGCAGGCGCCGCAGATCACCCTGAGCAAGGTCATCTTCGAGGGGATCACCGCGAAGCTGCGCTGCGACCAGCTGCTGCGCTGGATGAGCCCGTTCAGCGGCTTCGGCGCGATGGGCATCGGCGGCGCGTCGCTGGAGACCACGCTGCCCGTGCTGACCTTCCAGTGGGGCCCGCCCATGGTGGCCTTCATGTACGAGGTGCGCCTGACCTCGGTGACCATCAACTACGTCCGCTTCGACGTCACCGGCATCCCGCTGCGCGCCGAGGTCGACCTGGTGCTGCGCGAGCAGCCCAGCGAACTGGCCAGCCTGCCGACCAACCCGACGTCGGGCGGGATGCCGGGCAGGCGCACGCACACCGTCGCCGACGGCGAGACGCTGGCCTCGATCGCCACGCACCACTACGAGCGCCCCGGCCTGTGGCGGCGCATCGCGGAGGTCAACGGGATCACCGACCCGAGCCGGGTCAGGCCGGGCCAGGTGCTCTACCTGCCCAACCCGCACGAGCTGACCGGGGGAGCGGCATGACCGACACCTCCGCGATCGTGATGCCCGCCATCTCCATCGGGCACCCGGTCGGCGTGCCGCTGATGCCCCACCACGCCCAGCTGCTCATCCGCGCGGTCGTGGACACCCACCTGCACCTGCCCGACATGTTCGAGCTGACCTTCGCCGACGACGCGGGCAGCCTCGTCGCCGACGCGCGGTTGGGCATCGGCGCGGTCGTCACCGTCACGGGGCGCAAGGCGGGCGGCTCCGACACCGAGCTGATCACCGGCGAGGTCACCGCGGTCGAGGCCGTCTGCCAGGACTCGATGATCCTGACCGTGGTGCGCGGCTACGAGAAGGCGCACCGCCTGCAGCGGGCCCGCCGCACCCGGACGTTCGTCAACATGACCGACGCCGACATCGCCCGCAAGCTCGCCAAGGACGCGGGCATCAAGGTCGGTGTCGTCGACGCCTCGCCCGGCACGCACGCCCACCTCGCCCAGATCGCCCAGACCGACTGGGACTTCCTGCTGGAGCGCGCCAGGGAGATCGGTTTCGAGACCGGTGTCGCCCGCGGGAAGTTCTTCTTCCGCAGGGCCTCCGGCTCCGCGGGCGCAGCGGGCGGGCTGATGGGCGCGGCGGCGTCGGTGGCCGGGCTCGGATCGTCGCTGACGTTCAAGGACAACCTGTTCACCTTCATCGCCCGGATGAGCGCGGCCAACCTGACCCCGGACGTCGAGGTGCGGGTGTGGGACTCCAAGGCCGGGCAGGTCGTGGTCGGCAAGGCCGACGCCACCACCGGCTCGGCCGACGTCGAAGACGACCCGAAAGCGCTTGCGCGGTCGTTCACCGGCGCGTTCAGCCTGCCCGTCCCGATCCCGAGCCCGCCCCCGCTGCCCGGGATGCCGCCGCTGAACCTCGGCGCGGCCCCCAGTCCGACCGCCTTCCTCGTGGTCGACCGGCCCGCCGGGCGCGGCGCCACCGCGCAGAGCACCGCCGACCGCATCGCCAAGAGCGTCGCCGACCACGTCGCCAGCACCTTCGCCGAGGCCGACGGCGACGCCCTCGGCGACCCCGACGTGCAGGCGGGCAGCACGGTCACCGTCGAGGGCGTGCCCAAGCAGTTCGAGGGCAAGTGGGTCGTCACCAACGCCCGGCATGTGTTCGACCCGACCGAGGGCGGCTACCACACCAAGTTCGTCGTCAGCGGACGCCAGGACCGCTCGCTGCTCAAGCTCGCGGGCAGCGGCCAGGCGCGGCGCTCGCCCACCGACGGGCTGGTGTGCGCGCTGGTCACCAACATCAAGGACCCGGAGAAGAAGGGCAGGGTCAAGGTGACCATGCCGTGGCTCGCGCCCGACCACGAGTCCGACTGGGCCAGGGTGGTGCAGGTCGGGGCCGGCCGCAGCAGCGGGATGCTGTTCGTCCCGCAGGTCGGCGACGAGGTCCTGGTCGGCTTCGAGTTCGGCGACCCGCGGCGGCCCTACGTGCTCGGCGGGCTGATCAACGACAGCTCCGACTACGGCTCGATGGCCACCGCGGTCAACGGCGCGGGCGCGGTCGTCGAGCGCGGCATCGCCACTCCCGCCGGAAACCGGCTGCTCTTCGGCGACGACATCACCCCACCGTCGCCCAAGCCCGCCCGCTCCGACATCGTGCTCGGCACCAAGGACGACAAGCTCTCCCTGCGCATCGACCAGGTCGCCGGGACGGTGTCGCTGGTGTGCAACCCCGCGCCCCCGGCCAGCCCGCCCCGGGGGCAGCTGACCATCGAGTGCGGCGGCACGGGCGCGATCACCATCAAGGCGGGCGCGGGTGGGCTCAACCTGGAGTCCGACGGGCAGGTCTCCATCAAGGGCAAGGCGGTCACCATCGACGGCCAGATGGCGACCGAGATCAAGGGCAAGGTCATCAAGCTCAACTGAAGGGGAGGCCGCGGTGTCGGCAGACTTCGTGGGCGCGGGCTGGGCGTTCCCGCTCGGCGTCGGCGCGCAGGGCGGCATCGCGCTGGTGCGCAGGGAAGTGGAGCTGGAGCAGGCGATGCGGCTGATCCTGGCCACCTACCCCGGCGAGCGGCCGATGCGGCCGGAGTTCGGCAGCCGCATCCGCGACTACGTCTTCCGCTCGATCGACCCGTCCACCATCGCCGAGCTGGCGCACGAGGTGCGGCGCGCCCTGCTGCGCTGGGAGCCCAGGGTGGACATCGAGGTGGTAGACGTCCGCCCGGACCCGCACACCCAGGGAGCGCTGCTCATCGACATCCGATACCGGATCAAGGACACCAACGACCGGCGCAACCTGGTCTTCCCCTTCTACACCATCCCCGAGGACGGGAGTGACTACTGATGGCGCTGCCCGCCCCCAACCTCGACGACCGCCGGTTCCAGGACCTGGTGGACGACGCCAAGCGCATGGTCATGCTGCGCTGTCCCGAGTGGACCGACCACAACGTGTCCGACCCGGGCGTGACGCTGATCGAGACCTTCGCCCACATGACCGACCAGATGCTGTTCCGGCTCAACCAGGTGCCTGAACGGCTGTACGTGAAGTTCCTTGAGATGATCGGGCTGCGGCTCATCCCGCCTGCCTCGGCGCAGGCGGCGGTCACGTTCTGGCTCTCGGCGCCCGCGATCACCCAGGTCGCCATCCCCGCAGGCACCGAGGTCGCCACCGTGCGCACCGACGTGGAGGAGTCGGTGGTGTTCACCACGACCCGTCCGCTGGCCATCGTGCCGTGCGCGCTGCACGCGGTGGCCACCAGGTGCGCCGGGGACGACGAACCCGTCTTCCACACCGACCGGCTGCGCATGGGGGAGAACTTCGCCGCGTTCTCCGCGGTGCCCGAGCCCGGTGACGTGCTGCTTGTCGGGCTGACCTCGGCGGTGCCGAACTGCGTGGTGCGCCTGGAGGTCTCCGCGCGCGTCGAGGGGGTCGGCGTGCACCCGGACCACCCGCCGCTGGTGTGGGAGGCGTGGAGCGGGACAGACTGGGTGCGGTGCCTGGTCTCCTCGGACACCACGGGCGCGCTCAACACCTTCGGCGAGGTGCTGGTGCACGTGCCCGCCGGGCACGAGGCGAGCCTCATCGGCGGCGAGCGGGCCGGGTGGCTGCGGGCGCGGGTCATCGAGGTCGACCCGGAGTTCCCGACCTACCGCGAAGCGCCGGTAGTCGGGTCGCTGGTGGCCGGGACGGCGGGCGGGACCGTGCGTGCCGCGCACTGCGAGCTGGTCGAGGACGAGCTGCTGGGCACGTCGGAGGGAGTTCCCGGGCAGACGTTCCCGATCGTGCGGGGGCCGGTGGTGGCCGAGGGGGCGCTGCTGGAAGTGTCCTCGGAGTCGGGCTGGCAGGAGTGGGCCCGGGTCGAGCACTTCGTCGCCAGCGGGCCGCACGACCGCCACTTCGTGCTCGACGCCGCGGGCATGAGCGTCCACTTCGGTCCGTCGATCCGCGAGCCGGACGGCGGGTTCCGCGCGCACGGGGCCGTCCCGGCGGCAGGGGCGGCGATCCGGCTGCGGTACTCCGTCGGCGGCGGGCGGGCGGGCAACGTCGGCAGGCGCACGATCCGCACGCTGAAGTCGTCCATCCCGTTCGTGGCCGCGGTGGAGAACCTGGCGGCGGCCTCCGGCGGGGTGGACGGGGAGACCGTCGAGCAGGCCAAGGCGCGCGGCCCGATCCTGCTGCGCACCCGCAGCCGCGCGGTCACCGCCGAGGACTACGAGGCCATCACCCGCGAGGCGGCGCCGGAGGTGGCCAGGGTGCGGTGCGTGACGGCGGGCGACGACGAGGCCGACGCCGGATCGCTGCGCGTGCTCGTGGTGCCCTCCGCGGCCCAGGACGTCGGCCGTATCGAGTTCGCCGACCTGGTGCCGGGGGAGGACATGCTGGCGCGCATCTCCGAGCGGCTGGACTCGGTCCGGCTCATCGGCACCCGGGTGCTGGTGTCGCCGCCGCGCTACCGGGGCGTGACCGTCGTGGCGCGGGTGATCGCCCGCCCGCGCGTCGACCAGGCCAAGGTGCGGGCGGACGCGCTGGCGGCGCTGTACGGCTTCCTCAACCCGATCAGCGGCGGCCCCGACGGCGTCGGCTGGCCCTTCGGGCGGCCGGTGCAGGCCGGTGACGTGTACGCGCTGCTGCAACGCGTGCGCGGCGTCGACCTGGTGGAGGACGTCCGCCTGTTCGGCGCGAACCCGGTGACCGGCGAGCGCGGCGCGCAGACCCAGCGGCTGGAGCTGGACCGGCACAGCCTGGTCTTCGGCTACGACCACCACGTGAAGGTGGAGGACCACTGATGCGCGGACTCGTCCCCGGCCTGCCCTCGCCCGCACCGCTGCTGGACATGCTGCCCTCGATCTACCAGGAGGACCCGTTCACCGAGCGCTTCGTCGGCGGCTTCGACGACGTGCTCGCGCCAGTGCTGTCCACTGTGGATTGCCTGGTGGACTACCTCGACCCGCTGCTGGCGCCCGAGGACTTCCTGGCCTGGCTGTCCGGCTGGGTGGGGATCGACCTGGACGAGGGCTGGCCGCTGGAGCGCAGGCGGGCCGTCGTCGCCTCGGCGGTGGAGATGTACCGGATGCGCGGAACCGTCGCCGGGCTGCGCGCGCACCTGGGGGTGCTGACCGGCGGCGAGGTGGACATCGCCGACAGCGGCGGCGTCGCGTGGTCGCTGGACCCGGCCGCCGACCTGCCCGGCCAGGCCCACCCCCGCATGGCGGTCCGGGTCAGGGTGGCCGACCCGGCGCGCGTCCCGTCGGACTTGGTCGAGGACGCGGTAGCGGCGGGCAAACCCGCCCACGTCGTCCACCGCGTGGAGGTGACGACGTGATCGTCTGCAAGAAGTGCGGCAACCACAACGCCGAGTCCGACACCTTCTGCGGCCAGTGCGGCGCGTTCCTGGAGTGGACGGGAGAACGGGTGAAGCCCGCCCCGCGCGCGGAGGTGGAGGGCGAGGAGGAGCAGCCGAAGCGCGGCTTCCTGTCCCGCGTCCAGTCGGCCCTGTACCTGGACGTGGGCAACCGCCCACCCGTCGAAACCCCCACCCGCCCCGCCACCACCGCGGCCCGCCCCGGCACCCCCGCCGCCGCCCCGCCCCGCCCCGGTGGCGCGCCGCCTGCCCCGCCCAAGCCGCCCCCGCCCAAGCCCCCGCCTCCCGCGGGCGGCCCCCCGAAGCCGCCCCCACCCCGCCCTCCCGCCGCTCCCGGCGCGGTGCCCCCACCGGCCCCGCCCAAGCCCCCCGCGGCTGCTGGTGCTGCTCCACCTGCCCCGCCCCGGCCTCCGACGGCTGGTGGCGCGCCCCCGCCGACCCCGCCCAGGCCTCCGGCGACTGGTGGTGCTGCCCCACCAGCGGCGCCAGGTGCGGTCCCGCCCGCTCCCCCCAAGCCTCCCGCGACCTCGGGAGGACCACCGCCCACCCCGCCCCTGCCTCCCGCGTCCCCACCACCGTCCGCTCCTCCGCAGGCTCCCGCGGCAGGTGCGCCCGCACCCCCTCCTCCAGCCGCGCCCCCGACGCTCCCCGCCGCCCCCACCGCGACCGTCACCCCACCGAAACCACTCCCGCCACCCTCCCCGCCGAGCACCCCCACGGCCGCGCC
>NZ_JBHSKF010000028.1:0-11700 GCF_042657845.1 Actinokineospora guangxiensis | reverse complement strand
CAATCTACTCAAAGGAACCCACAAAAGGGGTTCACTTCATAAAAGCTCTACTGGCTTTCATCGGCACACTGTTGAGTTCTCAAACAACACACGCACATCCAATCAGAGCCGCACCAAGCGACACCTCATGGAGGCTGGTTACTCCAGGCTTTGTGTGTCGCACTCCGTTCCGGCTTTCCCGGCCCGTTCCGCGCTGACAGGAAGAAAGTTACACGGCCGCCAAACCACGATCAAATCGGGGGGTCGGTTAAGCGTCCGAGGGGCACAAACCCGTTGCGGCACAACGGAAGCGAACACACCTGCTCGACCGTCCAGCCACTGGGACGCGTGTCGGGACGAACCGCCCATAGCGGACACCTCGCGGACTGTTTCCGCTGTTCAACCGCTATATGGGTGGTTCAAACCTCCCCTCGTACATCACGCGCAGTCAGCGTGCAGCGAGTTTCTGTGATCGCGGTCACTATGTCTACAGCGTTGGCAACTCACGGGGTACGGCTAACTACTGGAGGAGATCTACGTCGTCGCCGTCCCTTCGGCTGAGTCCCCTCGCCCTGCAAGGCACCACGAGGACGGCCCTGTCCCGGGCCGCTCACAAGGGAGAAGCAATGCTTCGACGCACTGTCGCGCTGGTGGCCACGAACGTGGTCCTCGGCGCCGCTCTGATCACCGGCATCGCCGCGACCCCCGCCGCCGCGGAGGCGGCGCCGCCCACCGCGCTCGCCGCGACCCTGACCTACGACGACACCTACGCCGCCGAGTTCAAGGACGAGATGGCCCAGGCCGTCGCCATCTGGAACGCCGCCGCACCCAACGTGCGGATCGTGAAGGCCCAGCCGGGGCAGCGGATCAACATCCGCGTGCTCGCCGACGACGGCTGGCCGCGCGCCACCCTCGGGCCGGTCCGCCCCACCGGCCAGGTCACCGTGTGGATGGGTCGCACCGCGGTGAACCAGGGCTACAACGTGGTCCGCATCGCCACCCACGAGCTGGGCCACTCGCTCGGTCTGCCGGACCGCCGCACGGGCCTGTGCTCTGACCTGATGTCCGGCAGCTCCGCGCCGGTGAGCTGCGCGAACTCCCAGCCGAGCTCGGCTGAGCGCTCGCAGGTGCAGCGCAACTACGCGGGCTTCTTCAGCATGAAGGAGAGCAGCAGCAAGCCCGTGGTGATCGTCGACTCCGCGACCAAGTAGCGCTTCGCGGCTCGGGCGTCCGGCCCCCCGCCGCCAGGTTATCCGGCGTGAGGGGGGTGGGGCCGTCTGGAGTTGACGGCTGTGGACAAACAGAGCGGGGAGGGCCGGTTCCGGTCCTCCCCGTTCTGTCAGGACTTGGCCACCAGGGTCAGGACGTCGTACTTCGCGGCGGTCTCGCCGTCCTGCTTCGTCACGACCGCGTCCCAGCGGACCTCGCCGTACTCGGCGTTCTCCCTCGGGGTGATCTGCTTGGCCGTCAGCGTCACCGTCAGCGCGTCGCCGGGGAAGACCGGGGTGATGAAGCGCAGGTTCTCCAGCCCGTAGTTCGCCAGCACCGGGCCCGGCTCCGGCGAGACGAACAGGCCCGCGGCGAAGGACACCACCAGGTAGCCGTGCGCGACGATCCCGCCGAAGAACGGGTTGGCCGCCGCGGCCTCGGGGTTGGTGTGGGCGTAGAAGGTGTCGCCGGTGAACTCGGCGAAGTGGTCGACGTCGGCCTGGGTGACCTCGCGCGGGCCGGCCACGACCGAGTCGCCGACGCGCAGCTCGGCCAGCGTCTTGCGGAACGGGTGGATGTCCTCGCGGCGCGGTGCGCCCGCGGCCCACTGCCCGGTGATGGCTGAGAGCACCTTCGGGCTGGCCTGCACGGCGGTGCGCTGCAGGTGGTGCAGGATCGCCCGGACGCCGCCCATCTCCTCGCCGCCGCCCGCGCGGCCGGGGCCGCCGTGCACCAGCATCGGCAGCGGCGAGCCGTGGCCGGTGGACTCCTTGGCGTCGTCGGTGTCCAGGACCAGCATCCGGCCGTGCCAGGGCGCCGCCCCGATGACCACCGACGCGGCGAAGTCGGCGTCGCCGGTGACGACCGAGCCGACGAGGCTGCCGAGCCCGCGCGCGGCCAGCTCGACGGCGTGCTCGGCGGTGTCGTAGGGCAGCAGGGTGGCGACCGGCCCGAACGCCTCGACCTCGTGCGGCTCGGCGCGGTCGCCGTCGGCGCGCAGCAGCACCGGGGACAGGAACGCGCCGCGCTCGGCGTCGGCGTCGAGGACCTCCACCCGCTCGGGGTCGCCGAAGACGATCTGCCCGGCGGCGGTGAGCGCCTTGAGCGAGCGGCGCACCTCCTCGCGCTGCTCCAGGCCCGCGAGGGCGCCCATGCGCACGTCCGGGTTCGCCGGGTTGCCGATGACGACCTTGGCCAGGCGCGCGCTGGTGGCCTCGGCGACGGCGTCGAGCAGGTCGGCGGGAACGATGGCGCGGCGGATGGCCGTGCACTTCTGCCCGGCCTTGGCGGTCATCTCGGCGGTCAGCTGCTTGACGTAGAGGTCGAACTCCGGCGTGCCGGGCCGGGCGTCGGGGCCCAGGATCGAGCAGTTGAGGGAGTCGGCCTCGGCGTTGAAGCGCACGGCGTTGCGCACGACGGCCTCGTGGGTGCGCAGCCGCTGGGCGGTGGAGGCCGAGCCGGTGAAGGCGACCAGATCCTGCGGGGTGAGGTGGTCCAGCAGGTCGCCCGCGCTGCCGCAGACGAGCTGCACGCTGCCCTCGGGGAGCAGGCCGGAATCCACGATCAGCTCGACGACGCGCGCGGTCAGGTACGCGGTCTGGCTGGCGGGCTTGATCAGGCTCGGCACGCCGGCGACGAAGGCGGGGGCGAACTTCTCCAGCGGTCCCCACACGGGGAAGTTGAAGGCGTTGATCTGCACCGCGACGCCGTGCAGGGGGGTCATGACGTGCTGGCCGAGGAACGTGCCGCCCTTGCCGAGCGGCTCCACCGGCCCGTCGACGTAGACCTTGGCGTTGGGCATCTCGCGGCGGCCCTTGCCGCTGTAGGCGAAGAGGACGCCGATGCCGCCGTCGACGTCGATGAGCGAGTCGCGCTGGGTGGCGCCGGTGCGCGCGGAGAGCGCGTACAGCTCGTCCTTGTGCTCGGTGAGGTGCAGGGCGAGCTCCTTGAGGAGCGCGGCGCGCTGGTGGAAGGTCAGTTCGCGCAGGGCTGGGCCGCCGACGCGCCTGCCGTGGTGCAGGGCGGCGGCCATGTCGACGCCGGCGCTGGAGATCCTGGCGACCTCCTCGCCGGTGACCGCGTCGTGCAGCGGCGCTCCCGCCGCGCTGGGGGTCTGCCAGTGTCCGCCGACGTAGCTGCGCAGCAGCGCCATCGAGTCCGCCTCCCGGGTCCGCCCGCGGCATCGTTGCCGCAAGTCAGAGCCGATGTTAGCGCTCGTTCACCGCTGCATCGAGCCATTGGCCCGCAGGTGTGAACGGGAACGCACGGGAATGGGTGTGAATGTCACGGCCTTGCATCGTGCGGCTGTCGCTGTAAGGGTGGAGAACGGGTCATGATCGCTCGGGGTGAGCGGCAAACGCGCAGGTCCAGACCCGGTGACCGGTGTTTGTCGTGCATTCTTCGCGCTCATTCCCATTCCCGATTCGTCCCCTGCACAGCGGAGCAATCCGCGGAATCGAGAAGGCGTTTCATGAAGAAGACGAAGCTTGCACTGGCCATCACCGCGGCCGCGTGCGCGCTGCTGGGCGCCGCTCCGGCCGCCACCGCGGCCCCGGCTGCCCCGCCGGCCGACTTCGACGTCCAGCCGCTGATCATCGGCGGCGGCAACGCGAGCAACGCGCCGTGGGCCGCCCGCCTGTTCACCAACGGCCGCGAGACCTGCTCGGCCAGCATCATCGCCCCGACCTACATCCTGACGGCGCGCCACTGCGTCGACGGCAGCGGCATCTCCTTCCGCGTGGGCAGCCTCGACCAGCACTCGGGCGGCACCCTGGTCAACGCCGTGCAGATCTACCGGCACAGCTCCGACCTGGCGATCGCCCGCATCGACCGGTCGATCAGCACCACCTACGCGCCGCTGGGCACCACCTCGCACGTGGCCGTGGGCCAGAACGTGCAGATCTACGGCTGGGGCGCGACCTCGCGCTGCGGCTCGGAGATCAACTGCCAGGCCCGCTACCTGAAGGTCGGCACGGTCAGGGTCACCTCGACCACGGCCAGCGACGCCTACGGCGGCCTCGCCATCCGCGCGACCCGCGTCGACGCGATCGCGGCCGGTGGCGACTCCGGCGGTCCGATGTTCTCCAACGGCCGCCAGGTCGGCGTGGCCTCGACCAGCGACCGGGTGTCGGTCACGAACTACACCAACGTGACCCGCTACCGCAGCTGGATCCAGAGCATCGCCGGCGTCTGATCGCCTGCTCGCACGGGGCCGTCTCCTCAGGGGGCGGCCCCGCCGCATGCGCGCACCGCTCAGCAGGTGTCGAGCATCCGGGCCAGCTCGGCCTGTTCGGCGCGGTCGACGCTGAGCTTGTAGCGGGCTTTGACCGTCACGTACTTCGTCGCGTAGTCGCACCAGGCGCCGCGGTCGGGCCGCCAGCGGCCGGGGTCGTCGTCGCCCTTGCTCTGGTTGGAGCTGCCGGTCACGGCGATGAGGTTGTCCATGTCGTTGTAGAACCGCCCGCGCTGCTCGGCCGACCACTTGCGCGCGCCGGAGCGGTTGGCCTCGGCGAGCGGCACGATGTGGTCGATCTGCAGGTCGCCCGCGTCGCCGACGACCTCGCCGTCGTAGGAGCTGGTCCAGCACTTCCCGCTCGGGCACTGCGGCCTGCACTGGCTGTCGACGTCGAGCCCTGTGCCGTCGCGGGCGAGGACGCGCTCGCGGGTGTTGCACTTGGTGGACGGGTCGTAGTCCCAGTCGCCCCAGTCGTCGCGGCGGTAGTGGGCTCCGGTGTCCTCGGCCTTGGGCTCGCCCAAGGCGGACAGGGACGGGGGCGGGCCCGCGCTCGACGGGCCCGGCTCGGCGCCGGGCAGGTCGGGCAAGGCGCAGCCGGTGAGCAGCACGAGGACGGCCAGGGACCACCGAGGGGACATGACCCACGTCTACGTGATCACGGCGCGGCGCGGAAGATCACCGCGGTACCGATGTGATCACGGGTGACAGCTGCCCCCGCCCTCCCTCTTCGGGTGGACGGGGGCAGCCTGCTCTCGGGCGGGCGCTCGCTAGTGGTCGACCGCCTTCTCGGCGCCCGCGCCGGTCAGGGCACGGACCTCCATCTCGGCGTACTTCTTCGCGTCGGCGCGGCGGCCGACGAGGGTGCCGATCCAGCCGAGGAGGAACGCGGCGGGGATGGACACGATGCCCGGGTTGGCCAGCGGGAACCAGTCGAAGTCCGCACTGGAGAACATCGCCTTGGCGTTGCCGGAGACCGCGGGCGAGAAGATGATCAGCCCGACGCAGATCACCAGACCGCCGTAGATGCTCCAGAGCGCGCCGGTGGTGTTGAACCGCTTCCAGAACAGCGAGTACAGGATCGTCGGCAGGTTGGCCGAGGCCGCCACCGCGAACGCCAGGGCGACGAGGAAGGCGATGTTCTGGCCGTTGGCGATGATGCCGCCGACGATCGCCACGATCCCGATGACGACCGCGGTGATGCGGGCGACGCGGACCTCGGCGTTCTTGTCCTCGACCTTGCCGCGCTTGATCACGTTGGCGTAGATGTCGTGGGCGAAGGACGCCGACGCGGTGATCGTCAGGCCCGCGACGACGGCGAGGATCGTGGCGAAGGCGACCGCGGCGATGAACCCGAGCAGCACCGGTCCGCCGAGCGCCTCGGCCAGCAGCGGGGCCGCGGAGTTCGGCCCGCCGGGTGCGGCGGCGATGGCCTCCGGACCGACGAGCGCGCCCGCGCCGTAGCCGAGGACCAGGGTGAACAGGTAGAAGATGCCGATCAGCCAGATGGCCCAGACGACCGAGCGGCGGGCTTCCTTGGCGGTGGGCACGGTGTAGAAGCGCATGAGGATGTGCGGCAGGCCCGCGGTGCCCAGGACCAGGGCGAGGCCGAGGGACAGGAAGTCCAGCTTGCTGGTCTCGCTGACGCCGTACTGCTTGCCGGGGTTGAGCAGCGCCTCGCCGTTGGCACCGCCCGCCTCGACCGCGCTGCCGAGCAGGGCGGAGAGGTTGAAGCCGAACTGCGCGAGCACCCAGATGGTCATGGCGAGCGCACCGGTGATGAGCAGCGCCGCCTTGATGATCTGCACCCAGGTGGTGCCCTTCATGCCGCCGACCAGCACGTAGATGATCATGATGATGCCGACGACGGCGATGACGGCCGCCTGGCCCGCCTTGTTGGTGATGCCGAGCAGCAGGGCGACGAGGCCGCCCGCGCCCGCCATCTGGGCGAGCAGGTAGAAGAACGAGACGACCATGGTGGAGGTCGCCGCCGCGGCGCGGACGGGGCGCTGCTTCATGCGGAAGGCGAGGACGTCGCCCATCGTGTACTTGCCGGTGTTGCGCAGCAGCTCGGCGACCAGCAGCAGCGCCACGAGCCAGGCGACCAGGAAGCCGATGGAGTACAGGAAGCCGTCGTAGCCGTTGAGCGCGATCGCTCCCGCGATGCCGAGGAACGACGCGGCGGAGAGGTAGTCACCGGCGATGGCGACGCCGTTCTGGCTGCCGGTGAAGGAGCGGCCCGCGGCGTAGTAGTCGGCGGCGGTCTTGGTGTTGCGGCTGGCGCGGAACACCACGATCAGCGTGACGACGACGAACGCGCCGAAGATGCTGATGTTGAGGGCCGGGTTGTTGCCCTCGACCCCTTGGGCGAGGAAGTTCATCGCTTCTCCTCGTCGTCGGGCTCGCCGATGGTCTCGCGCAGCTTCTGCGCCAGCGGGTCGAGCTTGCGGTTGGCGTAGCGCACGTAGAGCGTGGTGATCGCGAACGTGGAGACGAACTGGAGGAGCCCGAGCACCAGTCCGACGTTGATGTTGCCGACGACCTTGGTGGACATGAAGTCGTGGGCGTAGTCGGCGAGGACGACGTAGGTCAGGTACCAGACCAGGAACAGCGCGGTCATCGGGAAGACGAAGACGCGCAGCCGCCTGCGCAGTTCGACGAACTCGGCACTGGACTGGACCTCGGTCCACTGGTCTGAGTCTGGGGGCCGAGCCTGGGACTCGGTGGAACTCATGCGCGCCTCCTCCGACGGGGTGTTCGGCGTCACGCTAGGGAGGCGTCACCCGTCCGTGTGAGGTCAGCGGCCCAAACGACGGGTGATGCGACGAACGGCCGACGAGCGGCGCGCCGACCAGGACGAGTGGCCCAGGTCACGTGCGCGCAACGCCAGCGGCGCGTCGCGTTCGCCCAGGTGCAGGCGCAGCATGGCCGCGCCGGACCAGGCGGGGGGCCGCCCGAACAGGGACACGGTCACCATGGTGACGAAGGCCAGCGGCACCGACCAGGGCGCCGGCTGGGCGATGAGGATGGCCACCCAGCCGTCGAACGGCGGCGCGAAGAGGGTCAGCGCGATGGCGCCCGCCGAGGCGAGCAGACCGGCGCTGACCCCGGCGAACGCGCCCGCGACGGTCAGCCGCGACCACCAGATGCCGAGCACGAGCAGCGGGCAGAACGTCGACGCCGCGACGGTGAAGCCCCAGGTCACCAGCACGCCCGCGTCGATGCGCGCCGACGGCAGCGCCAGCAGCACGACCACGGCCGCCGCGCCGATGACGGTGAAGCGCAGCCGGGCCAGCCCGCCGGGCATCAGGTCGTGCGAGATCGCGCCCGCGACGACCAGCAGCAGGCCGAGCGAGGTCGCCAGGAAGGCGGCGAAAGCGCCCGCGGTCAGCAGGCCGGTGAACACCGACCCCCACGTTCCGCTGTCCACTTGCGACGGCAGGGCGACCACGGCGGTGTCGGTGGCCCCGGACAGGTAGAGCTGGGGCACCAGCACCTTGGCGAGCGTGCCGTAGATGCCGGGGAACAGGTAGAAGACGCTGAGCAGGGCGACGGTGAGCGCGGCGGTGCGGCGGGCGGCGCGGCCGTCGGGGCTGGTGTGGAAGCGCATCAGCACGTGCGGCAGGCCCATCGTGCCGAGCATGGTGGCGATGAGGACGGCGAGCGTGCCGAGCAGCGGGTAGCCGTCACCTATCGGGCCGAGCAGCGGGCGCTGCCAGCCCTCGGCGCCCGGCGGCGCTCCCCCGCGCGCACCCGGCACCGGTGCGCCTTCGGCGAAGACGATCGTGGAGCCCTCCGCGACGGTCAGCTCGCCGGGCGGGATCACCTCCAGCAGGCCCTCGGGGGTGCGCACGGTCGTCGGCTCGTCCAGTTCCAGGGTGACCTGGAGTCCGAAGCTGACCGGCGTGTCCTTGGTGAAGTGGGTGAACTCGGCGGGGTGAACGGCCTCGTGGCGGACCTGGGGACCGGCGGCGATGAGCAGCCAGATCGCCGGGATGATGAACAGGACCAGCTTGAACACGAACTGGAAGGCCTGCACGTAGGTCGCCGCGCGCATGCCGCCCAGGGCCAGCGTCATCGCCGCGACGAAGGCGGCGATGACCACGCCCACCCAGTACGGGCTGCCGCCGACCGCGCTGAGCACCAGGCCCGCGGTGCGGAACTGGGGCACCAGGTAGAGCCCGCCGATGACCAGCACGACGACGGCGGCGAGCCTGCGCAGCGAGGTCGACGCCAGCCGCGCCTCGGCGAAGTCGGGCACGGTGACCGCGCCCGAGCGGCGCATCGGGGCCGCCACCAGCGCGAGCATGGCGACGTAGCCCGCGGTGAAGCCCACCGGGTACCACAGCGCGCCGATGCCGTCCTTGACGACGAGACCGGCGACCCCCAGGAACGACGCCGCCGACAGGTACTCCCCCGACACCGCCGCCGAGTTGAGCAGCGGCGACACCCGGCGCGAGGCGATGAGGAAGTCCGAGGTGGTGCGCATGGCCGCCACGCCCCGCAGCCCGATGAGCAGGGTGACCAGGACGACCGGGACGACGGCGAACGCGACGATCACGGGTCGGGCTCCCGCTGGTCCTCGACCCGTTCGGCGCGGCGCAGCTGCCACCAGGAGATGGCCACCATCGCCGGGTAGGGCAGCAGCAGCGCCAGCCAGGACACCGGGATGCCGAGCAGCCGGACGTCATCGAGGGCCGGATAGAGGCGCAGCACCACCGGCAGACCGACGATCAGCGTGATCAGCGCGGCGACCGCGGTGGCGGCGCGGACCCGCTGGGCTTTGTAGAGGCCGAGCGCGCGGCGCGCGTCAGCGGGGTCGAGCGCGGGTGGACGCCAGGACGTGCGGTGGCGGCGGCGGGCGTGGGCCAGGCGCGTCTGCGGGCTGGTGACGACCTGCCGCCGGTGCGGGCTCACGGCGCGCGCCCGCTCATCGGCGTCCCAGTTCCCCGCGCTGCGCGGCCTGGAGGAGGCGTTCGCGCAGTTCGCGGGCGTGGCGGCGGCTGACGGGCACGTCGCCGAGGTCGGTGTGGGCGAGCATGCCGCCGACGGAGTCGCTGCGCAGCTCGCGGACCGCGTCGATGGCGACGAGGTAGCCGCGGTGCACGCGGACGAAGCCGGACTCCTCCCAGTACTCCTGCAGCCGGGAGATCGGCATCCGCACCAGGTGGGCGCCGCTGTCGGTGTGCAGGCGGACGTAGTCGCCGTGGGCCTCGGCGTAGCGGACCTCGCCGCGGCGCACGTAGCGGATGCGCCCGTCGGTCTCCACGGGCAGCACCGGCATGGCGTCCGGCTTGGGCGGGGCGGTCTCGGTGGCCTCGGCGGCGCGGCGGGCGGCGACGAAGCGCTCCACCCTGGCCAGCGCGTCGGCCAAGCGCTCGGCGCGGACCGGTTTGAGCAGGTAGTCCAGGGCGCCGATGCCGTAGGCGGAGACGGCGTGCCCGTCGAAGGCGGTGACGAACACGATGGCGGGCGGATCGCTGAGCTTGGCCAGCAGCGACGCCAGCTCCAGGCCGTTGAGACCGGGCATGGAGATGTCCAGGAAGACCCCGTCGAAGGGCTCGGCCTGGATCATCTTCAGCGCGCTGAGCGCGTCGGCGGCGGCGAGCACCTCCTCGACCTCGGGCGCGGCGCGCAGCAGCCTGCACAGCTCGTCCAGGGCGGCGCGCACGTCGTCGACGGCGAGGACGCGCAGTCCGCTGGCCATCAGGGCATCACTCCCGGGGAGAACATCGGCATGCGGACGGTCACCTTGGTCCCGGCGTCCTGGGCGGTTTCGAGCACCAGCCCGTACCAGGAGCCGTAGACGTTGCGGAGCCTGCGGTCGACGTTGGCCAGGCCGACGCTGCCCAGGTTCTCCCGCCCGGCCAGCAGCGCCTCGGCGCGCGCCGGGACCATGCCGACCCCGTCGTCCTCGACGGTGATCACGCAGTCGGTGCCCTCGGCCTCGCCGGTGACCTGGATGGTCCCGCCCGCCGAGCGCGGCTCGATGCCGTGCCGGACGGCGTTCTCGACCAGCGGCTGGAGCACCAGGTAGGGCAGGGCGACGGCCAGCACCTCGGGCGCGACCCTGACCTGCACGCGCAGCCGGTCGCCGAGGACGGCGCGCTGCAGGGCCAGGTAGGTCTCGATGGCGTGGAACTCGTCGGCGACGGTCGTGTACTCGCCGTGGCTGGCCAGGCTGTACCGGTTGTAGTCGGCGAAGTCGAGCATCAGCTCGTGGCTGCGCTCGGGGTCGGAGTGGATCAGCGAGGCGATGACGGTGAGCGCGTTGTAGACGAAGTGCGGGGAGATCTCCGCGCGCAGCGCCCGCAGCTCGGCCTGCGCGGCGTGCTCGGCGCTGGCCTCCAGCCGGGCGCGCTCCAGCGACGCGGTGATCCAGTCGGCCACTTCGTCGACGGCCGACCTGCGCACCTGCCCGGACACCACCAGTACCCCGGTCAGTTCGTCGTGGACGTGCAGCGGGGTGACCACCAGCGGCGGCCTGCCCGCGCGGGTCTCGTTGTGCAGGACCTGGTCGACCAGCTCCACCCACCGCGGGCCCGGCGGCACCGACCCCGCCCACACCGGCCGCCCGGTGAGGTCGGCCAGCCCGATCCCGGCGGCCCCCAGCAGCCTGCGCACCCCGCGCGCGGCGGCCCTGACCCTGGACCCGGCGAGCCCGTCGGCCAGGTCGTCGGCGATGTGGCGGGCCGAGGCCAGCACCGCGGCCGGGTCCGTCCTCGACCAGGGCACCCCGGCGCGCGTCAGCTCACCCGGCTGCGGCGACGCCATGTGCTCCCCTGTCGGTCTCGGTCGTGTCCGGTAGATGTTAGGTCCTGTTGCGCGCGGTCCGGGTAACGCTCGTGGACCGTTCGTCCCGGTCGCGGCACCGTCCGTCGCGCGATCCGCGCGCGGCCGCTGATCGCACCTACTGTGACCAGCCACACCGGTGTGGTTCGGAGGACCGATGAGCGGACAGACCTTGGACAACCTGTCGACCGAGACCCGGGAGTTCGCCCCTCCCGCCGACTTCGCCGCCGCGGCGAACCTGACCGCGTCCGCCTACGACGAGGCCGCTGCTGACCGGTTGGGGTTCTGGGAGGCCCAGGCCCGTCGCCTGGAGTGGGCTGGTGAGTGGTCGCAGGTTCTGGACTGGTCGGATGCGCCGTTCGCGAAGTGGTTCATCGGCGGCACGTTGAACGTCGCCCACAACTGCGTCGACCGCCACGTCACCGCGGGCAACGGCGACCGCGTCGCCCTGCACTGGGAAGGCGAGCCCGGAGACACCCGCACCGTCA
>NZ_JBHSKF010000027.1:0-12655 GCF_042657845.1 Actinokineospora guangxiensis | reverse complement strand
GGCAGGGGAGTGGGAGCGGGAGGCGGGGTGGGGGCTGGAGTCGGGGTAGGGGCTGGAGTCGGGGTAGGGGCTGTTGTGGAGGTGGGTGTGGGTGCTGCTGGCGAGGTGGGAACGGGCGTCGTCGTGGAGGTGGGAACGGGGGTTGTTGTGGGGGTGCGGGCGGGTGTGGGGGGCTATTTGCGGATGGGGAGTCGCATGGCGGTGTGGGCGAGCGGGGAAGACGGAAGTGGGGAGGGGGGCGGTGGGGAGGGCGGCGGTGAGGTTCTTGGCGGAGATTCGGCCGGAGGTCAGGGTGATGTCGGGCCAGCGGAGGCCCTCCGCGTCTTCGGCGCCCAGGAGGAGGTCCATGCCGCCGGACAGGGGGTCGCAGTCGACCAGGAGGGTGGGGGTGCCGGTGGTGGCGGCTGTGAGGGCCAGGGCGGCGGCGAAGGTGGAGGTGCCCGCGCCGCCTGTTCCGCCGATGACGGCGATGACCGGGCCAGCTTGGCCCGGCAGGGATTCGGCGGCGTCGGCCAGGGCGCCGCTGAGCCAGGGGGTGTCGTCGGGGAGGCAGAGGACGCGGGTGGCGCCCGCGTCGAAGGATGCCGACAGGAAGGCGGGAGAGGGTGGGCCTTGGTGCAGCACCAGCACTCCGTCGCGTTTGGGGAGGCCGTGGCACAAGCTCGGGTCGTCGACGATGACCAGGGGCGGGGAGGACCAGTGGGCGCTCAGTTCGGTGCGGTCGGCTGCGCGGTCGAGTTCGCAGGAGGCCACCGCGGCGAGGCGGAGGACCTCGTCGGCGACGGCTTCGGCGCGCAGGCAGGCGATGGGGCGGGGCATGGCTGTCTCCCTCGTGTCGTGGAGTTCCTGAGATCCACGATTCGCCGGGAGCGGGCACGGCGGCCACCTGGATTCGCAGCTGTGGACAGATCGCGCCACACTGGACTCCGGACAGGGGACGACCCCCGCCAGGGGGGAGGGGCGGGGGTCGTCTGAGATTCAGCCCCGGGGGGTCGGACTGAACCCTCCCGGCACGCGGCCGGGGTACGGGTACTGTAGCTCTTTGCGCCTCGCGGTAGGCCAGATCCGACAGAAAGACCGCAGGAACTGAGGGCGGTCGTCGCCCATCCGGCTCGGGGGTCCTGCGCCATCCGGATCATCACGCGCTGTCTTTATGCTGACGCCGTGCCCGACCCCCAGGCCCCCGGCCGCATCGCCGCGTTCTTCGACCTCGACAAGACCGTCATCGCCAGATCGAGCACGCTGGCGTTCAGCAGGCCGTTCTTCCAGGGCGGCCTGATCAACCGGCGCGGGGTGCTCAAGAGCGCTTACGCGCAGTTCGTCTTCGCCGTCTCCGGCGCCGACGCCGACCAGGTCGAGCGGATGCGGGCGCACCTGACCGCGCTGTGCACCGGCTGGGACGTCGAGCAGGTCAGGGCCATCGTCGAGGAGACGCTGCACGACATCGTCGACCCGCTGGTCTACGCCGAGGCCGCCGAGCTGATCACCGAGCACCACGAACTCGGTCACGACGTGGTGGTCGTGTCCGCATCCGGGGAGGAGATCGTCGCGCCGATCGCGCGGATGATCGGCGCGACGCACAGCGTGGGCACCAGGATGGTCGCCGTGGACGGCCGCTACACCGGCGAGATCGACTTCTACTGCTACGGCGAGAACAAGGCGACCGCCATGCGCGAGCTGGCCGACGAGCGCGGTTACCGCCTCGCCGACTGCCACGCCTACTCCGACTCCAGCACCGATCTGCCGATGCTGGAAGCCGTCGGCCATCCGAGCACGGTCAACCCCGACCGCGCGCTGAAGCGGGTCGCGGGTGAGCGCGGATGGCCGGTGTTGACCTTCACCAAGCCGATTTCGCTGCGTTCGCGATTCACCGTCCCGTCCGGAACCGCGGTAGCCGTCACCGCCATCGGACTGGGCGCGGTGGCCACCGCCGGAGCGGCTTGGTACGGCCTCCACCGAAGGAAGCGCCGCTGACCGTCCCACGAGGACAACCCCTTCGGCGGTACCACATCCAGGCCCGCTCACGGGGGGTCAGAAGCGTCTGTACCGGTGCACCCGAACGTGCCCTTGAAGTGACCTTCTTCACTGAGTACAAAGGGAGTTGCGGACTTCGGATCGGCCAGGGACGGAACGAAGAGAAGTTCCACTCCACCCCGGTACGAGCTCCGTGCGCGAGCACCAAGCACCCACGCGCAGCACGCCGCGGGAGGCATGTCGTCAAGGGACTGCGTACCGGGACGCCGGGCGCCGAGTCCAGGAATGTACGACTACGTTGCACGCTTGGTAACTTGAGTGGCTCGCGCTGAGGACTTGGGCGGCTCCACCCACTGGGTGGGGCCGCCCAATCCCTGTTCAGGGGGTGATTCCCCCGAGTGGCGCGTTGACCAGCCCGAGCGCCGTGGGTAACTTCCGACGGGAAGTCGTTCTTGGTGAACAACTTTCCGCTAGAGGAGGCACCGGTGCCCACCGCCCGAGCGGCGCTCGCCGCCGCGGTCGTCCTGACCGCCGCCACGGCCGCGGGCGCCGCGGCCGTGACCCCCCAGCCCCCGCCGCCGACCCCCGTCGCAGCGGAGCCGCTGTCCATGTCGTCCTGGATCGACCGCGCCGTGCGCCGGATGCCGCTGGAGCAGAAGGTCGGCCAGCTCTTCGTCGCCACGGTGTGGGGCAAGTCGGCGACCGAGGAGCACCCGACAAACCTGGCGCACTACGGCGTCGGCACCCCCGCTGAGGTGGTCGAACGCTTCCACGTCGGCGGCGTCATCTACTTCAACAACAGCGGCACGGACAACATCGACAGCCCGGCCCAGCTGGCCAGGTTCTCCAACGGCCTACAGCGCGCGGCACTGCGCTCCGGCCCGCACCTGCCGCTGATCGTGGCGATCGACCAGGAGGGCGGCAACGTCACCCGCGTCGAGGCGCCCGCCACCGAGCACCCCAGTGCGATGGCCATCGGCGCGGGCCGCAGCGAGCGCGACGCGCGCACCTCGGCGGCGGTCAACGGCCGCGAGCTGCGCGCGATGGGCGTCAACCAGAACTTCGCGCCGGTCGCCGACGTTAACTCCAACCCGCTGAACCCGGTGATCGGGGCCCGCTCCTTCAGCTCCGACCCCGATCTCTCCGCCCGGCTCGTCACCGCGCAGATCGGCGGCTTCCAGGACGGCAAGCCCGCCGAGACCGTGTCCTCCTCGGCCAAGCACTTCCCCGGCCACGGCGACGCCGCGACCGACAGCCACACCGGCCTGCCGCGCATCGACCGCAGCGCCGAGCAGTGGCGCGCGGTCGACCTGCCGCCGTTCCGGGCCGCCGTCGCCGCGGGCATCGACTCGATCATGACCGCGCACATCCAGTTCCCCAGCCTCGATCCCAGCGGCGTCCCGGCGACGCTGAGCAGGCCGATCCTCACCGACCTGCTGCGCGAGGAACTGGGCTTCGACGGCCTGATCGTCACCGACGCGCTGGGCATGCAGGGTGTGCGGGAGATGTTCGACGACGCCGAGATCCCGGTGATGGCCCTGGAAGCGGGCGTCGACCAGCTGCTCATGCCCGCGGACTTCCCGCTCGCCTACGACGCGGTGCTCGACGCCGTCCGCTCGGGCCGCATCGCCGAGGCGCGCATCGATGAGAGCGTCCGGCGGGTGCTCAAGCAGAAGTGGGAGCGCGGCATCATCGCCCGACCGCTGGTGGACGAGCGCGCGCTCCCCAAGAAGGTCGGCACACCGCAGAACCTCGCCGCCGTGCAAGCCCTGACCGACCGCACCACCACGGTCCTGCGCAACGACGACGACGTACTCCCCCTGGCAGCCCCCGGTGACGTGCTGGTGGTCGGCATCGGCGACACGGTCAACCAGGCCAAGACCCCCACGCAGCTGGCGACCGCGCTGGGCGGCACCGCCCTGCCGACGGGCTCGCGCCCGACCGACGCCGTGATCGCCCAGGCCGAGGCGGCCGCGGCCGACGCCGACACCGTCGTCGTCCTGACCAACAACCTGTCCGCCAACACCCAGCAGCGGACCCTGCTGACCCGGCTGCTGGCCACCGGCAAACCGATCGTCGCGGTCGCCACCCAGGTCCCCTACGACGCGGGCTTCGTCGACGCACCCACCTGGGTCGCGACCTACTCCTGGCGCGGGGTCTCGATGAACTCCCTGGCCAAGGTCCTGCTGGGCCGGACGAGCCCGGTCGGCAGGCTCCCGGTTGCCGTCCCCGACGGCGCCGATCCGTCCGTCGAGCGCTACCCCTTCGGCCACGGACTGAGCTGGTGAGCCTCCAGCGCAGGCGGTTCCTGGCCGCGACCGCCGCCGTCCCCCTGCTGACCACGGCGGCGCCGGCCGCCGCCGACCCCCACCGCGGCGTCCTCCCCGGCGTCGACGTGCTGGCCGCCCAGCGCTGGAAGCTCCTGGCGGGCCGCAAGGTCGGCGTCGTCTCCAACCCGACCGGCGTGCTGCGCGACGGCACCCACCTGGTCGACGCCATGCCCAGGCCGCTGGCCGTCTTCGGCCCCGAGCACGGCTTCCGCGGCACGGCGCAGGCCGGCGGCTCCGAGGGCGACTACCTGGACCCGCGCACCGGCATCCCCGTCTACGACGCCTACGGCGCGTCGGCGGCCAAGCTCGCGGGCCAGTACGCCAAGGCGGGCGTGGACACGGTCGTCTTCGACATCGCGGATGTGGGCGCGCGCTTCTACACCTACATCTGGACGATGCTGACCGCCATGCACGCCGCGGTGATCGCGGACGCGGCGTTCATCGTGCTCGACCGCCCCAACCCGGTGGGCGGCACGCCGTACGGCCCCGTGCTGGACCCGGCCTACGCCTCCGGGGTCGGCCGCAAGCCGATCGTGCAGCAGCACGGCATGACCGTCGGCGAGCTGGCGCGCCTGTTCGACGCCGAGTACCTGCCCACCGATGCGGGCAAGCGCTTGCGGGAGCTGATCGTGGTCAAGGCCGAGGGCTGGCGCCGCTCGGACGACTTCGCCCGCACCGGCCTGTCCTGGGTGCTGCCGAGCCCCAACATGCCCACCCCGGAGACCGCGCTCGTCTACCCGGGCACCTGCCTGTTCGAGGGCACCGTGTTCTCCGAGGGCCGCGGCACGACCCGGCCGTTCGAGATCATCGGCGCGCCCGGCCTGGACTGGCGCTGGGCCGAGGAGCTGAACCGGCTGCGGCTGCCCGGCGCGCGCTTCCGCGAGCAGTACTTCTCCCCCACCTTCGGCAAGTTCACCGGCCGGACCTGCGGCGGCGTGCAGCTCTACCCGGGCGCGGGGCTCGACCCGATCCGCACCGCCGTCGCCATGATCGTCACCGCCAAGCGGCTCTATCCGGACGTCTTCGCCTGGCGCCCGGACAACTTCATCGATCTGCTGTCCGGTTCCGACCGCCTCCGCCGCATGGTCGACGCCGGTGCGGGCGTCGATGCGGTCGTGCGCGCGTGGGCCGGAGAGCTGGCCGCCTTCGAGCGGCTCCGACGTCCGTACCTGCTGTACCGGTGAGGTGGAGATGCGCACTGCGGCCGTGCTCGCGATGGTGGTCATCACGATGTCCGGGAGCACGGCGGCGGCCGAACGCGGGGTGAGCCGGTTCGACCGGCAGCACCGCGGGTTCGCCGACGCGGTGCTGCGGGACGCGACGCCCGAACGCGCCGGACTGGCCCCCGGCCCGATCGCGGCGGCGGCCGAGGCGATCGCCGGGTACACCAGACCCGCGCCCGAGCGCCCGCTGTTCGCGGGCGCGGTGGGCCTGCTCGTGCACGACGGGATGGTCGTGCACCACTCGGCGGTCGGGCAGGCAGTGCGCTACGCCGACGCCGAGGGCACCGAGCTGCCGCCCGAGCAGCAGGTGCCGATGCGGCCGGACACGGTCTTCGACGTCGCCTCGGTCAGCAAGCTGTTCACCTCGCTGGCGGTGATGTGCCTGGTCGAGGACGGCCGGGTGAGCACCGATGACCCGGTGGCCGAGCACGTGCCGGAGTTCGCCGCGGGCGGCAAGGCCGAGATCACCGTCGAGCAGCTGCTCACCCACACCTCGGGCATGGAGCCGTGGATACCGCTGTGGCGGGACTGGCCCGACCGCGAGTCGCGCTTCCTGGCCGCGCTGCAACGCGCGCCCGCGCACACCCCAGGCAGCAGGTACGTGTACTCCGACCTGAACCTGATCGCGCTCGGCGTGCTGGTCGAGCGCGTGTCCGGACACCCATTGGACGAGTTCCTCCAGCGGCGGATCACCGGGCCGCTCGGCCTGCGCGACACCGGCTACAACCCCGCCTCGGCCGCGCGGGTCGCGGCGACGGAGTTCCAGGCGACCCCGCCGCGCGGGATGGTCCGCGGCGAGGTCCACGACGAGAACGCCTGGTCGCTGGGCGGTGTGGCGGGCCACGCCGGGGTGTTCTCCACCGCCCGCGACCTCGCTGTCCTCGGCCAGACGATCCTCAACGGCGGCAAGTACGGGCGCACGCGCGTGCTCAAGGCAGCGACCGTGCGGGAGATGCTGACCGACTACAACACCGAGTTCCCCGGCAACGCCCACGGCCTGGGCTTCGAGCTGGCGCAGCGCTGGTACATGGGCGGGCTGACCGGGCCGCGCACCGCCGGGCACACCGGCTTCACCGGGACGTCGATGGTCATCGACCCGGCGTCGCGCTCGATCGCGATCCTGCTGACCAACCGGGTGCACCCGAGCCGGTCGTGGGGCTCGATCAACAAGGCGCGGGAGACGTGGGCGACCGGGCTGGCGCGGGCCATGGCGGTGCCGCCGCGGGTCGGGCGCACGTCGTGGTTCGCCGCCCAGGAGGACGCGAGCACGGCGACGCTGGCGACCCCGGAGCTGGCCCCGCGCGGTCCGGTGGCGGTGTCGTTCGACGTCTTCGTCGACTCCGAGGAGAGCGACCCGCTCACGCTGGAGTACTCGACCGACGGCAGCGCGTGGCGCACGGCTGTTCTCCGGGTGGCCGGGACCGGCGCGCCGAGCGGTGATGTGACCCAGATCGCGGGCTCCGGGCACCGTAGTTGGTGGAGGGTCCACGCGAATCTTCCGGAGGCGGACCGGATCACCATCCGATGGCAATCGGTCACAGACAGTCGTTATATCGGTCGAGGAATTCACCTGGACCGCGTTCTTGTGACCGACGGTGATCAGACCCTCCTCGACGGCGAGAAACAACCCCACCGGATGCGTCCGCTCGGGTGGACGCTCGAAACTCGTTGACCTTCGAGTGCTAACAATCCGCGTTCGTCCAGCGATGCGGTTTGCAAGCCCCCGACCGGGGCGCCTGCCCCAACGAACGCGTCCGGGTAGCCTGGCGACCGGATGTGATGCACCGCCTTGTCCTTGCCATTGACGGTTAGTAAGTTTCCCACGTGAGTGCGAGTCACATGACGACAGAACACAGCGAGTCAAGTCCACTCGTCCGCATTCGCTCACTGCTGCCCGGCCTCGCCCGGGCCGAGCAGCGCGTGGCCAAGGTGGTGCTCGACAGCCCGTCCACCGTGGCGCGGCGCAGCATCACCGAGGTCGCCGAGGCGGCTGGGACCAGTGAGACGACTGTTACCCGCTTCTGCAAGGCCATCGGCGTCGGCGGCTATCCGGAGCTGCGCATCGCGCTGGCCGCGGACACCGCTCGGACCGAAGCCCGCGCCGACCGCGACCTCGGCGGCGAGATCGCCCCGGAGGACGACCTGAAGACCGTCGTCGGGAAGGTCACCTTCGCCGACTCCCGAGCCGTCGAGGAGACCGCCGACCAGCTCGACATCGACGTGCTCTCCAAGGTCGTCGACGCGATCGCGGGCGCGCGCCGGGTCGACGTCTACGGCGTGGGCGCCAGCGCCTTCGTCGCCGCCGACCTGCAGCAGAAGCTGCACCGCATCGGCCGCACCTGCTTCGCATGGAACGACACGCACATCATGCTGACGTCGGCGGCGGTGCTGACCGGCGAGGACGTGGCGGTGGCGATCTCGCACACCGGGGCGACCACGGACACCGTCGAGGCGCTGCGGGTGGCACGCCTGCACGGGGCGACCACGGTGGCGCTGACGAACTACCCCACCTCTCCCATCGCCGACATGGCCGACCACGTGCTGACCACCGCCGCGCGGGAGACCACCTTCCGCTCGGGCGCGACGGCCAGCCGGATCGCTCAGCTGACCGTGGTCGACTGCCTGTTCATCGGCATCGCCCAGCGGCACATGGACCAGTCGATCACGGCGCTGGACGCCACCAGGGACGCGGTCTCCGCCCACCGGATGGAGACCCGGCACGACGGGCGGCGCAAGCCGCGGGACATCGGCAAGTGATGAACGGGTGCGCGGGGAAGGGGCTGGGCAGATGATTCTCCCTCGTCAGTCGGTGCACGTGGATTCCCCCACGGAGCGGCGAAACCCGCGCACCACCGATATCGACACGCTGCCGACCCTGGAGGTCCTGCAGCAGATCAACGCCGAGGACCGCCAGGTCCCCGGCGCGGTCGGCGATGCGCTGCCGCAGCTGGCGCGCGCCGTCGACCTCGCGGTCGCCGCGCTCAACGGCGGCGGCCGCGTGCACTACGTCGGCGCGGGGACATCGGGGCGGCTGGCCACCCTCGACGCCGCCGAGCTGCGCCCGACCTTCGACGTGCCGGACGGCTGGTTCGCCGTGCACCACGCCGGGGGCGACCGCGCGCTGCGGCACGCGGTCGAGGACGCCGAGGACGACGAGGGCGCCGGGGCCGAGGCGATGGTCTCGGCCCGTCCCGGCGACTTCGTGCTCGGGCTGACCGCGTCCGGGCGCACACCGTTCGTGCTGGGCGCGCTCGCCGCGGCCCACGCCCGGGGCGCGGCCACGGCGCTGGTGTCCAACAACCCCGACGCCGTCGCGCCCCCCGGGGTGGACGTGCTGGTCACGGTCGACACCGGGCCGGAGGCGATATCCGGGTCGACCAGGATGAAGGCGGGCACCTCGCAGAAGGTGGTGCTGACGTCCTTCTCGACCGCGGTGATGGTGCGGATGGGCCGGACCTACCAGAACCTGATGGTCAGCGTCCGAGCGACGAACGCCAAGCTGCGCGGCCGCACGCTGCGGATCCTGCGCGAGGCCACCGGCCTCGGCATGCAGGAGTGCTCCACGGCGCTGACCGAGGCGCACGGCGACCTGAAGACGGCGCTGGTGCACCTGCTCTCCGGCGTGGAGATCCGGCGGGCCGCCGAGGCGCTGCGCGACAGCGGCGGGCACGTCCGCGGCGCGCTGGGCCTGCTCAACGCGCACGCGGTCTAGCTGATCACGCCGTGACGGCCGCGTCGGCGATGCTCGCCGCCTCGCGCGCGCCGTCGGTGAGCCCTTCGCAGGCGAAGACGATCCACTCGGCCAGCCGCTCGGGGTCGCCGGTGGCGAAGCCGTCGGCCAGCTCGCGGTAGCGGGTGGCGCGGCGCAGGTAGAACACCTCGGGCACGCCGAGGCCCTTGACGTCCAGCCCGGTCGCGATCATGGCGAGCCGGGCCGCGGCGCGCGCGACCACGCCGCCGGCGGCGCCGAACGGGCGCAGCGCCAGGAGTTCGCCGTGGACGACCGCGGTGACGACCGGTCCGGGCACCTTCGTGCCGCCGGTGACCAGGTCGGCGAGCAGTTCCAGGCGCTGGCCGGACCCCGGGCGCGGCCTGCCGAGGTCGTCGCGCTCGGCGAGGTCGGCGGCGGCCAGGACGTGCAGGCGGGCCAGGGCCTGCAGGGGCGCCCGCTCCCAGGTCGGCAGCAGCGGGCCCAGGGCCTCGGCGGCGCGCAGGGCGCCGGCGAGGACGGGGTCGGCGACCCTGCCCTCCTCGGGGATGTCGGTGGGGCCGCCGTCGAGGGCGGCCGAGGCCCGGGCAGCCCGCACCGACGCCTCGGCGGCGGTGGCCGGCCAGCCGCGGCGGTTGGTCTGGTGGCGGTGCACCTCGGCGACGGCGGCGCGGGCGGCGGCGACCGCGTCGCTCACGCCGGGGAGGTCGAGCAGGGCGGCCAGGGGATCGCTCACGCCGCGACCCTACCGGCGGAACAAGTGGCCTTCCGAAACTCTCCATTAGTGGACGGTGTCGCAATGCCACTTCACGGATACCGTCGGGGAGGTGATGGACACGCTGCCCACTCTCACCGGCACGCACGTGCGCTTGGCGCCGACCACCATGGCCGACTCCCCCGGCCTGTTCGCCGCGGGGGCCGACCCATCGATCTGGACGTGGCTGAGCAAGGGCCACCCGACCGCGCAGGCCGACATGGACGCCCAGGTCGCCGACGCGCTCGCCGACCCGACGCGCTTCCCGCTGACCCAGTTCGCCGCCTCCGGCGAGGTCGCGGGGACGACCTCCTACTACGAGGTGGACGCCCGCCACCGCGGCATCTACATCGGACACACCTGGATCGGCGCGCGCTGGCAGCGCACGGCGCTGAACACCGAGGCCAAGCTGCTGCTGATGGGGCACGCCTTCGAGACCATGGGGGCGCTGCGCGTCGGCTGGCACACCGACCTGCGCAACGAGCGCTCGCAGCGGGCGATCGAGCGCCTCGGCGCGGTCCGCGAGGGCGTGCTGCGGGCGCACCGCATCCGGCCGGACGGGACGCTGCGCGACACGGTCGTCTACTCGGTGACCGCCGAGGAGTGGCCCGCGGTCAGGGACCGGTTGGCAGACCGGTTGCGTCCACTTCGGTCTGCGCGGGGGTGAGCCGGATCTGGTTGCGGCCGCCGTTCTTCGCCGCGGCCAGCGCGCGGTCGGCGTGCACCTGGAGCGTGGTGAGGTCGGTTCCGTCCACAGGGGACAGGGCGATGCCGCCGGAGACGGTGAAGCGCCCGACTCGCTCGGTGCCCAGGCCGCGGGCCGGGGTCAGCTCGACGGTCATCCGCTCGACGGCGCGGCGGATGCGCTCGGCGACCGCCCACGCGTCGGCGCGGTCGGCGCCGGGCAGCACGATGGAGAACTCCTCCCCGCCCCACCGGCAGACCAGGTCGTCACGGCGGACCGAGGCGCGCAGCAGCGCGGCGAAGGCCTTGAGCACCTCGTTGGCCCCCAGGTGGCCGAGGCGGGAGTTCACACCGCGGAAGCCGTCGAGGTCGAGCATGAGGACCGCGGTCGGCCTGCGCCTGGCCTGGTCGGCGACGAGGGCGAGCGCGGCGGCCGGGTTGAAGCCGCGCTGGTTGGCCAGGCCGGTGAGCGAGTCGTGCAGGGCGTCGAGCTCGAAGCGGTCGCGCTCGCGGGTGAGTTCAGCGATGCGCTGGGCGCGCCGGGTGACCCCGGCCGCCACGACGGCCACCGCGACCAGCGGCGCGCCGTGCCCGACGCCGCTGGACCACCCGGCCATGATCCCGAGCGCGAGCACGATCAGCAGGTCGCCCCGGTCGTCGCGGCCGGTCAGCAGGTCGGTCCAGGCGAGGTCGCCGCGCACGGCTCTGCCGATGCCCGGCAGCACCCGCCACACCAGCCAGAACCCGACGACCGCGCCGGCCAGCCCGAGGGTGGCGCCCGCGAGTTCGCCCGCGGGCAGCCCGCCCTCGGCGACCCAGCGCCGCGCGGGGGTGAGGACGGCGACCAGGTGCGCCACCAGCCCGGCCGCGATGAGCGCGCACGCCTCGACCATCCCCCGGTGCCGGACGTAGCCCAGCCCGGCGACGACGACAGCGGGCACGACGGCCAGCGGCGCGGGCAGCACCAGCGCCCCGCAGAGCGCCCACACCGCCCCGTGCTCGACGGCGACCGCGAGGTGCGCGACCCGCCTGCGCTCCTGCGGCGGGCGCGTCGCCTCGGCGTGCATGAGCGCGGCAGCGACGATCACCAGCAGCAGCCACCACGACTCGGCGTCCGGCGGCGTCCCGCCAACGGTGCGCATCGCCCACCCGGCCGCGACGACGGCGCACCCGGCGATCCACACGACGAGTGCCGACACCCGCACACCCGCGCCGCTTCGGCGGTCCATGATCCCCCTCCCGCGCCGCACCGGGTCCGCACCGCAGGCCCCCACTCCCCAGAGGAGGCCGAACAGCCACGTCAAGCGACCCGATCGCGGCCGCAACGCCCACCACGGTACGTCGTCGGGGGGTCGCGATCCGTCGAACGCCCCAAGGCCAACCGAACGGAGCACCCCCCACCACCGGCTGTGTTCACGCACCCGGGCTCGTGTGAGTGAGGCCGAGGGGCAGGGCGAACGGTCCCCAGGCTGGTAGGGCGATCGGGCGACCGCGCGGCGTTCACCCAATCGGGCCTGGGCCTGCGGAGAGGTGACGGTATTGGTCTAAACCTTTTCGGTGTCCGGACTATCGGGCGGGTGGGGTAGGGGCTAGATTCGTGGCCGCGTGCGCACACCCCGACGAGGAGGGCACCCCATGGTCGAGCAGTCCGGTTCGCGGCCGGCGTTGGACAACCTGTCGACCGAGACGCGGGTGTTCCCGCCTCCGGACCAGGTCGCCGCCGAGGCCAATGTCAAGGCCGACGCCTACGACGAGGCCGCTGCTGACCGCCTCGCGTTCTGGGAGGCCCAGGCCCGTCGGCTGGAGTGGGCTGGTGAGTGGTCGCAGGTTCTGGACTGGTCGGATGCGCCGTTTGCGAAGTGGTTCATCGGCGGCACGTTGAACGTCGCCCACAACTGCGTCGACCGCCACGTCACCGCGGGCAACGGCGACCGCGTCGCCCTGCACTGGGAAGGCGAGCCCGGAGACACCCGCACCGTCA
>NZ_JBHSKF010000026.1:0-25363 GCF_042657845.1 Actinokineospora guangxiensis | reverse complement strand
AAGGGCCCGCAGGCCCGCGATGTGCACCTGGTCCGGGGCGCCGAGCCCCAGACGGTGCCGCCGCGACGCTCGGAACCTGTCGCGACCGCGGGGCCGGCGGCGCGGGAGGTGCCCGTGCGAGGCGGCGAGGGCGTTGTCGCCCGCTACGACAGCGACCGCGGCTTCGGGTTCATCACCCCGGACTCAGGCGGCGACGATCTCTTCGCCCACGTGTCCGTCGTCATGGGGTCAGAGCCACTGCGGAAAGGTGACCGGGTCCGGTACGCGGTGCGCCACAGTGACCGAGGCCCGCAGGCCGACCGCATCGAACGCCTCTGACGAGGCGACCTCACCGGTGGCTGATCACGGGGCCGCCCACCCGGACGGCGCGGCGCTGGTCGGAACGGGATCAAAGGTTCGATCAGCTCCCGGAGAGTCGGTCCTCAACCCGCCGCGGTCGGAGTGGATAGCGCCGTTCACCGGGTACTCCACCAACCTTCAGGTCGCCATCGAAGGGTCGGTCGCGCCTGCCCGCGAAGGGGGAGCCTCTCCCGAAAACGGGACGGTTGCCGCGCGAATGGCCAGGTGGTGGAACTGTACGATGCGGCTGTGACTGGCAATCCGGCTGCTCGCCGAGCACCTGGCGAGCTGGCCGCCGAGGTGTTGCGCGTGCTCGGCGGCGCCGGTTCCGCGCTCACGCCCGCCGAGGTCCGCGACGCGCTGGACCCCACCGGCGCCCTGTCCTACAGCGCCGTGGTGACCACGCTGACCCGACTGCACAGCAAGAAGCTGGTCAACCGCCGGCGCGATGGACGCGCCTACCGGTACTCGGCGTCCGCCGACCCGGCCGCGCTGACGGCGTGGCGCATGGGCAGGCTGCTGGACGCCGAGAGCGACCGCGCGTCGGTCCTGATGCGGTTCGTCAGCACGCTGAGCGAGCACGACGAGGCGCTGTTGCGCGACATGCTGCGCGACCACGACGCCTGATCGCCCCTTCCACACCGCAGTACGCGTTGCGGTGGTGACACCTCGCCCGGTGCCGCCACCGGGTTCGCCGCGACCGGTGCTCAGGAGGTCAGTTCGATCACGGCTTCGACGCCGAGCCACACGGCGAAGGCGAAGAAGAGCACCGCGGCGCCGATGCGGATGGTGCGCTCGGGCAGCGACTTGCCGAGCCAGCGGCCGACGAGGATGGCGAGGGCGTCCGCGGCGACCATGCCGATCGTGGAGCCGATCGTGGAGCCGATCCAGGTGCCGAACCAGCCGTAGTCGGTGGCCAGCGTGATGGTGGCGAGCATCGTCTTGTCGCCCAGTTCGGCGAGGAAGAACGCGGTGCCGACCGCGATCACCACCGACTTCACCTGGCGCTGGGCCTTGGCCTTCTCGTCGTCGGTGAGCACGTCCCCGCGCAGCGTCCACAGCCCGAACACGACAAAGGCGAGCGCGGCGGCGAGGTTGATCCACCCGGTCGGCAGCGCCGCGCCCAGTCCCGCGCCGAGGGCGACCGAAGCCAGGTGCACGATCGCGGTGGCGCCGGTGATGCCGATAAGGACGGGCAGCACCCGGTGGCGGGTGGCGAAGGTCAGCGCCATCAGCTGCGATTTGTCGCCCAGCTCGGCGACGAAGATGACCCAGAATGAGACGAGCGTGCTGGTCAGAACCGCGTCCACAGTGGTTGTGCTCCTGGTCTGCTCTCACCGGACCAGGGCCAGAAACGCGCGCGACCTCGATCCGGCATAGTCGATATGCCTGGATCGAAGGTCTCGCCCGCCCCGCACGCGAGGCCGCCCGACCGGACCCGCCGAAGCGGATCAGTGTGTCGACCGGGACGTTGGGGGCTACTCCCCTTCGCTACCGGGGCGACGGTGAGCGCAGCCACCTCGGCGCTCCACTGTGGGCAGCAGGCAACGCTGGGGTGTTCTGTCGGGTACGGCGGATCGTAGAGTTCGAGGTGCGGGTGGGTCCGGGCGCTGGAGGCGGGATGTACAACCACGTCGAGTGGTCGGTGTTCGTGGTCCCCGTCGTGGTGGTCGCGCTCGTCTGGCTCATCGCCGACCGCGTCCAGCCGAGCACGGGCCTGAAGGTGGTCACGTGGTCGGCGGTCGCCGCGGCGGCGGCCAGCACCGTCACCCTCGCGGTCTTCGCGCTCAAGGCGCTCGCCGAGGTGCCCGCGGTCGCCGCCGTGGGCGACTGGTCGCGCGAGGTCCTGGTGGCCAACAGCGCCCACGTGCCGTGGATGTCGGAGCTGGCGCTGCTCTGGCTCGCTGTCTCCGCGGTGGTCGCCTGCCGAGCGGTCGTGCGCCGTCGTCGGCGGCTGCGGCAGGTCGAAGCGGAGATCGCCAACCTCGGCGCGGTGGACGATGTGGTCCACGTCGACTCACCGGAGGTGATCGCGGTCGCCGTGCGCCGCCGGGACGGACAGGGCCGCATCGTGCTGTCCTCAGCCGCCCTGGCGCAGCTGGACGAGCGGCAGCGGCGAGCGGTCATCGCCCACGAGCGCGCCCACCTCGCGGGCGGCCACCACCGCCTGCTCTGGTTGGCCAGGCTGGCGGCGATCGCGCACCCGCTGCTCTGGCCGCTGGCGATCAAAGCCGCTCACCTGGCCGAGCGCGCCGCGGACGAAGAAGCCGCGACTGCGGTCGGCGACCGGCGCGTGGTCGCTCGCGCTATCGGCAGGCTCGGGCTCGCCGGGGCCTCCGTCGCCGCGCGCGGTGTGCCCGCGGCGGTGGGCGCGTCGGCGGGCTCGGTCCCCCGCCGGGTCTCCGCTCTGCTCACCGGCGCCTCCGGTCGTCGGTGGCCCGCTCTGCTCCCGCCGCTGATCGCGGCCGGCACCATCGTGTCGACCGGTGAGTGCGTCTACGACTTCGTCGAACTCCTCGTCTCCGCCTCCCACTGACACCAGTCAGGACTCGGCGACCTGGGCCAGCGCCACGCCGCGCACGCCGACGGCCAACTCGGAGCCCGGCTCCACGGGCGTCGTCGCGGGCACCCTGGCCGTGACCACCGTGGCGTCGGCCAGCCGCAGGGCCACCAGCAGGTCGTGTCCGTGGAAGGCGACCTCGACCACGGTCGCCGTCGCCGGTCCGCCGCCGAGCCGGATCTGCTCGGGGCGGACCACGACGGTGAACCGCTCGGCCACCGGGTGGGAGGTCAGCTCGACCCGTCCGAGTCCGGTGGCGGCGGTGTCGCCGTCGGCGACGGCGGGCAGGGCAACGGCGTCGCCGACGAACCGGGCGACCCACTCGCTGTTGGGCGCGCGGTAGACCTCGACGGGTGCTCCGACCTGCACGACGACGCCGTCGCGCATGACAGCGACCTGGTCGGCGGTGGACAGCGCCTCGTCCTGGTCGTGGGTGACCAGCACGACCGTCGCCCCCGCCGCCAGCAACGCGGCACGGATGTCGCGGCGCAACTCCACGCGCAGCGCCGCGTCCAGGGCGCTGAACGGCTCGTCGAGCAGCACCAGCCGCGGGCGCGGCGCGAGCGCCCTGGCAACGGCGACCCGCTGCTGCTGGCCCCCGGACAACTCGTGCGGCCAGCGGCGCCCGTATCCGGCCAAGCCGACCAGCTCGAGGACCTCATCGACCCGGGCCGTCCGGCGCTGCTCGCGGGTCAGCCCGTAGCCGACGTTGGCCGCGACGCTCAGGTGCGGGAACAGCGCACCCTCCTGCGGCACGACCGCGATCCGCCTGCGGTGCGCGGGCACGTGCACCGACGTGCCCGCCACGACCTGGCCGTCCGCGAGGATCTCGCCCGCGTCCGGGCGCTCGAAGCCCGCGATACAGCGCAGCAGCGTGGTCTTGCCGCACCCGGACGGCCCCAGGATGGCGGTGAACCCGGCCGAGCCGACGTCGAGGTCGACTCCGCGCAGCGCCGGCGTGGCCCCGTAGGACTTGGTCACCGCGCGCACCACCAGGTCGGTCATGCGGACTCCTTCGTGAGCACCCCGGTCCGCCGGACCAGCACCCAGGCCGGGAACGCGGACATCAGGACCAGCAGGAACGCGTACGGCGTGGCGGCGGCGTACGCGGCGACGGTGGTGTGCGTCCACAGCTCGGTGGCCAGCGTGTCGACCCCGGTCGGCCGCAGCAACAGCGTGGCGGGCAGTTCCTTCATCGCGCTGAGGAACACCAGCGCCGCGCCCGCGCCGATCCCGGGCAGCACCAGCGGCAGGGAGACGGTGAACGCCACCCGCACCGGCCCGGCGCCGAGCGAGCGCCCCACCTCACCCAGCACCGGCGGCGCGGCCGACGCCGCGCCCGCGACGGACACGACCGCGAGCGGGAGGAACAGCGCCGCGTAGGCCAGCGCCAGCAGCCACACCGTCTGGTACAGCGGGTAGGCCACGTTGATGCCGAAGAAGACCAACGAGAGACCGACCACCAGCCCCGGCAGGGCGTGGGTCAGGTAGGCCAACCGGTCGAGCAGGGTCGCGGGCAGCGACGAGCCGCGCGCGGCGAGGAAACCCAGGGGCAGCGCCAGCAGCACGGTAAGCCCGGCCCCGGCCGCTGACAAGGCCAGCGACGTGGCCGCCGCCGACGCCACCTCCGTGATCGCCCCCGCCCGCGACACCCCCGCTGCCAGCCGCAGCACCAGGTTGACCGCGACCACCCCGAACGCCAAGACTGCGACGGCCACCAGCGCTCCCGCCGCGATCGGCTGGAACGCCCCCAGCCGCAGCGTCGCCGGGAGGCGCAGACCGCCGCCCACCCGCGAGTAGCGAGCGCCCTTGCGCTTGACCGCGGTCTCGCCCCCGAGCAGCAGGACCGTGAGCACGACCAGCACACAGGACAGGACCAGCGCCCCGGTCCGGTCGAACCCGAGGTCGAACGCGAGGAAGATCGCCCGGGTGAAGGTGTCCGCCCGCAGCACCGCCACCGCGCCGAAGTCGGAGAGCACGTAGAGCGCGACCAGCAGCGCCCCACCCGCCACCGCGGGCCGGACCTGCCGCACGCTCACTCCCACGAGCGCGCGCAGCGGTCCGTGCCCGAGCGAGGCGGCCACCTCTTCCTGGGCCGGGTCGGCGCGGCGCAGCGCCGCGGCCACGGGCAGGAACACATAGGGGTAGGACCCCAAGGTGAGCACGAGCGCCGCCGCCCAGAACCCCTCGAACCCCGGGAAAGCCGACATCCACGCGAACCCGGCCACATAGGACGGCACCGCCAGCGGAAGCGCGGCCAGGACTGCGAACCCCCGCCGGAACCGCAGGTCCGTGCGCACCACCAGCAGCGCGGTCCCCACTCCCAGCACCAGGCACGCCCCGGTGACGACGGCGGCGAGCGCGACGCTGCGCGCCGCCAGCTCGACGACACGCGCGGTGAACAGCTCCTCGGCGATCCTCGCCCACCCTGCTTCAGAAGTGCGCACGACGAGGTAGACGAGCGGGATCAGCGCCACGACAACGGCCATCGCGGCGCACAACAGCAGCGGGCTTCTCCTCCGAACACCGCGGCGGCGTCCGGAGGAGGCGGTCGACCGGATCAAGGCACCAGACCGGAGCCCTTGATGATCTCCACCGTCGCGGCGAGGTCATCGATGTCGTTGAGATCCACCGGGGGGATCGCCAGCGAGTCGAGCGCGGGCGCGTACGCCGGGCCTGTCACGCCCGGCACGACCGGGTACTCGTAGGTCTGCTCGACGAAGTACTTCTGCCCCTCGGGGCCGAGCAGGTAGTCCAGCAGCGCCCGCGCGTCCGGGTCCGCCGCGGCCTTCTTCAGCACACCGACACCGGCCACGTTGACCATCGCGCCGCTGTCACCGCCGGGGAAGAAGTGCAGCTTCGCCGTCATCGTCTCCGGGGTCTTGCCCTGCTCCTTGGCGATCTCGCCGAGGTAGTAGTGGTTCACCAGGCCGACGGCCAACGTGCCCGCCTCGACCTCCTCCACGATCTTGGCGTTGCCGTCGCGGACCTGCGGCTCGTTGGCGGCAAGGCCAGCGAGGAACTCCTTGGCCTTGTCATCGCCGTGCTGCACACGCACCGCGGTGACGAACGCCTGGAACGAGGCGTTCGTGGGTGCCACGCCGACCTTGCCCTTCCACTCGGGCTTGGTCAGGTCGAACACTGAGGCGGGCAGATCGGCGGACACCAGGTCCGGGTTGTAGACCAGCACCCGGGCCCGAGCCGTCACCCCGACCCACTCGCCGCTCTTGGCCCGGTAGCTCTCCGGCACCTGCCCCGTCACCTCGGCGGGAAGCGCCGAGAACAGCCCGGCCTTCGCCACCGCCCCGAGGGCGCCGGCGTCCTGGGCGAAGAACACCTCGGCGGGCGACTTGTCGCCCTCTTCCAGCAGCTGGGTGGCCATCGCCGAGGTGCCCGCGTACCGGGCCTCCACCGCGATCCCGGTCTTCTCGGTGAACTGGTCGAAGAACGGCTGCACCAGCTCCTCACCCCGCCCGCTGTAGACCACCACCTTCTTGTCCGACGCGGGCGCCGCGCCAGACGACGGAGCAGACCCCGCCTCCCCGTCACCACTGCCGCACGACACCACCCCGGCAGCGATCACACCCACCACCGGCACAACCCACCCACGCCCGAACCTCGCCATGCCCACTCCTTCACCACCGGGTTCTACACCGCGGTAGAAGGTAGCCAAGGCTAAGCTAAGAAGCCATTGTCTCAAACATCACAATTCGGACGATGCTGATGTGGATCAAGCGGCGGGGCCGGGCTTGCGGGCCAGGGCCGCCGGTACGCGACGACCTTGTCCAGGGCGACGTGACCGCGGGCTGCTTGAGCAGGGTGATCCCGCACTCAACGGCGACGGACAGGGCGAGCTGCCCGGCGCTCGCCGCGACGAAGGCGGCGCGGCGCGCGGGGCGGAGTCGGACCATCGCCGTCGGCATCGGGACGTCATGGTGCTCAGCCAACGCGTGCGCGCCGCGGCGATCGAGGCGCCCGGCCCAGGCGCAGGGGTTGGGTGGTCACGAGGCGGGGGGCGTCGTCGGGCAGGACCTGCCGGGCCGATAGTTCGCGCGGGTAGAGGAGATCAGCGCAATGAGAGTGCCACGGACTGCAGGGCGAACCTCCGTCGAGCCCCCAGCGGCGATGGAACCCGACTGATCACCGGATGCGTTCTCAGGTGCCTGCGCCGCTGTCGAGCAGCCAGTGGTAGCGCATGCGCATCGCACGCTCTACGGCGCCGATCACCGCACCGAAGCCGAGCGCGAGGTTGAGCCACAGCGGCAGACGCAAGGGCGACTCAAACGCGCCGAAGGCGTCGGCGATCATCGGGATTCGGGAAATCGGTTCGGCGATCTGCAGCAGGTTCAGACCGACTCCGACGAGCAGCAGGAGAACCGAGACAACTCCGATGAGTCCACTCGCGGTGGGATGCTCCCGGTCGAACCGCATGCGCCGTCCCTCGCCGGATCGCGGGTCGGGGACGAGGCGCCGTACGGCTCCGCTGTCGGCGACGAAGTGGCAGCGACGCAGGCCCGCATTGCTTCTGCTGACCTCGATGTGCCCGCCTTCGACCGCGAATCGCGCGGGCAGTGTCGACTCCAGTCGGAGGAACCCGTCGAGATACAGTCCGGCCCTGACCACACCGTGCAGGGCATCACCGCCGTGCTTGACGTCCACCGTGTGCACCACCGGGCGTCCCTGGTCCGGGAGCGTGATCGACAAGACCGAACGGCGTGTCATCTGCCACCAGCGCAACGGTGCCAGTGGTCGTCCGTCGCCCGGAGTCGCGCGCTTGGTCAGGCGGCGTTCGTTCCAACTCGAGCCCATGTGTTCCGTCTCTCCCAGCCTGGTCGTCGTGAGGTCGCGTCGTTCCCGGCGAGGCCGCCAGTCATCCAGCCGTGCCAGGTGTGCGCGCAGGCCCGTCCTTGCACGTCATCCACCAGACGATCGCAGTGATGACGACGAGTGCGGCACTGGGCGCGAGGTTCAGCCACGAGCCGATCGCCTCGCCTCGAGTGGCCAACTCCGCACCGATGTCGACATGCAGGGTTGTGCCGAGCACGAGAGCGGTCACGTTGTAGACGCCGTGCAGGACGACAGCGACTTCGAGCCCGCCGGTGCGCCACGTCACAATCGCCATGGACGAGAACAACACGAGATAGGACGTGAGCAGGAACGGGTCGAGCGTTCCGTGGACGAGCGAGAACAGCACGGAAGTCGTGACGATGCCGAAGATCGCGCCCGACCTCGCCCCTCGGGTCCAGCCACCGAGCACGCGGAACAGCAGTCCGCGGAATCCGTACTCCTCCCCCGCGGCGGCGAGAGGCGTCAGCAGCATCCCGATGACGAAAAACGAGACCAGATCGACCGTCGTCCACGGGACGGAGTCGACGCCGCCCAGCGCGACAGCCGCGACCACGATCAGCAGCGGCGGCCCGAACACCAGCAGTGCGCGACCGAGCACCCCGAACCGGAACCGGCCTGCCACAGAGTGCAACGACCTCGCCCCCACGCCGTAGACGACGCGTTGCACCAGCATCGAGTACGGGATGAGCACAGCCAGCCCCAGCGCGCCTGCCGCCTGCCGCAGCGGCGTCGATGGTCCCGAACGACCGAACAGAGCGGCATCGACGACTTCCGAAAGCCGTTGGAACAGGACTGCGAAACCGATGAACCCCACCACGAGCAGCACGATCGCGAGAATTCCCCGAAGGATGCGCCGTCCCTCCCCCGCGTACACGCGGTGGTACTCGGTGCCTGCCGACACACCGCGCACCGGCACTGGTTGATCGCCTCGCAGAAGCCAAGACTGCCCCCGAGCTGCCATTGTCCACTCCTCGTGTTGTCGCGCGACCCAGCGTCTATCACGCTGTACTAGTTCTATCACACTGTACTAGAAGTGCGCGTCTAACACGCTGTGATAGGAAGATGCGGGACAATCGAACGAGGTGAACCACCGCATGACCCACAGCACGCGAGACAAGATCCTGGTCGCCGCCGCGACCATGCTCGGCGAGGATCCGACGGCCAGGCTGAGCGTGCGCGCCGTGGCCGCCCGCGCGAACGTCAGCACCGGGTCGCTGCGGCACTTCTTCCCCACCCAGCGAGCCTTGATCGACGAGGTCATCGCACGGCTCCACGAGGTGGACCTCCCGGACGACCCGATGCAGGACCTCACCCGAACACCGGCAGAGCGCCTGGTGGCGTGCCTGCAACTGTTGCTGTCACAGGTGGGAACAGGAGAAGGAGCCCGCAACCACTGGGGCGCGCTGTACCACGCCTACGTGGCGTCACCTCCGTCCGAGGACGACAGCCACGCCTTCCTGGCCCTCGAACAGCTCGCCGTACACCGCGTCATGCGATGGCTCTCCGCCCTGCGCGACGACGGAGCCCTCGCACCCGGCGAACTCGAACACCACGCCCGATTCCTCCTAACCGTCATCAACGGCCTGCTGACCGAACGAGCCCTCCCCGGCGACCTGGCACGACTCGAGTTCGAAGAGCGCACGCTCACAGCCGCCACCTCAGCAGTTCTGCACCAACAGCCCTAAGGCACGAGCCACCTACCACGCCGGGACCACAGGCGGCGTCGCGCAAACCCGCACTGATGGTGATGAAGCACTGCCCGCCGGAGTTCACGGCCGAGGCGGTCGCGCTCTGCCGGTCCCGGCCCGGTACTGCACCGATGCCCGCGTAGGACGGAAGGACGGCCGGCCAGGGAGCATCCCGGATGCGGAGGCGCGCCATGGGGTTGTCGAACGCGTCAGTCGCGTGTCGACTGGCTCGTTGCCGAGGCTGACGGCGGCTGCCCCGGTCGCGCGGCGATCACGTCTGATGTGGTCGTGTCACCGACCGGACAAGCACCAGGCGCCACCGCGTCGGCGGGGCCGTGTCCGGCGGCCCCGGCGCTGGCAGGGGTGGTGCGGGTGCGAATCCAGCTGGCCGTCACGGCGATGGCGAGCAGGAGGGCGACCACGGCCAGCGAGAGTCCGGTGGGGATCTTGTAGATGTCGAGCAGCAGCATCTTCACGCCGACCCAGACCAGAACGAGCGCGAGGCCGAGCTTGAGGTAGACGAAGCGGTGCATGAGGTCTGCGAGCAGGAAGTACATGGCGCGCAGGCCGAGGATGGCGAAGGCGTTGGAGGTGAAGACCAGGAACGGTTGCTGGGTGACGGCGAAGATCGCGGGGATGGAGTCGACGGCGAAGACGATGTCGGTGACCTCGACCAGAACGAGCACCGTCAGCAGAGGGGTGGCGACCCAGCGCCCGGCCTGCTTCACCCAGAACCTCTGCCCGTGGTACTGGTCGGTGGTGGGAACGACCTTGCGGAACAGGCGCAACACGATGCTGCGGGCCGGATCGACGGACTCCGTGCGGTGCAGAGCCATCTTGACCCCGGTAGCGACGAGGAACGCGCCGAACACATAGAGGATCCAGGCGAACGACGCGATGAGCACCGACCCCGCGGCGATGAACGCGGCGCGGAACACCAGCGCGCCCAGCACCCCGTAGAACAAGACTCGGTGCTGGTGCTCCCTGGGCACGGCGAAGTAGCTGAAGATGATCGCGAACACGAACACGTTGTCGACAGCGAGGGACTTCTCGATCACGTAGCCGGCGAAGTACTGGCCCGCGAACTCGGCGCCCCAGGCCCACCACACGACAGCGCCGAAGCCGAGTCCGAGCGCTACCCAGACCGCCGACCAGATGGCAGCCTCGCGGACTTCGACGACGTGGGCGCGGCGGTGGGCGAACAGGTCGATGGCGAGCATCAGCAGGATCGCGCCGAGCACAGCGGCCCATGCCCACAGGGGAACAACCACGATGGAACACCTCCGGTCACGTGCAGTGGACCAGAGGTCTCCCCAACCATCCCGCGCGCTGCGTCCGCGGTGACGGCTCCGAGACCGGGCAACCGCTCAGGGCTGCCGTACTGACGATCTCGGATGTGGTGGGTACTCCCCTCCGCACCCCGAGAATGACGAACCAGGCTTCGTCTGTCAAGGTGGGGATGCCGTGATGCAGGCTCCGACACCGCAGGAGATGCCCTATGGTCGCCCGTATGCGGCCCGCCGACCCGTCTGCCGACCACGCACCGACCGCCGACGACAACACCGCCGCGGCGACACCGGCCGCGGGTGCCGGGTGGACGTTCCTGAGCAACCACGCCCACGTGCTGCTGTGCCTGGCCGCCGATCCCGACCAGACGCTGCCGGTGATCGCCGAGCGGGTCGGCATCACCAGCCGCGGCGTCCAGCTCATCATCACCGACCTCATCGAGGGCGGCTACATCGAGCGCACCAAGATCGGCCGGCGCAACCACTACCGCATCAACCCCGGCGGACACCTGCGTCACCCATTGGAAGCCCACCACAGCATCGCCGACCTCATCACCGCCCTCGGCCCACGACGGTCCTCGGACGCCGCCGAGGACGGCGCTGCGGCACCGGCTGCCCCGCTCTGTGACAGGTGAATCCGGCTCGTCGCTTTCGATCATCTTCGACCCCGGTTCCGCCAGCCGGGCGTCCCGGCAGATGGCCGGACCGCCGGTGACGCGCCCCGGTGGACGACCGCGACGGGGCAGGGCGCCTGTGTCAGCACGGCCTGGCTGACAGAGCCGAACAGCCGCCCGAGCGCACCGCCCGCACCGCCGGAGCCGACGACGAGCAGCCGCGCGCCCAACGCCAAGCCGGTCAGCAGCCGAGTCGGACCGCTTCGGCCACCGCGAAGCCGATCACCGCCTCCGACCTGGCCGACCCGTCGACCCCGGCCACCACCAGACCACGGGACTCCGCGGGGCCTGGTTCGTCCACAACCGGGCGCACCACGACCACCGGGCACTCCGCGTTGGCGGCGACCCGCAGCGCGGTGGAGCCCGGGAGGGCTCCTGACACCCCGCTGTGCGAGCCGGCGATGAGGACACTGGCTTCGTGGCGCAGGAGCACCTCGGCAGCCGTCCCCGCAACGGTGCTGCCCACGACGCGGACACCGGGCTCGGCCCGCCGAGCCACCTCGGCGGCGGCCTCGACCACCGCATGGTCCCTTCCCGCGTGGACGATCCGCAGGAGCCGCCCGCGAGCCGCTCTCGCCGCCCACTCGACCGCGGCCGTTGCCCGGGGCGAGCCGTCGACTCCGACCACGACCGATGCTCTGGACACGACGATCTTCTCCTCCGTTCGACGATCACTCGACTGTGCCCGACGCGCGGCCGCGAGCAAGCGTGCCCAACGTTCTGGAACCCGGGACCTTGGTCGCTCGCCGAGGCGCGCACCGGGACCGACAGTGGCAAGAACTCCGTGAAGGGAAGGGAGTCGCGCGATGTCGAACGCGACCGTGCGTGTCATGTCGGTCCTGGCCGCCTGCCTGCTGGCCTCGGCCGGGTGCGGTGGAACCGCCCCACCATCCGCGGGTCCGACCACCGCGACCGCGGCAACGGTGACCCCCAACTCGACGGCACCACCGATGTCGATGCCCACGACGGGCCTGCCCTCAGTGTCGGTCGCACCGCGTTCGACGACCACCCGCCCTGTGCCGGCGGGTGCGGCGCAGACGGCGGTCTACCTTCTGCGCGGAGAGAAGGTGTTCCCAGTCGCCCGGACCGCGGCCCCGCCCGCGGTCGCCGGTGACGCCCTGCGGGCGCTGTTGGCTGGGCCGACCGCGGCCGAACGCGCGGCAGGCTATCGCACTGCGGTGCCTGCCGGGGTCACGCTGCGCGGGCTGACCATTCGGGGCGGCACCGCGACCGTCGACCTGACCGGCAGGTTCGCCGCCGGGGGCGGCTCGGCCTCGATGTTCGCTCGCCTCGCCCAGCTCACCTTCACCCTGACGCGGTTCAGCACCGTCGACCGGGTGGTGCTGTGGCTCGACGGCGTGCCCGTGCGGTCATTCAGCGGCGAGGGCATCGTCATCGACCATCCGCTGGTCCGTGGCGACTACGAGGACCAGACCCCCGCCGTCCTGCCCGACTCCCCCGTGGCATACGCCCGGGTCGGCAGCCCGATGCGGGTGTGCGGCACGGCGAACACCTTCGAAGCCGTCTTCCACCTCGACGTCCGCGACTCGACGGGCCGAACGGTGACCACCGCGCGAGTCCAGGCCACCTCCGGCACCGGCACCCGCGGCACCTTCGACGTGACCGTGCGCTTCACCGGCGCCAAGCCCGGACTCGGCACGGTGATCGCCTGGTACGCCTCGCCGAGGGACGGTGCCCGCGTCGAGGTCGCCACCGTGCCGATCCGGCTGGGGTGAGGCGCTCGGGCTCCCACCGCAGCGGAGGAACCAGGATCAGCCGCCGCGGTTCGGACCGGTGGGGATCGCGGCGACGGCCGAGCAGCATCCGGGAGCCTTCGGCGCGGTCTCGCGGTTCGGCCCGGCACGAGCCGCTCGGCGGCGCGAGGGCCCGTGCCCGGCGGTCATCGCACGGGCACCACCGCGACAGGGCACGAGGAATGGTGCAGGACGGCTTGGGCAGTCGCCCCTGCCGTAACCCCGGCGAACGGGTTGTGGAAGTGGCTGCCGACAACGAGCAGCTGTGCGCCCTCGGAGTCGCCCACCAGCGCACCCGCCGCTCTGCCGCGCGCCACCCTCCGCGTGACTGGCACGTCGGGGTACTTCTCGGTCCACCGTGCCAGCCGTTCGGCCAGTACGGTGTCCTCCTCCTGCTGGATGCCCTCCCAGTCGACCAGGTAAGGCAGGGGTACCGCACCGCCGAAGTACTCGATGTCCAGCCAGGTGTGCACCGCACGAAGCGGGACTCGTCGGTGGGCGGCTTCATCGAAGGCGAAGGCGAGCACCCCGTCGGCCGCGGGTGTGTGGTCCACGCCCACCACGACCGGCGCCTGCTCGGGAGCGGACCCCCGGACGACGACGACGGGGCTGTGGGCGTGCGCGGCCAAGGCGAGCGCCAGGGAACCGGCGAGCAGCCCGCGGAAGCCGCCGAGACCGCGGTTGCCGAGCACAAGGGCGTGCGCCCGCTCGGAGAGTTCGATGAGGACCCTCGAGGGCACCCCCACGCGCTGGTCGAGGACCGGGTCGATGCCGGGAACCGCGGCCCGCGCGGCAGCGGATGCCTCCGCGAGCACCCGGTCCGCCTGCTCCGCCATCGCGGTGGCCCACCGCCCGTCGACGGCGGCCGCCGTGCGCAGCCGTGGCGGCGGTGGCGGGTAGACGTGCAGCAGCCGCAGTGGCAGGCCCCGGGGCGCGGCCTCGCGGGCAGCCCAGCGGGCGGCGTCCAGCGCGGTGGCCGAGCCGTCGACAGCAGCGATCACCTGGTTCATCAGCGAATCCTTCCCGATGTGCGCAGCAGAGCTGAAAGAGGTCGTCGGGCAGGGGCAGCGATGGCGCGGGCGGGCACACCCAGCCGCAGGAGCACCTGTGGATGACCGGGAAGCTCGGCGAGCCCGGCGAGGGCGATTCGCGTCTGGTGCACGTGCACGGGCTGGCTGATGACGGAACCGGCCGGGCCCATCGCGGTGGCGGCGAGCCAGGTCTGTTGCGGCACCGCGCCCGCGGGCAGGTGGTCGCTTCGCCCGTCGCCCGGGGTGAACACCACCAGGAGGGTCCCTTCGGCCAGTTGGGCGGCCACGGTGTCACGTCCGATCGGTGTCCACCGGACCCCACCGCGGCGGGGTCGACGTCGACGCCAAGCCAGAACTCCGACTCGGCGCGGAAGAACGCGTCGTCGCGGCCGGGTGTTGTGCACCGAGGGCGCCCAACCGGTCGCCGCCGCCAGAACCACTTCCTCAGCGTGGGTCCATCGCGGCCGGTTCGACGGCGGTCCTCGCTTGCGCGTGATGTGCGGGACAGCGGGCCTCGCGCTCGGCTTGGACATGGCACCTCCTTGGCACACCGGAGCACCACAGATCCTCAAGTGGGCCGCGACCTGGCGAGAGAGGCGAAAGTCCCGCGGGTCGGGCCGCACCGGTGTCCGCCGCTGGAACTCGTCCCGCGGCTCAGCAAGCCGAGGTGTGGCGTGGCGCGGGAGGACGTGCCGTTGGTTGCTGTCGCATGGGTGCGTTGGTCCCTAGGAGTGGCAAGCAAAGCGGGCGCAGCCTTGGCCACGTCACCACCATCCGGGAGGAGGATGCCATGTTCGGCTGGCACTCGGGAGGCTTCGGCTGGGAGGGCGTCTTCTTCGCCATCACCGTCGTCGTCCTGTTCTGGGGTGGTCTCGCCACCACGGTGGTGCTCGTCTTCCGGCACTTCGGTCCTGGCTCGGCGGCGGGCGCCAAACGCATCCTCGACGAGCGGTTCGCGCGCGGAGAGATCGACGCCGAGGAGTACGCCGCTCGGCGGGCGAAGCTCGAACGCTAGCCGTGGACCGAGCGGCCCAGGTGTCCGGAGTTCCTGACCGATCCTCGTGGCGGCGGTGGTCACCGCCTCGACCCGGCGTCGTGTCGACCACGTGGGCAGGCCCGACGAGGCCCCGACCGGAAAGGCCATCCCATGGCGATCATCTGCGTCACCCACCTGCACCGCGACCGGTTCCTCGCGAGCACGCGCGGGCACCCGGTCCTGGTCGACCAGCCTGGCGAGGACATCGCCCCCAGCCCGGTCGAGCTGTGTGTCGTGGCACTGGCGACGTGTGCCGCCCACTACGCCGTCGGCTACCTCCGGGAGAGAGGCGAACCGGAGTGCGGCGTCACTGTCGAGTGCAGGTGGTCCATGCGCCCGGATCCACCGAGGGTGGGTCGGGTCCGGCTGGCCGTGCGCACCCCGCAGCCGCTGTCCGACGAGCACCGCGCCGGGCTGCTCACCGCCGTGGACCGCTGCACGGTGCACAACACACTGCGGATGCCGCCCGATATCGAGGTGCAGGTCACCGATGGCGCGGCGCCGGTGGGGCAGCGTTGATCCCCGACCACCGCAAGACCCGGGAGGACAGCCCTGCCGCGATCGAGTTCCTCGGCGGAGTCGGAACGGTCACCGGCAGCAAGCACCTGGTGTCGTCGGCGCGCGACCGCGTCCTCGTCGACTGCGGGCTGTTCCAGGGCCTCGCCTCGCTGCGCAGGCGCAACTGGGCACGGCTGCCGGTGGGGATCGCCGACTTGGACGCGGTGCTGCTGACCCACGCCCACCTCGACCACACCGGATACCTCCCCGTCCTGGTCCGCGCGGGGTGGCGCGGACCGGTCTATGCCACACCGGACACGGCGCGACTGGCCGAGATCGTGCTGCTCGACAGCGCACACCTCATGGAGGAGGAAGCCGCGCACGCCAACGCTCGCGGCTGGTCGAAACACCACCCCGCGCGCCCGCTCTACACCCGGCGAGACGCCGCCGCCGCGGTGGCCTGCGTGGCCACCGTCGACTTCGACACCCCGTTCGCAGCGACCGACGGCGTGGCGGCGGAGTTCGGCTCCGCAGGACACATCCTGGGCTCGGCCTGGGTGCGCCTGGACCTGGCGGGCGGCAGGACGGTCGTGGTCAGCGGAGACCTCGGCAGAACAGGCCACCCGCTGCTGAATCCACCGCGTCCGCGCCCGGACTGCGACGCGTTGCTGCTGGAATCGACCTACGGGGCGCGCGTGCACGACGACGCCGACCTGGACGACCGACTCGCGAGAACGATCACCGACACCGTCGGCGGGGGCGGGAGCGTGCTCATCCCGGCGTTCGCCGTCGACCGCACCGAGGTGGTGCTGGCCGCCCTCTCCAGGCTGCGGCGGGCCGAGGCGATTCCCGACGTGCCGGTGCTCGTCGACAGCCCGATGGCACTGGCCTCGCTGCGGGTCTACCAGCACGCGATCGCCGAGCACGACCCCCGACTGCGGCCCGCCCTGTGGCTCGGCGGCGATCCCTTCGCCCCGCTGCGGCTCTACGAACTGCACACCGTCGAGGAGTCCATGGAGGCCAACCGCCCGCGTTTGCCGTCGGTCGTCATCTCCGCCTCGGGCATGGCGACCGGAGGACGCGTGCTGCACCACCTCAAGCACCTCCTGCCCGATCGGCGCAACACCGTCGTCATCGTCGGATTCGCGGCTGCGGGCACCCGCGCCCGGCAGCTTGCCGACGGAGCGGGTGAGGTGAAGATCCACGGCCGCTACGTGCGGGTCCGGGCCCGCGTCGACGTTCTCGACGGATTCAGCGCCCATGCCGACGCCGACGATCTTGTGACCTGGGCGACCTCGGGCCGCCCGCCGCGCACCGCGTACCTGGTGCATGGTGAGCCCGATGCGAGCGCGAGCCTCGCCGGGCGCCTGCGCGACGAGCACGGCTGGAGCGCTGTGCTCCCGCGGGAGGGGGAGCGTGTCCTGGTCTGAGGCGCGAGTGGCTGTGGCGCACCCGCTCCCGGGTGGCCGATCGCCGCGCGCTCCGGGATCTCGGACGTTCATGTCGCCCGGGGCGGGCCCCACCGGGTGGGACGGCTCGACATCGGCTCCACAGATGAAGAGGACAAGGATGACGAACAGAACGTGGTCTCGCCTGAGCACCCGCGAGCGGCAGGGCATCGTGCTGGGCGGGGTGGCGCAGTTCGCTCTCGCCGGGTGGGCGTGGTGCGATCTGGCGCGCAGACCCGCAGCCCTGGTCAACGGGCCCAAGCGGGTATGGGCGGCGGTGATCGCCGTCAACTTCGTCGGGCCCGTCGCCTACTGGCGGTGGGGACGCACCGCCACGGCGGGGGCACGGCGGTTCTCCCGCTGACCGCTCGCCTCGCCCGGGACGTCGCCACCGGCGACGACGTCGGCTCGTCGTCGGCTCGTCGCCGGCTCGCAGGGGTCTTTCGTCTCGCGGACGCGGGACCGAGGTCTCCGGATACCGGACCGGGCCGGATCGACGATGTCGGTACGAGACGAGAACGGTGGGAGGACTGCCATGAGCACCGGGTTGACCGCTGGGCAGGAGGCGGCGCTGGTCAGGCTCACCGACAACGGCACGGTGGACGATGCCCAACTCGAGGCGGTGCGGCAAGCGTTGGCCTGCGCTTCGCCTCGGCACGGCGTCGGTCGTGGTGAGGTGCTGGCATACCTCGGCGGCGGCCTCGTCTTGGCGGGCGCGGTGCTGATGGCGGCGACGCTGTGGCAGGACCTGGGCCGCGACACGCGGGTTCTCGTGCTGTTCGCCGCCGCGATGGCGCAGTTGGTGGCTGGGCTGCTCGCGAGTGACGGAGGTGGTGGAGGGCGCCGTGCCGCGGGAATGCTGTTCGCGCTGGGGTCGGTGGTGGCGGCGTTGTCGGTCGGCGCGGCCGTGACCGAGCACGTGGCAGCGTGGGGCGCGGTCACCGGCTTGGCGTTCGCGGCGGTCACCTACGCCTACCTCCCCGCGCTGCCCAGCCTGTTCGTCGCGGGTGCCAGCGCGTTCGTCCTGGTCATCGACCTCGTCTTGGCCGAAGCACGGGCCGAGCCGCGGGCGGCCGCCGCTGCTCTGGTGGCGTTGGGCCTGCTGTGGGGCGCGATGACCGTGTCGACGATGGTGCGCCCTGACTGGGCCGGGTACGGGATCAGCCTCCTGACCGCCCTGATCGGCGCGCACGTCGCCACCGGCGGCGCGGCGGGCGCGGCCTGGTCGGCCACGCTGACGGCGGGGATCGCGGTGTTCGCTTTCGCCGCCTACGCCCGATACCGCCACCCGATTCTGCTCGCCGGCGCGGTGATCGGCACGTGCCTCGCCCTTCCCGAAGCGGTGTGGGCCTGGACGGGCGAGTCGGCAGGCGCCGCGGCGGGCATCCTCGTCGCGGGGGTGGTGCTGCTCATCGTCGGCGTTCCCGCCGTGGTCCGCCACCGCGACAGCCGACCGGCACAGGACCGGCAGGACCAACGGCACGCCGCAGCGGGACTCCCGCACCTTCGCAGGACGAGCGAGCCCGAGCAGAGTCGGTGACCCGGACAGCCGCACAGCGGGCCGCGGCGAGGTAGGACACCAGGAGAACAGCTTGACCGGCACCAAGGTGATGATCTTCGAGCAGGCCGGGCAGGACGCGCGCCGGTGGGGGCGTGAGATCGCGCACGGCTTCCCCACCGATGACGAGCGCTTCGTCTACCGGGTGCTGCGCGCCTGGCTGCGCACCGTGCGCGACGAGCTGTCGGTGCCCGCCGCCGCCCACCTCGCCGCTCAGCTCCCCGATCTGCTGCGCGGCACCTACTACGAAGGGTGGAACCCCAGCCGCACTCCGCGCGGCGACCACGCGCGGGAGTTCGCGGAGCGCTTCGCCCGCGAGGCCCACATCTCCGCCAAGGACGTGCCGACCGCGGCGCGGGTGATCACCTGCCGCCTCGACCGGCTCATGAGCCGCGGTCAGGTCCCGAAAGCCCTCGCCCACATCCCGCACGACATCCGTGCCCTGCTGGAGTCCGCTCTGCCCGCGTCCTCCGGAACTCACGAGGCGTGATGACGACGTGGTGACCCAGCTCGCCGCCGCCTCCAGCGCCCTGGACCGAGCGGGCTTCGCGATCATCGCCACCGGCCTGGAGCACTGCCTCGCCGACAGCACCGACCCAGCCGACCGCGACCGCACCCGCAAGCAACTGGAGAAGCTCTTCTTGTCCCTGGCCTGAGCGACGCCCGCTCGCGGGCAGCGGTCACGTCCGCGAGTCAGCCGGCGGGGGGCGCGGGCCGCAGGCGACCGTCGTGGACTTCGGCGACCTGGTCGGCGACGGCGAGGTGGGTGCGGTCGTGGGTGACCAGGACGGTGGCGGTGGCCTGGTGGTGGGTGAGCCGGGTGATGAGGTCGACGACGGCGGCTCCGCGTTCGCGGTCCAAGGCGCTGGTGGGTTCGTCGACGAGCAGGACGGTGGGGTCGTTCATCAGGGCGCGGGCGATGCTCACGCGTTGGCGTTGACCGCCGGAGAGCTGGTGCGGGCGCCGCGCCGCCTGGAGTGTCAGGCCGACGGCGTCGAGCAGTTCCATGGCGCGGGGTCGGGCTCTGGCCGGGGAGCGGCCGTCGATCTGGGCCATCACCTGGAGCTGTTCGGCGGCGGTGAGGGCGGGCAGCAGGTTGGGCTGCTGGAAGACGATGCCGATCTTGCGGCGGCGCAGGTCGGCGAGCTCGCCGCGGCTCATGCCCGCGGTCGCGGCGCCGTCGACGGTGACGGTGCCCGAGTCAGGGGTGATGAGGGTGGCGGCGACGGCCAGCAGGCTGGACTTGCCGGAGCCGGACGGGCCGACCACGGCGGTGAGGCTGCCTCGCGGGACGGCCATGGTGACCTGGTCGAGCGCGGTGAGACGGCTGTCGCCGTCGGGGTATGTGAGGGTGACCGCGGTCAGAGTGAGGCTCATCGGGTGTTCCCCAGGGCGGTGAGCGGGTCGACGGAGGTGACGCGGCGGACGGCGAGCGCGGCTCCCAGTGCGCCGAGCAGGACCATCACAGCGGCCGGGACGAGCACGGTGACGGGGGTGAGGACGAAGGGGACCGCCGAACCGGCGAGCCCGGCGCCCAGGGCGGCGGCGATTCCGGTGCCGATCAGGGTGCCGCCGGTGAGCAGGACGACAGCCTGGCCGAGGGCGTCCTTGAGCAGTCCGGCCGTGGTGGCTCCCAGCGCCTTGAGGACGGCGACGTCACCGCTGCGCTGAATGGTCCAGACGGTGAAGAAGGCGCCGATGACCAGGGCGGAGATGACGAACAGAAAGCCGCGCATCAGCTGCAGCGAGCCGTTCTCCGAGGTGTAGGAACCGATAGCGGACAACGAGTCGTCCTTGGTGACCGTCTTGGTGCCCGCGGCCTGGTCGGTGGCGGCGATAGCGGTGTCGGAGGTGGTGTTCACTGCGACCACGGTCGCGGTCGGACTGTCGCCGGTGCTGCCGGGGGACGCGATGGACCGCCAGATGTCGAGGGTGGTCCAGACGACCGGGGTGTGGCTGAAGGATGCCTCGCCGGACACCGCGGCCACGGCCAGCCGCCGTCCGGCCAGGACGACGGTGTCCCCGGACCGGACGCCCAGGTCGTCGGCGGCCGGAGCGGAGAGCACAACTGTGTGCCCGGTGAGCGTGTCGCTGTCGAGGGCGAGGGCAGACCCGGACCGGACGCCGAACACCGAGACGGCGGCGCTTCGGTCGCCCGCGGTCGCCTTGGTGGTGGTGATGCCCAGCGGCTCCGCGCTGGTGACCCCGGGGGCGGTGGCCCACTGCCGCCACTGCGCCTCGGTGACGGACGAGTCCGCGAAGGACAGGCCCTGGCCTCCGCCCGGGGCGGCGAAGACGATCCGGGCGGCGGGCAGGCCGGTGATCGCCGAGGTGTTCTGCTTGCCGAGCCCGGCGGTCAGCCCGGACAGCAGGCCGACCAGCAGCGTGATCAGCACGATGACAGTCCCCATCAGGGCGAACCGTCCCTTGGCGAACTTCAGGTCTCTCCAGGCGAGGTACACGGTTTCGGTCCGTCCTTCTCAGCGGTCGGGTGGGCGCTGCTCCAGGGTCGTCGTCGGCGCCGTGTCGCGGCATCTGACCGGGGATGGCACTTCACGAGCCGAAGGACGGCGCGCCGTTTGCACCTTTCGACAGAGGTGAGACCCGTCGAGGCTGCGTAGCCTGGGGGCACTGTGAACGCCGTTCCTGCTCTGACTCCGACCAACCGGGTGCTGGTGTGGTGCCTGCACCTGCTGCTCGTCGCCCTGCTCGCCTTGGCGGCGGCACGGGCGGCGGTCGGCGGGCAGCCGCAGGCGGCGCTGGTCATCGCGGTGGCGGTGCTGTGCGGGGTGGTGTACGCGGCCGGACCGGTGCTGCCCCGCGTGCGCACGTCACGGCAGTTCGCCGCGGGGTGGCTGGCGGCCCTCGGCGCCGTGTGGCTGGTCTTGGTGGCATTGACCGCCGACGGCGTGTGGGTCGCTTTCCCGATGTACTTCCTCCAGCTGCACCTGCTGCCGCGCTGGGCCGGGCTGAGCGCCGTGGTCGCCACCGCGGTGGCCGCGATCACCGCGTTCGCCGCGCACCAGGGGGTCTTCAGCCCGGTCGCCGCGGTCGGCCCGGCCCTCGGCGCCGCCGTCGCGGTCGCCGTCGTCTGGGGGTACCAGGCGCTGTACCAGGAGAGCGAGCGACGCAGGCAGCTGATCGAGGAACTCACCGCGACCCGCGCCGACCTGGCCGAGGCCCAGCACACCGCCGGGGTGCTCGCCGAGCGGGAGCGCCTGGCCATCGAGATCCACGACACCATCGCCCAAGGGCTGTCCAGCATCCAGTTGCTGCTGCGCGCCGCGGAACGGTCCCTGCCCGACTCCTCCGCGACCGCGGCCCGCTACGTGGACCAAGCCCGCCAAGCCGCCGCGGACAACCTCGCCGACGCCCGCCGCTTCATCGCCGCACACACCCCGCCCTCCCTCGACGACACCACGCTGACCGGTGCGCTGGAACGGCTGTGCGCCACCACCGGCACCCGCCACCAGATCGCAGCGCGGTTCCGCCGCGCGGGCGACCCGGTACGGCTGCCGACCGCTCACGAAGTCGCCCTGCTGCGCATCGCGCAAGCCGCGCTCGCCAACACCGTCCTCCACTCGGGCGCCGCCACCAGCGAGATCACCCTGAGTTACCTCGGCAACGAGATCACGCTCGATGTCGTCGACGACGGAACCGGCTTCGACCCCGCGAGCCTTCCGGCGCCCGATCCCGGAGAAGGCGGGTTCGGACTGGCGGCCATGCGCGCCCGCGCCCGCGCGCTGGGCGGCTCGCTCGGCATCGAGTCGACGCCCGGTCACGGGACCGTCCTGACCGCTCGGCTCCCCCTGCCACGACCCACCGAAGCCCATCCCGAGGACCGCCCGTGACCGCGCCCATCCGCCTCCTGCTGGCCGACGACCACCCCGTGGTGCGCGCGGGTCTGCGCGCCGTCCTGGAAACCGAGCCCGGACTCGTCGTCGCCGCCGAGGCCGCCACCGCCGAAGACGCCGTGGCCCGCGCTGCGCAGGGCGACATCGATGTCGTCCTCATGGACCTTCGCTTCGGCGCTGGGATGACCGGGACCGAGGCCACCGCGGCGATCACCGCGCGCTCCGGCGCGCCCCGAGTCCTCATCGTCACCACCTACGACACCGACGCCGACACCCTGCCCGCCATCGAAGCGGGCGCCACCGGATACCTGCTCAAGGACGCCCTCCCCGAAGACCTCACCGCCGCCGTGCGCACCGCGGCCGCGGGGCGCACCACCCTGGCCCCCACCGTCGCCGACCGGCTCCTGCACCGGATGCGCACGCCCGACCTCGCCCTGACCCGCCGTGAGACCGATGTGCTCACCCTGGTCGCCGACGGCCTGTCCAACCGGGCGATAGCCGCACGCCTGCACCTCGCCGAGGGCACCGTCAAGTCCCACCTCGCCCGCTGCTACACCAAACTCGGCGTCGACTCGCGCACCGCCGCCGTCGCCACCGCGGCCGATCTGGGCGTCATTCGCCGACGAGGGCCGGGAGGCGGGTCCGCTGCTCAGTCACGTCGCTGATCCGTGCAAGTTTCGGGACGGGGTGGTGGTTCGCGGGGTGTCGGTGGTGCCGGATGCCGCGGTGGGGTCGCCGATCGCGGCCGCGGGGATGTGGTGGGTGGCGATCCGCTTGCGGAAGACCCAGTAGGTCCAGCCCTGGTAGGCGAGCACCGCCGGGGTCCCGAACAAGGCCACCCAGCTCATCACCGTGAGGGTGTACGGGCTCGACGCGGTGTCGACGATGGTCAGCGAGTAGCTCGGGTCGAGAGTGGAGGGCAGCACGTTCGGGTGCAGCGCGCCGAAGAGCGCGATGACCGCGGCGGCGACCGACACACCGAGCAGGGCGAAGGCCTGGCCCTCGCGGACGGCGGCCAAGCGGGCGACGGCGAGGACCGCGCAGCCCGCCGCGAGCGCGAGCGGAACCCAGGTCCACGGCGAGCCGGACCGCAGTTGGACCACCAGGAGCAGGGCGACCAGCGGTGCCAGGGCGAGCGGGGCCGCCGCTGTCCCGAGACGGCGCGCGCGAGCGCGGATGGGGCCGTCGGTCTTGAGGGCGGTGTAGGTGGCGCCGTGCAGGAGGGCGAAGCCCGCGACGGCGGCGGCGCCGAGGAGCGTCTCCCAGCCGATGGCCGCGAAGGGTCCGCCGACGCGGTTGCCGTCGGGGCCGATCGGCAGGCCGGTCAGGTTCCAGGACAGCAGGAGTCCGACGCCGAGCGCGGCGCCCCAGGAGGCGGTGGTGATGACGGTGTCCCAGGTGCGGCGCCACGCCGCGCTGTCGATCTTGCCGCGGTACTCGAAGGCGACACCGCGGCCGATGAGCGCCACGAGGAACAGCAGCAGCGGCAGGTACGCCGCGCTGAACAGCGAGGCGTACCAGCCGGGGAAGGCGGCGAAGGTCGCGCCGCCCGCGACCAGCAGCCAGACCTCGTTGCCGTCCCAGACCGGGCCGATGGTGTTGATCATCACGCGGCGTTCGGCCTCCTCCCTGCCGAGGACGGGCAGGAGCATGCCGACGCCGAAGTCGAAGCCGTCGAGGAACAGGTAGCCGAGCCAGAGCAGGGCGATGATGGCGAACCAGAGGGTGGGCAGGTCCATGGTGAGCGCTCCGGTCAGTAGGCGAAGTCGAGGACGGACGCGTCGCGGTCCCGAGTCCCCGTCTCGGGGATCTTCGGGGCGCCCGCGAGCACGACGCGGCGCAGGAGGACGAACTCGATGACGGCGAGCAGCCCGTAGACGACGGTCAGGACGACCAGTGAGGTGGCGATCTCCGCGACGGTCATGCCGGACACACCTTGGGCGGTGAGCATCCAGACCCCGTCGACGCCGCCCGGGTTGGGCGCGACGACGAAGGGCTGCCTGCCCATCTCGGTGAAGATCCAGCCGAAGCTGTTGGCCGCGACGGGCGCGGCGATGGACCACAGCGCGATCCGCGCGGGCCAGCTGCCCAGGTCGGACCGCCCGCGGCGGGTGGCCCACAGCGCCCACGCGGCGACGGCGGCGGCGAGCACCCCGAAGCCGATCATGAGCCGGAAGCTCCAGTAGGTGACGCGCAGGTCGGGCACGTAGTCGATCGGCTGACCGGCGAACTCGCCCAGGGCGGGGTCGTCGGGGTAGGTGGTGCCGTAGCGCCGCTGGTACTGGGTGACCAGGTCGTCGACCCCGTCGACTCGGGCGTCGAAGTCGCCTTCGGCGAGGAAGGACAGCAGAGCGGGCACGGTGATGGATTTGACCGAGGCGCAGTCCTGGCCCGCGACGTCGCCGACGGCGAAGACGGAGAAGCCCGCGGGCTGCTCGGTGTGGCACAGCGCCTCGGCGGCGGCCATCTTCATCGGCTGCTGCTCGAACATCAGCTTGCCCTGGATGTCGCCGGTCACCGCCAGCACGACGAAGGCCGCCAGTCCGACGACCCCGCCCAGCCGGGTGGTCGCGCGCCACACCTCGCGGTCGCGGCTCCGGGCGAGCTGCCAGGCCCCGACGCCGACCAGCACGGCCGCAGCGACGGCGAACGCCCCGGCGATGGTGTGCGGGATCGCCGCCAGCGCGGTGTTGTTGGTCAGCACCGCCCAGATCGAGGTCAGCACCGGCTTCCCGTCGACCAGCGCCACCCCGACCGGGTGCTGCATCCACGAGTTCGCGGCCAGGATG
>NZ_JBHSKF010000025.1:0-30379 GCF_042657845.1 Actinokineospora guangxiensis | reverse complement strand
GGCCAGGTGTTGGGTGGGTGAGATGGGTGGTGGCGGGGTCGGGCGTTGGGTGGGTGAGGCGGGTAGTAGCGGGGCCAGGTGTTGGGTGGGTGAGATGGGTGGTGGCGGGGTCGGGCGTTGGGTGGGTGAGGCGGGTAGTAGCGGGGCCAGGCGTTGGGTGGCTGGTGGAAGGGAGAGACGTTGGGTTGGCGGCCGAGGTGGTGTGGTGGGAGAGGGCGGGACCAAGAGACAGGTGGGTGGTGGGGGCAGGTGTTGGGCGGTTGGGGTGGGCGGTGGGGCTTGGGTTGGTGTGGTTGTGGGTGGAGGGCGTGGTGAAGGTTGGGTCGGACTGGGCTCCTGGGGTCGCCGAGGGTGTGGGGTGAAGGAGTGGCGCTGCGCCGGGAGACCGGTGGTCGTGGTCGGGGTCGGCGGTAGTTGGCTGCGGGAGCGTGCCGGGGGAGGCAGTGGCTGAGGGGGTGGGCAGGTGGCCGGTGATGAGAGGAGGGGCGGTGGTCGCGCCGGAGGCGATCCACTTCTCGACGGCGACGGCCTCGTTCTCAAGGTCGGTCCATTCGGTGGTGCCTTCGGTGGGGAGGGCGCCGCCGTGGTGGCGTTGTTGGGCTGCGTGGGTGAGTTCGTGGGCTAGGAGGGGGGCGGTGTCGGTGCTGTCCAGGGGGCCTGCGGAGTCGGGGATGTGGGGGATCGCGTCGCGGGTGAAGGCTCGGGCGGAGTGGGTGGCGGCTTCGTCGGCGACGGCTTCGCCCCGGCGGACTTGGACGTGGGAGAGGTCGACGCCGAGGGCGCGGCTGACGGGCCCGGCCACGGTGGTGGGGACTGGACTGTCAGTGGTGACCGGGATCGAGCCGCCGTGGGGGGACAGCGCCTGGCTTCCGGCAGTGGCCATGTCCGGGCTGTCGGCGGTAGGCGAGCCCGAGGTGTCCTTCGCGGTCTGGCCCGGGCTGTTCGCGGTGGCGGGGATTGCGCCGAGGATGGTGGTGACGTCTCGGCGGTCGGTGACGTCTGGGGTTTCTGTGGTGGTGGATGTGGGTGGGCTGTTGGCGGTGGTGCCGGGTTGGCTGTTCGGGGTGGATGGGGTTGCGTTGGGGGTGGTGGCTCGGTGGTGGATGGGGGTGACACCTGGGGTGGCGGGGGTGGTCGGGTTCGTGCCGTGGGAGGTGGTGCGGTGGTTCGGGATGGGGACGCTTCGGCGGTCGCTAGGAGTGTGGGCCCGGCTGTCGGGCGTGGTCGTGCCTAGGTTCTCGGCGGTGCTTGGGAGTGAACCCTGGGTGGCAGTCTGGTGGATCGGGGCCGCGAGGGCTGTGCGGTCCTGGGAGTGGGGGACCTCGCTGTCCGGGGTGGTGGCTCGTCTGTCCCCAGCGGTTGCGGCAGGACCGTCCGGGAGCGCGGCGGATCGGCTGTCCGTGGAGGTGGGGTTCGGGCCGTCTGCGGGGGTGGGAGCCTGGGCTTGGACCGTTGGTGGGGGCGGTAGGTAGACCAGCGGTGCGGAAGGGCTGCCGGTGGAGCTTTGCGCTGGGGACGTCGGGCGGGGGGCGTGGGTTGGGCCTGGAATCGGGCTTGTGCCTGGGCCGCGGTCGTGGGTGGTGCTTGGACTTGGCCGCTCGGTGGAGCCTGGGCTTGAGCCGTCGGCGGGGGCGGTGGATAGACCAGCGGTGAGGAAGGGAGCTGGGCCGTCGGTGGAGGAGGCAGCTTGGCTGTCGGTGGGGGACGGGGCTGGGCTGTCGGTGGAGGAGGCAGCTTGGCTGTCGGTGGGGGGCGGGGCTGGGCTGTCGGTGGGGGAGGCAGTTTGGCTGTCGGTGGGAGGCGGGGCTGGGCCGTCGGAGGGAGACGGGACTGGGCTGTCGGTGGGGGATGCGGCTGGCGTGTCGGTGGGGGAGGGGGGTGGAGGGGCGCTGGAATCTGTGGTGTGAGTGGGGGAGGGAGCGGAGACGCCGGTGAGGGGTGGGTCTGTGGCGCTGGAAGCTGGGGTGTCCGTGCTCTTGGAAAGGCCCATGCGCCTGCTCTCGGCCAACGACGCTCGACGGACCACCTTGGGCGGTTCCGGGGCGGGGGCTTCGGTGGGCTGTGGGGGCGGCTTGAGTCGTTGGGGTGGAGGCGGGGCCTCGCCGACGGTCGCCAGGTACTCGCCCGCGAGGAAGCGGTCCTTCTCCCCGTACGCCCGGTGCAGGAACTCCGACGGCAGTCGCGGCTTCTCCGGTGCGCGTGCGGGGGACACCCACACATCCGTGGCCTTCGTCATGTCACCCGCCGAACCAATCCCGCCTGCCGCACCCTCTCGGCCCACCACACCCACTCGCCGCGCGACCGGCTCCGGCTTCCCAGCCCACCACTGCGCCGTGTCCGGGTCTCCCGCCTCCGACAGCGCGGCAACTGGGCTGCCTGCTCCCGAAAGCGGAGCCGCCGGGTCCACGGCAGGCGCCTCGTCCACAGTCGGCACCACGCGCACCACCCCGCCGACCCGGCCCGAGACCTCCCCGCGCACCACCGATTCCACCCGCACCACCGGCCTGTCCACCACCGCGCCCGCCGCCATATCCACCATCGCAGGCGCCCGCACCGCCACGGTCATCGGCACAGCGGGCAACCACCGCCACGCAGGCCGCCGCCGCACCGGCCCCTCGCCAGACTCCGCCGACGAAACGTCCCCCACCACCGCGCCGTCAGGAACCCCGGCCTCGCCGCCCGTCCTGCCACGTCCCGACACGCCCACCCCGCCAGGCCCCGGCGCTTCCACCTCGCCGGGACCTGACGACCCTGCCCCACCAGTTCCCGGCGCATCCGCTCCGCCGAGCCCCGACGCACCCACCCCGCCGGAACCAGCCTCCTCACGCGACCCGCGCCGCCACGGCCACCCGAACATGCTTCCTCCCGCGCTAGAACTCCCCGGTCCCGTCGATGCGGGCGTTGATGCTTCCGATCTCCGCGATCACCCGCGCCCGTGTCTGGTGGTCCAGTTCCAGGATCGAGTCGAACGACCAGTGCAGGTAGTAGGCGATGTACACGATCTCCTCCCACAGCCGGTCGGTCGGCGCGGTCACTGCTGCACCGCCGTGTCACCCGCCACGTCCACCAGGAACTGGTGCCCGCACTCCGGGCAGCCCACCTCCGCCTCCGTGTGCCCTTCCTGGTTGATCCGCCGGTAGAGGTCCTGCAGGAAAGCCAGGTCCGAGGCGAACAGGTGCTCCACCACGAACCTGTCCACAGAGGACAACGACCCCAATCCGGTGATCGTCCGCATGATCAGGTATATCGACAGGTAAGCCGGGTTCTGCCGCACCAGCGGTTCCGCGTGCGCCGTCAGCTCGTCCTTCGCCGTGGCCAGGCGGATGCTCCCCGAGCGGTGCAGGGTGCCATGCTCGTCGACGTAGCCCCGGGGCAGGACGAACGGGTACTCCGTGCGCAGGCCCGCGTCAACCGTGGTCATCAGCCACCACCGCCGGGCCTCTCCAGGTCGATCTGCTCGCAGGTCAGGGTCACGGTGGCGATGACGGCGTCACCGCCGCCCGCCTTGAGGCCGCCGATCTCCAGCTTGGACGGCCACGCGTTGAACATCCGGTAGACCTGCTTCTGGACGTTCTGCATGTCCAGCAGGATCAGCGAGCAGGACTTGCGCGCCGTGGACTGGCCCGCCAGCACCTCCTGGTGCCAGGTCCACAGCGTGAAGTCCTGGTCGACGCCGCGCTTGAGGACGACGATGGCGGGCTTGGTCTTGCCGAACTGCTTGGACATGGTCACACCGGCCTTGCCGCTGGCCATGTACTCGGTGGGCTCCACTTCGGAGGTGATGCCGGTCATCTCCGAGAAGGTGATCTCGGAGCCGCCGTCGAACTGCACCACGAAGCGGGCCGCGCTGACCAGTGTCGAGGTGTTCGTGCTGGCCATCGACACGCGGGGCAAAGTGCTCATCTCTCAGCTCCTCTAGACGGGGGTGGACTACTCTTCGAGCGCGGCGCCGTGCGGCAGCTGCGAGATGCGGAACACCACGAACTCGGCGGGCTTGACCGGCGCGACGCCGATCTCGATGTTGAGGTTGCCCGCGTTGCGCGACTCCGGCGGGTTGTTCTCGTAGTCGCACTTGACGTAGAACGCCTCGGCGGCCGAGCGGCCGACGAGCGCGCCGCTGCGCCAGATGCGCTGCAGGAACGCGCCGACGACGCGCTGCACCGACTCCCACAGGTACTCGTCGTTGGGCTCGAACACCACCCAGTTCGTTCCGTTGAGGATGGACTCCTCGATGAAGTTGAACAGCCTGCGCACGTTGATGTAGCGCCACTCCGGGTCGCTGGAGAGGGTGCGGGCGCCCCACACCCGGATGCCCTGGCCGGGGAACGCGCGCATGCAGTTGACGCCCAGCGGGTTGAGCTGCTCCTGCTCGGCGCGGCTGATCACCGTCTGCAGGGACACCACACCGCGCAGCACCTCGTTGGCGGGCGCCTTGTGCACCCCGCGCGTCTCGTCGTTGCGGGCCCACACGCCCGCGACGTGGCCACTGGGCGGAAGCGACAGCTTGTTGCCGGTGTTCGGGTCGACCACGTGCACCCACGGCCAGTACAGCGCGCCGTACTTGGTGTCGTAGCCGGCGAACTCGGTGCGCCACTCCTTGACCTGCTGGGAGTTCAGGCCCGGCGGCGGGTCGAGGATGGCGACGCGGTCCGACATCAGCTCGCAGTGCCCGATCAGCGCCGTCTGCACGCCTTTGACGCCGTCGGCGTCGATGATGCCGCGCTGGTAGGCCGACATGAGGTCGGGGATGGCGACCATGGTGATCTCGTCGATCGCCTCGAACCCGCCGAGGCCGGTGCGCTCGACCGGGTCGCCGAGGTAGTCGCCCGCGTTGAGCTTGCGCGGCAGCGGCACGTTCGGCGAGAGCGGCACGACGGTGTCGCGCTTGGGCAGCGCCAGCGCACCCGCCTTGCTGTCCTCCAGCGCGATCAGCTTCGACTGCTTGGCCACGACGGTGGCGACGTTGTGCTGCCCGCGCTTGGTGGTGACGTTGTCGAAGGACTCCTCCACCTTGCCGTTGCGCAGCACGTCCAGGCGGAAGGTGTCCTCGCCCGGCTCGCTGGCCGCCGACACCGACACGCTGATCTCGCCGGCCTCGATCCCCGGGGCGGTCTGCACCGCGAACGCCGGGCGGGCCTCGTCGGCCGCGGCGGGGATGGCCGCGCGCTGCACGACGGCGGTCGCCGAGCCGTCCTCGCGGGCATCGGGCAGCCGGACGATGTAGGCGGAGCCGCCGCCGTTGAGGAAGAAGCCGTAGACCGAGTGCGGCAGGTAGGCGTTCTCGGCGAAGCCGCCGAACGTGCGGGTGAAGTGCGTCCAGCTCGTCACCAGCGTCGGCTCGGACGTGGGTCCCTTCTCGGTGAACCCGACGAAACCGGCTACCGCCGTTCCGACGCCTTCGATGGGCTTGGAGCCCGAGGACACCTCTTCGACGTACACCCCTGGGGCCAGATAGTTGGGCATCGAGTCTCCTGGTTCCGACCGAATCCGACGCCGAGAAGGGTGGCACCGCGCGAGGTCCCCCCGGCCCGCCGCGCGCGCACCGGCGCGGACCATCGCGAGTGCCTTCGAGGGCAACCCGGAAGGGCCGCGACGGGGTCCCCGGGAGCACCGTCCGCCCGCCCGCCGTCCCCGAGACTGCATCCGTGCTTGCCGACATCGACTCCTCGATCCAGGCGTGGCTGGCGGCCGAGCTCGCGCCGGGCACGGAGATCGGCTTCGACCCGCCCGGACTCCTGGCGGGCATCCAGCGCCGACCGCGGCGCGCCGGGATCGTCAACGCGTTCCTCTACGCGGTCAGCGAGAACCTCGACGGCGTCCCGTCGGCGCGGGTCGCGGTCCGCACGGCGGAAGGGCGGGTCACCGGTTCGCTGTCCCCGGCGCGCAGCTACCACCTGTCCTACCTGATCACCGCGTGGGCGGCCGACACGGCCGAGGAGCACGAGCTGCTCGGCGCGGTGATCGGCGCGCACGCCGAGCAGGACTGCCTCGGTCCCGACCACCTGCGCGGCAGCCTGCACGACTTGGGCTCCGCCCTGCCCGTGCGCATCGGGTGGGTGCCCTCCGGGCGCGGCGCCGAGCTGTGGGGCGCGCTCGGCGTGCCCATGCGGACCGCGCTCGACCTGACCGTCACCGCCCCCGCGCTGCCCTCGCGGGTGGCGCCCGCGGCGCCGCCGGTGGAGACCGTCGACGTCGAAGTGGGCGACCTGCACCACCTCGACCGGCAGCCGCGCAGGCGCTGGGAGCGCACGACCACATCCGAGCATCGCGGTAGCGACGCCTGAGCACGAGGAGAGCCATGCCCGCCGTGGACATCCCCACCAAGTACCCGTGGCTGCGCACCGACCCGGGCACGCTGTCCGGCGAGCCGCCGAGCAAGGTCAGCGGCATCATCGCCAGCAACTGGGAGCAGGTGTTCGGCGAGTGGCTGCGCGGCACCACGGGCGGCCAGCCGAACTGGCAGTCGATCGACGCCAACTCCGACGAGAACGGCGTCATCGCCCAGTACGTGCGCCTGGGCTTTCCGAGCACCACCGACGAGGAGCGCGCGGCGCTCGTCGCCAAGTTCCAGGGCGCTTACGGGTCCTTCCGCTTCGACATCGCCAACATCCAGCGCTCGGTCGCCGACCGGGCCAAGGAGATCAAGGCCGCGGCCAAGGCCGCGAACCAACCGGTGCCCAGCGACCGGGACGCGCGCAAGAAGGCGGGCCACGAGGTCGCCAAGACCGTGATGCGCGCGCAGCTGAAGGCCCAGAGCAACCGGTTGGGGGACATCAACGTCGCCCTGGTGGCGAACTTGCAGCTCAAGACCTTCCAGACCTCCGCGTTGCAGCAGTTCAAGATCGCCATCAACAGCCTGGACGAGGCCAAGTGGGACGAGGTCCCCGAGGACCCTGCGGAGGATTCGGCGAAGCCGGGCCGCAAGCCCAGCCCGGAGAAGGCCGTCGCGATGGCGGCCCTGCGCGACGCGGGCACCGCCATGTTCGCCGCCTACGGCCGGGTGAGCGCGGTGATCGCGCAGATCGCCAGGCTGGACGGCGCGGCGATCCCGGAGGGAACCGACACCGAGCTGGCCGAGGCCATGATGGAGTTCGGCCAGGCCATCGCGGCCATGTCGCGCAGCATCGGCGAGGCGTCCCGGCTGTTCGGCAAGTGGATCAAGCGCACCACGCGGGCGTTCATCAAGGAGAACTTCGCCGCCATCCACCCCGGCATCGCCACCGGCTTCTTCGCGATGAGGACCCTGCTGGCCCTCGCTTCGTCGGTCGGCTCCGCCTTCCCCGAGTTCGGCGGCGTCGTCCTCAGCGCGGCTTCCGCCGCCGAGGGCCAAGTGGAGAACTGCATCATCTTCTTCATGGCCTGGGAGGGCGGCAAGGACACCGAGACCCAGAAGAAGTACGCGCTGCGCGAGTTCGAGGTCAGCAAGGAGTACAAGGACAAGCTTCTGGTCAAGTCCGTGGAGTACAAGAAGAAGTTCGACGACGCCGTCGCGAGCGTGACCACCGACATCGTGGCCAAGGGCGTCGGAGTGGTCACCGACAAGATGAAGGCCATGGCCTCCGCGGGCCTGGGCACGGGCCGGACCGAGGACCTGACCCGCATCGCGAGCGACGGTTACGAGTTCCTCGGCCCGATGATCGACTTCGGCAAGGAGATGGCGGGCGTGCCGTCCGTCGACCCGGTGTCGATGCTGACCGACACCACCCCGGTCCTCGGTCTGGCCAAGAACGGGATGGACACGTTCTTCGGCGTCGCCGAGCTGTACGTCGCCTACCACTCCGAACTGGTGGACAGGGCCGACGTCACCGCCGAGGACCGCGCGCGCATCGAGGCGCTGATCGACGCGCCCCCGCAGAACGAGAGCTACGTGCTGTTCGCGCTGGGCAAAGAAGTCGAGCTGATCAAACCCGTCGGGTTCCCCAGGACCCAGGTGCGCTCGGGCGGCGTGCTGTTCACCGTCAACATGGAAGACCTCTCCGTCACCATCTCCGACCCATCGATGTTCAACGACGAGATACGCGGCTACGCGCAGAAGTGGGCCAAGAACCCGCCCAACGACAACAACGGCCTGCGCTACATGGGTGTCCTGTACATCCCGGACTGGAGCACGTTCCAGCTCGACCCGGCCGAGCAGAAGAAGTCGCCCTTCCGCGCCACCGTCAACGCGGTGCACCCCGCGAACAGGGGCGATGAGGACTGCGCCCTGGTGGTGGCCGTCGACCTCGACTTCAACGAGGTCGCCATCCTCTCGTCGAGCTACGTGCCCGTTCCCAGCGGGCTTGACGACACCATCGAGTACAACGCCAATCCGCCCAAGGGCAAGCCCGCCCACCCGCTCACCTCCGACGTCGTCAAGATGCACTTCGCGGGCAAGTCGGTGGCGTTCAACGGCGTCGACTACATCCTCGGGCAGGAGGGCGCCGTCGTCATCGACCACCCCGACGACTGGAGCCTGATCGGCTTCACGATGGAGGGCACCGCCGCCGACGGCTCACGGTCGCTGCTGGAGCTGGACTACACCCCCGGCCTCGCGCTGCGCGCGTTCAAGGCGACACCGCTGCCCGGCGCGGCGGCCGACCTCGCCGCCTTCGACGCGCTCATCGCGGCCAACGAGGCCCAGCAGAACACCCCGATGGCCCAGTTCAAGCACGCGGGCGCGATGGCGGCGAAGACGATCGGCGACGAGGCCGCGGCCAAGCAGGCCTACTCCGAGGTCGCCAAGGCGGAGAAGGCCGCGCCCGAGCAGCTCAAGCACGCCGAGCGGGCGCTCGGCCGCGCCGTCAAGGACGCGGCGAAGGCCGCGACCGAGGTGACCAGGACCAAGACGGTGGCCGCCGACGCCAAGGCCAGGGCCGACGCGGCCCCGACGAAGACCGCGCTCGCGGACGCGAAGGTGAGGGCCGACGTGGCCGTCGGCCAAGCCGTGGCGCGCAAGGCCGAGGCCGACGCCGAGGTCCAGACCCGCACCGAGGAGCGCGATCACGCGCAGGCCGAGATCCCGCGGCTCAAGGCGGAGGTGGACGCCAAGAAGAAGGCCCTCGACGTGGCCACCGCCGCGAAGCTGGCCGCCGACACCGACCTGAAGGCCAAGCGCAAGGCGGCGGGCGTGCCCGAGCAGAAGACCGGGCTGAAGACGACCTTCGCCGCCCTGCGCGGCTGACCACCCCTGGCCGACCTGAAGTGAGGACACCATGACCGCACCCGACATCGACCAGGACGAAGCAGTCGACGCCGATGACGCCGCTGACACCGCTGGGCTCGCGCTGAGCGACCAGGACACCGAGCTGATCAGGACGAGCCTCGCCGCCGCGAGCGCGCGCCAGCCCACCGTGCACCTGCTCCCCGGTTCCGAGGAGCTGGTGTGGGCGGGCAAGGACGGGGAACGACACCTGCTGGAGGTCGGCGGCTACTCCGTCATCCTCGACACCGCGACCGGGGTGATCGAGCCCGTCGACCAGGAGGCGGTGCGCCAGCTCGCCATCCTGCGCCTTGGCGAGGTGCACGGCGAGGGCGCGGAGTTCCCGGCGGGCGAGCGGACCGTCGCGTTGGACTACAGCACCCTCCAGTTCGTCGCCGAGGCCGACGGGATCGCCACCGCGACCGCGCTGACCCTGCCCGACGACACCGGCGAGTCCGTCCAGGCGACGCTGAGCATCGATCTCCAGTGGGGCGTCACCCTCGCGCCGCTGAGCGCCCCGGACTCCGCGGCGGGAGAAGACGCAGGCGGTGAGGAAGGCACCGGGGACGAAGGCGCCACAGAGGAAGCCGCGGCCGAGGAGGGCGCCGGGGATGAGGCGCCCACGATCGACGGGAACTACCTCGGCTCCTACTACGGCGACTCGGAGTTCCCCTTCGATGGCCGTGGCTTCGTGATCAGCTGGGACACCTGGGAGGTCGACCAGACCACCGAGGACGGCATGGTCGGCGGGCGCTGCACCGCCACCAGCGACGGCGCCCAGTACGAGCTGTACGCCTACTTCTCCGGCGAGACCGGCATCCAGGTCGTCCAGGCCACCCCCACCGGCGACGGCGACCCCGACGAGGAGGGCGGGGGCATCACCAAGGAGTACCTGGCCGGCTACTACGGCAGCGACCGCATCGAGTTCGAGGGCGCGGGCATCGTCGTCGACTGGGACACCTGGGAGCCCGACCAGACCACCGACGAGGGCCTGATCGGGTCGCCCGCCAAGGGCACCGACGACGACGGCGTGGAAAACGACCTCTACCTGTGGTTCGACCCGGCCGAGGGCATCCAGATCGTCTCTGCGGAGAAGGTCGGCGGGCCCGCCGAGCCCGAGCAGGTCGACCCGCGCCTGCACTTCGCCGAGGTTCTGGTGCCGGACCTGCGCGAGCACTGGTCGCGCACGGACCGGCTCCTGCGCGACACCTCGGGCAAGGAGTACGACGTCTCCGCCTGGCTCGACGGCGACTACGAGAGCGAACCGGAGTTCGAGCACTTCGACGGCGAGAACTTCTTCCTGTACATGCGCATGTCCACCAAGGACGACGCCAGGCGCGTGCGCTGCCTGCTCAAGGTGCGCGACGTCGAGCAGATCACCGTCGAGGACGAGCAGTCCGCCTGACCCGACCGGCCGCCCGCACCCGCCCCGCGGGCGGCCGGTCGCCACCGCCCCAGTAGTCCCGGGAGGGACCGTGTACCGCGCCTGGCTCGTGATCGCCCTGCTCCTCGTCGTGGTCGTGCCGACGCTCGACCTCGACCCGGTCACGCCCCCGCCGCCGGAGCCCGCGGCCCGCCCCGGCCTGCTGCCCCCGCCGCCCCCGCCGACGCTGGAGCCGGACTACCGCGACGCGGTGTTCGGCGACTTCCGGCTCGCGGGCAACAGCGCCCTGCGCTGCCCGCTCGACGGCGAGGAGTCCGGCGGCGGCAGCCCGGCCGAATGCGCGGCGGCGACGGCCAACGACGGTGGCGGGGGAGGGCTGCTCGACGCCGGCTCCAACAACGGCGGCTACTACATGCATCTGGCCGATGTGGACGGCCGCGCCGAGACCTTCACCTCCAGCACCGCCGCGGTCGACATCCCCGCCGGGGCGAGCGTGCGCCACGCCGCCCTGCACTGGGGCGGGCACACCGGCCGGTTCATCGGCTTCTCCGGCGTCAACTGCGTGCGCCCGCTGCTGTTGCAGGGCGAGCCCCCGCCACCGCCCGCCGCGCCGACGCCCGCCGAGCAGCAGGTCAGCATCGCCGTCGGCGGCGGCGCACCGGTCCAGGTCCCGCGCGACCCGGACAACCTGCGCACGACCGGCGGCCTCACCGAGCCGAGCGAGATCTACACCGACTGGGCCGACGTCACCGCCCTGTTCGGCTCCGCGCCCGCCTCCGGCGGCCCGCTGGAGATCACCGTCGGCAACGTGTGGACGCCCACCGGCCCCGGGTGCGCGGCGGGCTGGTCCATCGTGGTCGTCTTCGGCTACGACGAGCCGGTCGATGACTACCCGCTGCCGCGCGTCATCGACCTCTACACCGACGACCTGCCCGCCAGCGGCGCTCTGCTGCCCGGTCTGGTCGAGCCGCTGGTCCCCGGCTTCCCCAGCCTGATCGACGACCTGCTGCCCGGCCTGGTCCCCGGGCTCACCGGCTCCAGCGTGATCCTGCCCGGCATCACGCCGCAGCGCTCCACCGCCGACATCGCCATCGGCGTCACCGCCTACGACGGCGACTGGCGGCAAGGCGGCGAGCGGTTCAGCGTGGACAACACCGCCATCACCGAACCCTGCCTCGGCGACTCGGCCGAGGACTTCTTCGGCTCCTGCGCGCTCGGCGCGGTCGACCCGCTGGACCCCGACCGCACCACGACGAACAACATGAGCGTCGACGCCAAGGTCGTGCGCCCGCAGCTGCCCGACAACGAGACCGGCGAGATCGAGGTCGCCGTCGACAGCGTCGTGGACTTCGTGGTGCTGCAGAACCTGGTGCTCGCCGAGACCGTCGCCCCGGCCATCGGGATCACCAACACCGGGCCGGCCGAGCCGGTGCGCCAAGGCGACCTGGCCACGTTCGCCGTCGAGGTCCGCAACGACGGAGGGCTGCCGCTCTCCGACATCGAGCTGACCCACACCAGCGACCCGGAGACCGGGCCGGTGCGGTGCACGCCGGAGGTCATCGCGCCTCTGCAGCCGGGACAGTCCCGGCAGGTCACCTGCGTGCAGGCGGCCGGGGGCGTGGACTTCACCACCACCGCGACGGTCTCCGGCGCATACCTGCTGGGCACTGGCGGGGAGCGGCGCGAGGTGACGGCGTCGGCGTCGGCCGAGGTCGCCGTGGTGGCCGCGGACTACGCCGTCGAGCGGGTGCCCGACCGGCTGGTGGTCCGGGCGGGCGAGCCGGTGGAGTTCACCGTCCGGCTGATCAACAACACCGATGCCGAGCTGACCGGCGTCGAGTACGCCGACGGCGCCGCCACCTGCCCGGCGCCGCCCGCCGCCCTTCCGCCGAGGTCCGCCGAGGTCCTGGTGTGCACGGCTGTCGCGCCCGCGGAGACGTTCACCAGCTCGGGGCAGCTGACCGGGGTGGACCCGCTGGGGCAGACCGTGGTCGTGACCAGCCAGGAGGTCACCGTCCGGGTGATCGACCCGGCGATCGCGCTGGTGCAGGACTCCGACAAGGACGTGATCTACCGGGGCGACTCGGTGACCTTCACCTTCACCGCGACGAACACCGGCGCCGACCCCGACGAGTCGCTCGTGGACGTCCGGGTGACGGCCGAGGCGCTGCCCGGCTGCGAGACCGAGCCCGTCGCCGAGCTGCCCCCGGGCGCGTCGGCCGAGTTCACCTGCACCGCCTCTCCCGCGCGCACCGTCGAGGTGCTGCCGGAGGTCACCGCGGTCGACTCGGCGGGCGGTCCCGTCACGGCCGCCGCCGAGCCGCGCACCGTCACCGTCCTGGACCCGCTGATCAAGCTCACCCAGCGCGTCGACCGGCCCACGGTGCGGGTGAGCGAGGAGGTCGTGGTGACGTTCACCGTCGAGCACGTCGGCACCGCCGAGGACGGCCCGGTCACCGACGTGCGGATCGCCAGCCCGACCCTGCCGCCGGACTGCATGCCGGAGGCCGTCGCGCGGCTCGCGCCGGGGGAGTCCGCCGAGCGCACCTGCGCGGCGGCGCCCGACCGCAGCTTCGACAACCGCGCCGAGGCCAGTGCCGTCGACGTCGAGAACCGCCTGATGCGCGCCGCGGCCGCGCCGCTTCGGGTGACCGTCATCAACCCGGCGCTGACTATCAGCGCGACGGCGGAGCAGACCGAGGTCAAGCACGGCGCCGAGATCGACTTCGGCGTCACGGTCCGCAACATCGGCGACGTCCCGCTGACCCTCGCCGTGACCAACGACCTCGCCCGCGACTGCGACTTTGCCTTCACCGGGCAGGGCCTGCGCCCCGGCGCGGCCAACGCCCAGTACTGCAAGGCGAGCGCCCCCACCGACGAGTCCGCGGCCGACGCCACCAACACCGCCACCTTCACCGCCGACCCCACGCCCGCCACGGGCGACACCGGGGACCCCATCACCGGTTCCGACGACGCGGTGGTCACGCTGCTGCCCGGCCAGGCCCCGCCCGGCCAGGAACCCGGCACCGACCCGGTCACCGGGGGCGGGGGAGGCGGCAACGGCGGCGGTGGCGGTTCCTCGGACTCCGGTTCGGACTCCGGCGGCTCGTCGGGCGGCTCGGACCCGGACCTCGCCGAGACCGGCGCGTCGGTGGCCATCCCGCTCGGCCTCGGGATCAGCCTGGTCCTGCTGGGCTCGCTGGCCCTGCTGGCCACCTCCCACCGCCGCCACCGCGAGGACGGGTTCCTGGCCCGCTGGTGGCCGACCAACTGACCCCGGCGGGCACGCCGTGGCCGGAGGAGCCAGGCTGGGGGAGTCGGTCCGACGGGGACAGGGGTGAGGTGACTGTGGACGCGCGAGGGCTGTGCGCTCTGCTCGGCGGGGACTCCGCGGCGCGGGCGGCGTGCCGTGCGGCGGTGGAGGACGGCGCGCGGGTGGACGACCACGGGGAGGGCGGGAAAGCGGTGGCGCTGACCGGTCTCGCCGTCCGCGCCCGTCGCCGCCCGCCCGCCGACGTCCTCGGCCTGGACGAGTGCCTCGCGGACCTGGCCGACTGGACCGGCGACGTCGTCGTCGCGCTGACCGTCGACCACACCTCGGAGACCGGCTACCACTTCTCCGTGTTCCTGGACGGGGACCGCACGCGCGTCGTCGGCTGCCTCGGCGTCCGCTCGTGGTGATGGCCGGACCGGCGAGCGCCGGTCCGGCCAGTCACGACAGTGGTGATCAGGTGAGGATCAGGCTCAGCCCGTAGGCGGACAGGATCGGGTTGACCTCCTGGTAGAAGGTGACCCCGCCGGAGCTGCAGTTGCCCGAGCCGCCCGAGGTGACGCCCTGCGCCTGGTTCGCGCTCAGCCAGGAGCCGCCCGAGTCGCCGGGCTCGGCGCAGACGGTCGTGCGGGTCAGGTTGTAGACGATGCCCTGCGGGTAGTTCACCGTCTGCCCGCGCGCGACGATCGTGCCGCACCACATGCCGGTGGTGGAGCCGGAGCGGCAGATGCCGGAGTTCACCGCCGCCTGGGCGGAGCCGCGCACGTAGTACCAGTAGCCGTCGTAGCCCTCGACGTAGCCGTGCAGGTTGACGCCCGCGTTGGTGCGGACCCAGCCGTAGTCGTAGTAGGGGAACGTGGAGCCCGCGAAGGACCCGAGGACCGCGCCGTTGCTGTCGCTGGCCGTCGCGCCCACGCCGCCGCAGTGGCCCGCGGTGACGAACCCGCCGTGCACGGCGAAGCCGACCGAGCAGCGCCCGGCGAAGTTGATGTAGTATGGCCACCCGCCGACCACGTCGGCCAGCGGCTGCGGGGAGTGCTCCTCCTCCACGACGCGCACCGAGGGGTGGAGGTCGGCGGCCGCGCCGACGAACTCCTTCGCCGCGGTGTCGAGCTTGTGGCGGTTGACCGTGATGACGACGCTGTTGGTGCGGACGTCGACGTACCAGCCGTTCACGGCCGCGGGGGCGTTCTTGCCCGCCATGCTGTCGATCCCGGTCTTGGCGGAGTCCAGCGCGGCGCTGCTGTGCCGCACCGTCCGCACCTGGAAGTCGTGCCCGGCCAGCGCCTCGGCCTTCGCCGGGTCGGTCGTCTGGGCGATGAGCCGGTTGCTCGCGGGGTCGAACCAGCTGCCCGCGTAGGTGGACCCGAGCAGGCCCGCCGCGGTCTTCTCAGCGGTGCGGGCCTTCTCCTCGGCGGCCAGCCGGGACCGCACCTCCTCGGCGGACAGGCCGAGGTCGCGCTGGAGGGCCTTGGCCATCGCGGTGCTCACCTGGGGCGCGTTCTCGGTGACCTGGACCGTGGCCGCCTGGGCGGGCAGGACGGCGGTCACCGCCATGGCCAGGGCTCCGATGACGGCGATGCGGATGCTTGGCGCTCGTCTCATTCCGTTCCTTCCAACCGCGCAGGGGGACGGGTGTCCGCGCGCCACCACGACCGGGAGCAGGCACGGTGCGAGCGTGACATGCTCACAGGTTGATCAAGCAGTGGGAAAACCACGGACAGAAACGCAACATAGCTCCCGTTTCGCCCGACCAGGTACCTCCGTCGGTGTGACCGCTATCCGCCGCTCTCGCGCTTGCGACGACCGGACGAATCCGCTGCGCCGCCCTGGTCGGTGGCGTCCACTTGGGACCTCCGCCCGCCGGGGGAGGACGATGGCGCCATGGTGGAGATCAGCGCGCCTGCCGAATCGGACCGCGAGCCCTGGGAGGCACTGCGGTGATCGACTGGGTGGCGCGCGACGCCGCGGGGAACGGCCTCCCGGCCCTCTGCTGGAACACCCTGGACGACATCCCGGCCCGCGCCCTGTACGACAGGGTCGGCGCGCTCCAGGACGGGATGATCGTCTACGCCTGCCGGCGCGATGCCTGACCGGACTCGTCCGGCGGAGACCGCCCGCTGACCGTACCGTCGCAGCAGTGGCGGGTGAGTGGGATCTCGTGGTCGTCGGTGCGGGCCCCGCGGGCTCGGCCACGGCACTCGCCGCGCTGCGCGCCGACCCCGCCGCGCGCGTGCTGCTGCTGGACTCCGCCGACTTCCCGCGCGACAAGGTCTGCGGTGACGGCGTCGCCCCGCACGCCATGGACGTACTCGCCGACCTCGGCGTCGACATCGCCGAGCTGACCGCGGGGACAGAACCGGTCACCCGGCTCACCGTTGTCTCACCAGGGGGAATCCGGTTCGCCCGGCCGTTCGCCCGCCCAGCGTTCGTCGTGCCCCGCGTGCTCTTCGACCACCGGCTGCTGTGCGCGGCCCAAGCCGCGGGGGCTGTGCTGCGCAAGCACCGGGTGCGCACGATCTCGGCGGGCGGTGGCCGTGGGGCCGGCGTGGACGCGCCGGTCGTCATCGACGGCGGAATCCGCGCTCGCGTGGTCGTGGGCGCGGACGGCGCGGAGTCGGTCATCCGACGGCAGTGCGGCGCCCGGCCCGCCCCGGCGGGCACCGTCGCCATCGCCGTGCGCGGCTACGCGCCCGCGCACGCCTTCGTCCGCGGCGAGCAGCTGCTCACCCTGGCCGCCGAGCACTGGCCCGCCTACGCGTGGGCGTTCCCCGTCGGCGACGGCACCGCCAACATCGGCTACGGCGAGGTCATCCGCCGCGACCCCCCGACCCGCAAGCACCTGACCGAGCGCCTGCACGCCCTCGTCCCCGGCCTCGACGGGGTCCCCCTGCGCGGCCACCGCCTGCCCCTCTCACCCGGCCGCCCCGAGATCGCCCACGGCCGGGTCCTGCTCACCGGCGACGCCGCATCCCTGATCAACCCCCTGACCGGCGAGGGCATCTACTACGCCGTCCTCTCCGGCAGCCTCGCGGGCGCAGCCGCGATGACCCAGGACCCCGCCCGCGCCTACCGGCACTCCCTGCGCCACGCTCTCGGCACCCACCTGCGCCACACCACCCTGCTCGCCCGCCTCACCCGCCACCCCTGGCCACTGGACCTCGCCGCCGAAGCCGCCCGCGCCGACCGGCGCGCCTTCGACGGCATCACCGAGATCGGGCTCGGCGCGGGAACCCTCGACCGCCACCTGCTGGCCGCCCTCGCCACCGCCCTGCCCCGGTTCCGGAGCCGCCGCGCGGGGCGGCCGCACTCGCGGCAAACCGGTGCGGGTGACCGCAAAGACGCAGACGTCGACTAGGTGATGACGCGGAAACCAGGCGGGCACTGCTCAACCGTCACCACGCCCGACCGGTCAACCCGAACCGTCAACGGCGAGCCCGCGACACTCAATCCGCTCACCCTGATCCCGCCGACTGGCCCCGGCCGCGGCGGTCGCACCGTGATGGTGCGCCCGGGCACGTCCACCGCGAGCCCCAGCACCGTGCACAGGATCGTCACCGCGCCCGCGGCCGACCACGCCTGCGGACGGCACGCCGCCGGGTACGGGACCGGGCGGGCGGTGTCCTGGGCCGCGAAGCCGCCGTAGAGCTCCGGAAGGCGCCAGTCGAAGTGCTCGGCGGCGGCGAGGAGCTGGGTGGCCAGGCCGGTGGCGTGGGTGGGGTGGTCGGCGGCGGTCAGGCCCGCGATGACGATCGCGGTGTCGTGGGGCCAGACGGAGCCGCAGTGGTAGCTGAGCGGGTGGTAGGCGTCGTTGGTGGTCGACATGGTGCGCAGGCCGAAGCCGGAGCTCATGTCCGGGGCGAGCAGGCGCGCGGCGATCGTGGCGCTCTCGTCGGCGGTGAGCAGGCCGCTGCCGAGCAGGTGGCCGATGTTGCTGGTCAGCGAGTCGACCGGCTTCTTGTGCGCGTCCAGGGCCAGCGCCGGGTAGGGGCCGGTGCCGTCGCCGACCCAGAAGCGGGCGCGGAAGGCGGCCGCCAGCGACGACGCCGCCGCGGTCAGCGGTTCGGCGTCGTCGGGGTGGCCGAGTGCGCTCAGCAGGGCGGCGGCCTTGGTCAGGGCCTCGTGGTGGTAGCCCTGGACCTCGGCGAGGGCGACCGGGGCGTCGGCGAAGGCGCCGTCGGCGGAGCGGATGGCGTCGCCGGAGTCCTTCCAGCCCTGGTTCGCCAGGCCGCGGCCGGTGTGGTCCTGGTACTCGGCGAAGCCGTCGCCGTCGGGGTCGGCGTCGGTGGTGATCCACCGCAGGGCGGCGCGCAGGGCGGGCAGCAGCGCGCGGACCTGGTCCTCGGGCATCCCCCAGCGCCAGGCGTCGTGCAGCAGGCACACCCACAGCGCGGTGGCGTCGATGGTCCCGTAGTAGAGGGCGGGCAGCGCGAGATCGCCGGTGACGAACTCCCCGCGCCTGCGCTCGTGCGGCATCTTGCCGGGGGCCTCGCCCGTCTGCGGGTCGTGCCGGGTGCCCTGGGCGCGGGCGAGGGTGCGCAGGGTGCCCGCCGCGAGGTCGACCGACACCGGCAGCAGCATGCGCGCGGCCCACAGGCTGTCGCGCCCGAAGAGGGTCAGGAACCAGGGCGCGCCCGCCGCGGCGAAGGCGTCGTCGGGGTGGCCCGCCTCGCTCACCAGCAGGCCCGCCAAGTCGGACATCGACCGCTCCAGCAGGCGCGCCAGCCGTGGGTCGTCGGCGGTCACCGCCAGCTCGGGCAGTCGCGCCGAGGTGGCGGTCAGCGGTGACCCGGGGTCGTGCACCACCAGTTCCCACTCCAGGCTCGCCGAGCCCCGAGCGGGCAGGGCGGCCGTCCAGTCCACCCGCAGCCGCGTGCCGTCGGAGTCCATCCGCGACCCCGGCGCGCGCACCCGGCCGCGCAGCCCGCGCGCGCTCCACGTCGCCACCCCGGCGTCGACGGTCACCGGCACCGGCGGGGGAGCCGCCCGCCCCGACTTGATCACCTCGACCGGCGCGAAGTCGGCGTCGACCAGCAGCCGCACATCCAGGTCCAGTTCCACCGGGGCCGCGCTGACCAGGGTGAACCGCTCGCGCAGACCGGTCGCGGTGACGGTCCGCTCGCGGCGCAGCCACACCAGCGGATCGGCCCCGTCACCGGGCACGCCTCGACGGTGCACGGCGACGAACTCGCTGGTCCCCGGCCCGCGCTCGGTGTGGGAGACGGCTTCGGGCTCGACACCGTCCACGGTCAGCACGGCGCTGCGCAGCACCCGGACGTCGCCGTGGAGCACGCCCTGGGTCCCCTCCGGCCGGATCTGCCCGGAGCGCGATCCGAGCGCGACCGTCGGCGCGGCGACCGCGGTGGCCAGATCGTGCAGCAGCGGCTGGAGAGAGGGCAAGGCGATACCTCCGGCGACGGGGTGGGACGACTGGATTGGATCGTTCCAAGGCGTGCGGTGTCAAGGCTCGGACCGGCCCTTGACACGGCCGAGGCGGGGGTGCATGGTTCGGTCATCCCCGGCGATTGGAGCGATCCAAGAGCCGGTTCTTGGATCGATCCAAGCGGGAACGAGGAGCTGGACGGCACATGGGAACGCTGGACCGCGCCGAACACGACCGGCCCCGCGCCACGCTCGCGAGCGTGGCGGCGCTGGCCCAGGTCTCGCCGCAGACGGTCTCCAACGTCCTCAACGCGCCGCACCTGGTGCGCGCCGACACGACCGCCAGGGTGCGCGAGGCCATCGACGAACTCGGGTACCGGCCGCTGGCGGCGGCCCGCCAGATGCGCACCCGCCGCTCGCGCATCATCGGCCTGCGGCTGGAGCCCCTGCGCGACGGCATCAACGGCGTCGTCCTCGACCGCTTCCTGCACGCGCTGACCGAGGAAGCCCAGTCCGGCGGCTACCGGGTCATGCTGTTCACCGCCCACGACGACGCCGACGAGATCGCCCAGTACGGCGAACTGCTGGTCACCACCAGCATTGACGGCTTCGTCCTCACCGGCACCCACCACGACGACCCGCGCACCACCTGGCTGACCGAGCGCGCCGTGCCGTTCGTCGCCTTCGGCCGTCCCTGGTCCGACGACCCCAGGGCCGCCCGCGGGCACAGCTGGGTGGACGTGGACGGCGCCTCCGGCACGCGGGCGGCCACCGAGCACCTGCTGGCCGAGGGCCACCGCCGGGTCGGCTACCTCGGCTGGCCCGCGGGGAAGGGGGTCGCCGACGACCGGCGCCGCGGCTGGCGCGAAGCCGTGGACCAGCACCTCGGCGACCTGCGCGCCGCCGCCGACGCCTGGGAGATCCGCAGCGAGGACGGGGTCGCCGCGGGCATCAGCGGCGCTCGCGCCCTGCTCGGCAGGCCCAATCCGCCCACCGCCCTGGTGTGCGCGTCGGACTCCCTGGCCATCGGCGCCGCCGCGGCGGGCGGCGGGCTGACCGTCATCGGCTTCGACGACACCCCGGCCGCCGCCGCGATGGGCATCTCCAGCGTCGCCCAGCCGCTGGTCGAGGCCGCGAGGAACTGCTTCGCCCTGCTGCACGAGCGCCTCGACGCCCCCGACGGCGCGCCGCCGCCGACCGCGCAGCGCCTGCTCGCCCCCGACCTCGTCCTCCGCGCCGGCACACCCCCGGCGTAGCCGCACCCACACCTTCACCCGAGCGAGACCGCGGCGGCCGCCGCGGCGATGGCCCCTGCCCGCACCCGTTCACTGGAGAACACCATGCACCTGCCCCGCCGCCGCGCGCGAACCGCGGCCGTCGCCGCCGCAGCCGCGCTGACCCTGTCCGCCTGCGGTTCGGGCTTCGAGGACAGCGCCGAAGGCCCGACCCAGACCCCGGGCGCGGACCTGACCGTCCTCATCGGAGCCTCCGGCGACGCGGAGAAGAAGTTCGTGGAGGACGCCGTCGCCGCGTGGTCGGCCGAGTCCGGCACGAAGGCGAGGGTGCTGGTGGCCTCGGACATGGCCCAGCAGCTCAGCCAGGGCTTCACCTCGGGCCAGCCCGCCGACCTGTTCTACCTGACCAACGACACCATGCCCGCCTACGCCGCCAACGGCTCGCTGGAGCCGATCCCGGACTCCTTCGCCCGCCTCGCCGACTTCCAGGAGCCGATCAAGCAGTCCTTCACCTACGACGGCCTGCTCTACGCCGTGCCGAAGGACTTCTCCACGCTCGCGCTGCTGATCAACGAGAAGTCCTGGTCCGCGGCCGGGCTCACCGACGCCGACGTCCCCACCACGTGGGAGCAGCTGGAGACCGTCGCCCGCAAGCTCACAACCGACAAGCAGGCCGGCCTGACCATGGGCCCGGAGTTCGCCCGCGCGGGCGTCTTCCTCGCCCAGGCGGGCGGCTGGCTCACCGCCCCCGACGGCGCGGTGACGGCCAACTCGGCGGAGAACGTGCGCGGCCTGGAGTTCGCCAAGTCCCTGCTGGCCGACGGCTCGCTCCGGTTCTCCTCCGACCTCGGCGCGGGGTGGGGCGGCGAGGCCTTCGGCAAGGAGCTGGCGGCCATGACGATCGAGGGCAACTGGATCGTCGGCGCGATGAAGAACGACTACCCCGATGTCCGGTACCGCGCCGTCGAGCTGCCCGCGGGCCCCGGCGGCAAGGGCACCATGCAGTTCAACGGCGGCTGGGGCATCGCCGCCCAGTCGAAGAACAAGGACGGCGCCCGCGCCCTCGCCGAGTACCTGACCCACCCGGACCGCCAGCTCGCCGCGGCCGACGCGTTCGGCGTCATGCCGTCGGTCACCACCGCCGCCGAGCAGTGGAAGTCCAGGTTCCCCGAGCAGGCCGCGTTCCTCGCGGGCGGGGAGTACGCGCGCAGCATCCCGCCCATGGTCGGCGTCACCGACGTGATCAGCGACCTCAACGCCCAGTTGGAGACCCTCAAGGGCGGCGACCCGAAGAAGATCCTGGACAGCGTGCAGACGAACCTGCAAGCCATCGCGAAGTGACGCGGTGACCACACCAGTGAAGCCCCGGCGTCGCGGCGGGCTCTTCGGCCGCGACGCCGTCGCGGGGTGGCTGTTCATCGCGCCCGTGGTCGCCATCCTCGGGCTGTTCCTGGTCCTTCCGGTGCTGACGGCGGCGTGGGTCAGCGTGTCGGACTGGACCGGCCGCGGCAGCCCGCTGTCCTCCCAGGTGGACTTCGTCGGGGCCGACAACTACGCCAGCCTGCTCACCGAACCGGGCCTGCCCCAGCGCGACTTCGGCACGGCGATCCGCAACAACACCTACTACGTGCTGATCGTGGTGCCGATCCAGACCGCCGTGGCGCTCCTGCTCGCCCTCCTGGTCAACAAGCGCCTGCTGGCCGCCCGCGGCTTCTTCCGCACGGCCTTCTACTTCCCCTCGGTCACCAGCTCGGTCGCGATCACGGTCCTGTTCCTGTTCCTCTTCTCGGCGACCGGCCCGGTCAACCAGATCCTGGCCGTCTTCGGCGCCGACGGCCTCAACTGGTTCGCCGACCCGCGCGGCGTGCTGCACCTGGGCCTGGAGTCGGTCGGGGTGGACGCGCCCGCCGCGCTGACCGGCGGCGGCCTGTTCGGGCTGTCGTGGTGGGAGTGGCTCTCCGGGCCGAGCGTGGCGCTGTGCGTGTTCGTCATCATGGCGGTCTTCACCACATCGGGCACGTTCATGCTGCTGTTCCTGGCGGCGCTGCAGAACATCCCGCCCGAGGTGGAGGAAGCCGCCGTCATGGACGGCGCGAACTCCTGGCAGCGGTTGCGCCGCGTCACCCTGCCACTGCTGCGGCCGACCCTGTTCACGGTGCTCACCCTCGGTCTCATCGGCACCTGGCAGGTCTTCGACCAGATCTACACCGGCACCCAGGGCGGCCCGGCAAAGACGACGCTGACGCCCGCCTACCTGTCGTACAGCTCGTCCTTCCTCAACCAGCAGTGGGGCCAGGGCGCGGCCATCGCGTTCATCCTCTTCGCCATCATCGTGGCCCTGACCATCGTGCAGCGCATCCTGCTGAGGAACCGCACATGACCCGCCCCGCGACAATCCTGACCTACGCGGCCCTGATCGCCCTGGCCACCCTCTACATAGGCCCCTTCCTGCTCGACGTGGCCAACTCGTTCAAGACGGAATCCGAAGCCGCCACCGACCCCCTGGGCCTCATCCCCGCCACCGCGACCACAGCCGCCTACCAACGCCTCTTCGCCGCCGATTTCCCCACCTGGCTGACCAACTCCACGGTCATCACGGTCCTGGTCACCCTCGGCCGCGTGTTCTTCGACAGCCTCGCCGGCTACGCCTTGGCCCGCCTGGACTTCCGCGGCCGCGGCGTCGTCTACGCCGCCGTGATCGCGGTCATGGCCGTGCCCGCGGTGGTCCTGCTGATCCCGAAGTTCCTCGTCATCAACCAACTGGGCATGTACGACTCCTACGCGGGCCTGATCATCCCCCTGCTGGCCGACGCCGCCGGGATCTTCATCATGAAGAACTTCTTCGAGTCGATCCCCCGAGCCGTGGAGGAGGCGGCGACCATTGACGGCGCGGGAACCTTCCGCCGCTTCTGGTCAGTGGTCCTCCCCATGGCCAGACCCGCCGTCATCACCATCTTCATCCTCTCCTTCCAGGCGTCCTGGAACGAGCTGTCCCACTTCATCGTCGCCGCCCAAGACCCAGAACTCACCCCCTTGACCAAGGGCGTCGCCCAACTGGCCTCCGGCCAACTCAGCCAAGGAACCCAGTACCCAATCAAACTGGCCGCCGCCGCGATCATGACCATCCCGGTGGTAGTCGTCTTCGCCATCTTCCAACGCCGCATCATGCGCGCTTCAGTAGGCGCGGTGAAGGAGTAGCGCCACTCGCGCCGTGCAGATGCTCTGATCGCGGTGCCGCTGTCCGCAACGCCGCCGACCGCCGAACCCTCCCAGGTGTCCGATGGGGTGGAGTCGTTTCGGTGGGGGAGAAGAATCGCCGCCAAACTGGCGTGCGCGGGACCGGCTTGCCGGTCACGTTGATCGCAACCCCGCACACCTGGCCAGAGGGCATCAGTGAGCGTTGACTTGCCGTCGGCGGACAGGCTGATCCCGGGAGAATTCCCTGGTCAGCTGTGTCGGGCGAGCTTGAACGCTGAGGCCAAGAGGATCAAGCTCAAAGTGGGTACGAGGATCAGGTCGGGTATCACGCCTAGGAGTAGGCCACCTATCAGGGCACCTGTGACCGAACCGGCGATCATGAGCGCGGTGAACCGGAGGTTCTGGCGTAGGACGGCGAAGCTGTTGTCTCGGCTGTAGCGGGTGAATGCGACGAGCATGGTCGGCAGCGAGACGAGCAGGGACAGACTGCCTGCGGTTCTGATGTCGATTCCGTAGAGCAGCACAATCGTGGGGATCAAGAGTTCTCCGCCTGCCACTCCCATGATGGCTGCGACGACGCCGATGCCGAATCCGGCAGCCACGCCTGCCGCTGTCTGGATTGGCGCGGGGAGAGCCAGGGAACTGAGGCTGGTCAGGTGCGTAATGATCAGTGCTGCGGCCATGAAGGCCATGAGTGCGCTTAGAACCTTGTAGAGCGTCGCTGTGCGCATCCTCAAGGCCCAGGTTGCTCCTGCCCAAGCGCCGAGCAGGCTCCCGGCGAGAAGGTTCAACGCGACTGCCCAGTGTGGGCTGAGTTCGGCGGCTGTGACAGTCGCCAGGCGCGCCGGAAGGGCGGTGAGGACGACCACAAGACTCATCGCCTTGTTGAGGATGACCGCAGAGAGAGCAACAAACCCGAACATCCCGATCAGCAAGGGTAGCCGGAACTCTGCTCCTCCGAGTCCGATCATGCCGCCTAGAAGCCCAACGGCCGCGCCAGCCGCGAACACGACCGGCGCGCGCCGAGTGGACGCTTCATTCTCGTTGATCGCCACGACCGTTACCTCTGCGTTCATGGGTGCCGGTTCGCACACACCGCAACACCTGCGTACCGACGTCGTCCCCCGACGACCTGCGGAAGCAGAAGACACGGGGCTGACGCCCCATGTCCCCGTCCGTCACGTGAGCCCGGCCCTCCGCCAAAGCCTGCGGGAAGGTGTCCTCAGTCCTCATCAGACACCCCGTTTCGCACTGGTCATGACCACCCCTCCCCAGCACGACCGTACCCGGTCAGGTGTGTGAGGTTCCAACTCCACCACCACGCCGCAGCAGCAACCTCCAGTCTGTGGACAACCCCCATTCACTGGTACAGAGCCGCAGCAGCCGCCACCCCCACCACCGCCGCGACGACCGACAGCGCCGGAACATCCAGTTTCCACTGCTGCCAGTACAACGGAACATCCACATAAGCCCCCGGAACCACCACCTCAACCCCCGACAACCCCACCGCATGCGCCTCAGGAACCAACCCCCACCCCAACCCCGCCGCAACCGAGTCCCGGAACCCCTCGGACGACGGAACCAGATGCCGAGCCGAACTCGCCCCCGAACCACCCAACGACCGCACGAACTCGTCCTGCAGCAGGTCCCGCTGATCAAACGCGACAACAGGCGCATCCTCCAGCCGCTCAACCAGGGAACCGCCAACGAGATACCGAGCGGCGAAGTCCGGAGTGGACACAGGAAGATACCGAGCCCGCCCAAGCCCCCGGACAGTGCACCCCGCCACAGCCTCAGCCGCGGACGTCACCGCCGCCATCACCCGCCCCTCCCGCAACAGCGCCGCGGTATGCGCCTCATCCTCCCGGTGCAGCTCAAACCGAATCAACGGCTCTCGCGGAACCTCGACCAGCGCAGGCAAGAACCACGTAGCCAACGAATCGGCGTTGACCGCGATCGACAACCGCGCCGCCCCCGCCTCGGCCAGGCCCAACTCCATCCGCAACGCGTGGTCCAACGCGGCGACCTGGCGCGCGTGCCGCACGACGACCTCCCCGGACGCGGTTGCCCGCACCGGCTTGGACCTCGTCACCAGCACCCGCCCAGCCCGCTGCTCCAGCGCCTTCACCCGCTGGCTGACCGCCGAGGGCGTCACGTGCAGCAGTGCCGCGGCGGCGTCGAAGGTCCCCGCGTCCACAACGGTCAACAACGTCCGGACCAGGTCCGGTGGCAGCTCAGACATCACGTCAGCTAACGATACGTAAGGAACATTAGCTTCACTAATCCTGATCTCGCCCATAACGTCACCACCATGAGCGCACCCGCGGTGGCGGCCGGCTTCGGCACCGGCCTGTCCCTGATCATCGCGATCGGCGCGCAGAACGCCTTCGTGCTGCGTCAAGGACTGCGCGGTCAGGGAGTCCTCGCGGTGGTGGGCATCTGCGCGCTCTCCGATGCCGCCCTCATCGCCTTGGGCGTGGCGGGCTTCGGCGCGGTCGTCTCGGCCTGGCCCGCCGCCCTCACCGTCGTCGGCCTGGCTGGCGGCGTCTTCCTCCTGGCCTATGGCGTCCTCGCCGCCCGCCGCGCGGCCTGGCCCGCCGACCAGTCCCTCGCCACGGATGGTTCCGCGGCCGGGTCACTGCGCACCGCCGTACTCACCTGCCTGGCCCTGACCTGGCTGAACCCCCACGTCTACCTGGACACCGTTCTCCTGCTCGGCTCCGTGGCCGCCGACCAGGGCTCCGCGCGCTGGGCCTTCGGCACCGGCGCCGTGCTGGCCAGCATCACCTGGTTCACCAGCCTCGGCTACGGTGCCCGCCTCCTCAGCGGACCCCTGTCGCGCCCCACCGCGTGGCGCCTGCTCGACGGCGCGATCGCCGCCACCATGCTCACCCTGGGCGCGTTCCTGATCGCCCGCTCGCTCTGAGCGGGGTCAGGCCCGCAGGTTGTCGCGCTTGCGCGTCAGGACGGCGCGCTCGCGCTCGTTGTCGCAGCGCGCGATCGCGGTGTCGAACTCGGCCCGTGCGTCCGCGGCGCGGTCCAGGCGGGCGAGGAGTTCGCCGCGGACGGTGGGCAGCAGGTGTGACTTGGCGAGCGGGCCCGCAGCCAGGTCGTCCACGATGGCCAGTGCGGCGGCTGGTCCGTCGGCCATCGCCACCGCGACCGCCCGGTTCAGGTCGACCACGGGGGAGGGGGCCAGCGTGCCCAGCGCGGCGTACAGCTGGACCACCCGGTTCCAGTCGGTCTCCTCGACCGAGCCCGCCACCGCGTGGCACTCGGCGATGGCCGCCTGCAGCCCGTACGCGCCGAGGCCGCGGCCGACCTCGCCCGCCTTGGCCAGCGCGGCGCGGCCCCGGGCGATGGCCGCGGTGTCCCAGCGGCCGCGGTCCTGCTGCTCCAGCAGCACCGGCTCGCCGTCGGGGCCGGTGCGGGCCGGGAAGCGCGCGGCGGTCAGCTCCAGCAGCGCCAGCAGGCCGTGAACCTCCGCCTCATCGGACACCAGCCGGGTGAGCACCCGCGCCAGGCGCAGCGCCTCGCCCGCCAGGTCCACCCTGATCACCTCGCCGCCGGAGGTCGGCGACGAGCCCTCGGTGAAGATCAGGTAGAGGGAGCTGAGCACCGACCCGAGTCGTTCGGCCCGCTCGGGCCCGGTCGGCGCCGCGAACGGCACGCCCGCCGCGCCGAGCGTCTTCTTCGCCCTGGTGATGCGCGCCTGCACCGTCGCCGTCGGGACCAGGCACGCCTTGGCGATCTCGTCGCTGGTCAGGCCGCCGACGACGCGCAGCGTGAGGGCCACCCTGGCCTCCCGCGAGAGCAGCGGGTGGCACGAGATGAACATCAGCGACAGCACGTCGTCATCCACCTGGTCGGCCTCCCACAGCACGTCATCGGCGTCCGGGGGCGGACCGCCGGAGTAGGCGCCGCCCTCACCGAGGCCACCGGCGAGGACGGCGTACTTCTCGTCGCGCAGCGAACGCCTGCGGAACGCGTCGATCGCGCGGCGTCGGCCCACCGTCAGCAGCCACCCCGCCGGGTTGGTCGGCACGCCGTCGCGCGGCCAGTTGACCAGCGCCTCGGCGAACGCCTCCTGCGCCAGGTCCTCGGCCATGGCGAAGTCGCCGGTGTAGCGGGCCAGCGCGCCGACGATGCGCGCCGACTCGATTCGCCACACCGCGGCGACGGCCCCGCGGCCGGTGGGGTCGGCCATCAGAGCTGACCGGTCGCCTCGCGCCACTCCCGCTCCTTGCGGACCCACTCGTTGTCCTGCGGGAACTCGTCGATCGTGGTCACCCTGCGGATCTCGGCCTTGAAGCCGGGTCCGGTGATCGGCGAGCGCTTCGCCCACTCCACGGCCTCCTCCTTGGAAGCCACGTTGAGGACCATGTAGCCGCCGAAGAGCTCCTTGGTCTCGCCGTACGGGCCGTCGGTGACGATGGGCGGCTCCGTGGAGTAGTCGACCACGACCCCGTCCTCGGCCGCGTCCAAGCCCTCCGAGGCGAGCAGCACGCCCGCGCGGATCATCTCGTCGTTGTACTTGCCCATCGCGGCGATGATGCCCTCGAAGTCGAACTCGCCCATCTTCGCGTAGGCCTCGTCGGTCGCCCGCCAGATCAGCATGTACTTCATCGCACGTTCTCCCTGCGCGTCCCGGGTCCGACCGGACCCTCTCATCCCCAGGTCGAACGGCTGGCCCGCGGATCGACACGCGCCGGAAAGAATCGTCCGGCGCGTGTCTCCGCGCTGGTCAGCGGCCTGCGCTCGACGTCAGACGACCGTACAGGGAACGCCGTTGAGGGTGAAGGCGGTGGGCTTGCCCACGTTGCCGGTGTGGGTGGCCTGGAAGCCGATGGTCGTCGCGCTGCTCGCCCCGATGGCGGCGTTGTGGCTCTCGTTCTTGGCCGTGACCTGTCCCGACGACGGGGTGAACGTCGCGTTCCAGCCGCTGGTGATGGTCTGGCCCGTGGGCAGCGTGAAGGCCAGGTCCCAGCTGTTGACGGTGGTCGAGCCGGTGTTGGTGATCGTGATGCTGTTGGTCAGCCCGCCCGTCCACCAGGTCACGCTGCTGGCGACCTGGCAGGACGCCAGGCCGAAGAAGTGGACTGCCCGCCCGGCCATGCCCGCGCCCGGCAGCGTGTGCCCGGCGCCCTGCACGGTGTACGCCTCGACCCGCATCGTCCCCGCGCCGTAGCGGCGGCGGTTCCAGCCCGGGTGCGGGATGTCGGTCGCGGTCGGGGTCTGGCTCAGGCCGAACACGTTCGTCCACTGCTCGATGGACTCCTCCAGCAGCCCGATCGGCAGCAGGGTGTCGGCGGTCCCGTGCCACAGCTGCATGCGCGGGCGCGGTCCGTTGTAGCCGACGTAGGCCGCCCTGACCGTGTCACCCCACTGCAATGGGGTGCGGTTCGCGCCGGTGCCGCCGGTGCAGGAGCTGTTCGGCGGCGGGAAGTCGGCGGCGTTGGCGAAGCAGTTGAACGGCACCCCCATGAAGGCCGCGCCCGCCGCGTACACCTCCGGGTAGAGGGCGGCCATGTGGTTGGCCATCACCGCGCCGGACGAGGAGCCCGCGAGGTAGATCTTCGTCGGATTGGCCGAATAGTTCACCGTGACGTGGTTGACCATCGACGCGATCGACACCGGATCACTGCCTCCGCCGCGCACCTTCGAGGCGGCCGACCACGTGTCGAAGCAGTTGCCGAAGCCCACGTTCTGCTGCGCGCTGGGATAGATGACGATAAAGCCGAGCCGATCGGCCAGGGTGGCGAACTGGCTGGTGGCGTAGAAGTCCGGCCCGGAACTCCCGCACATGTGCATCGCCACGACGACCCCGGGGTTCGCGGGCCGCAAGTCCGGCACGTACAGGTGCATCCGCATGCCGCCCGGATTGCTGCCGAACGAGGTGACCTCGGTCAACGCCGCCGCCGACGCCCGCGGCGCCGGCGCGACCGTCAGCCCGGCGAGGACGAGCGCCGCTCCGACGACCATCCGGAACCCCTTGGAGAAACGCATGCGCAATCAGCCTCCTGTGAGGACTTCACCGGGCAATGGCCGAGATGTCCTATGAGGACATCTCGGCTGCGGGAGAGAATACGATCTTCGGCGAAAGATACCGAGATCGACTGCGGGGCGTCAATGTTCACATTGAGGCGGTTGTGCCGGAATGGTGGGAAGATTCCTGGTTTGCCGAATGGGCTGTGAGAACCGCGCTGGAATGCGTATTCAGTGGGCTGAGGTCGTAGGGGAAGCAGCGGACGCGGGACCGGCCGATGAGGACCAGGTAGAGGAAGTCGTGACCGGCCGGCGCCTCGACGGCGGCTTCGACGGCCGCCTCGTGAACGCTGCGCACGGGTCGGGCGAAGAGTCCGTGCTCGGCGGCGGTGGAACAGACCCGCTGGCCGATCGCACCTGCGGAGCGCAGCAGCCGGGGGTAGGCGGCCGGACCGTGCGCGGTCACGGCGGCGGCGATGTCGGCGGTGATGACGACGGCGAGGTTCATGCCCGCCACGTGGACCTTGGACGGGGGGTAGCCGAAGGCGGCGGCCGTCTGGTCCATGGCCGGGGCGGGGCGGGATGTGCCGTCGGGGGAGTACCAGCCGTCGGGGAGTCCGGTGGTGTTGTGGACGGCTAGGTGGCAGTGGAGGGTGGGGTGGGTGAGGGTGGCGAGGATGGCCTGGGCGGCGGGGGCGGGGGGGGGGGGGGGGTCGGGGGAGGGGCCCAGGGGGCCGATTCCGGCG
>NZ_JBHSKF010000024.1:0-32284 GCF_042657845.1 Actinokineospora guangxiensis | reverse complement strand
ATGACCGACGGCAGGTAGGCGGCGGCCCGGCCGATGGAAGCGCCGGGGCGGCGCCTGGCCAGCAGCAGGGCCGCGCCGACGGCGAGTGCCAGGCGCAGCGGTACGGCGATCGCGGCGATCAGGGCGCTCACTCCCACCGCGTCCCAGAACGTGGCGTCGCCGGCGAGGCGGTCGAGGTTGGCGGTGCCGGTGTACTCCGGTGGGCGGAACCCGAAGTAGTCGGTGAAGGCCAGTGCCGTGGCCATCGCGAGCGGGACGAGCACCAGCAGGGCGGACCCGACCAGGTACGGCAGGGCCAGTGGCCAGCGCCTCACAGCCGGAGCCCGGTCACGGCGTCGAAGCGGTGCTCGTCGGCGGGGCACCACTCTGCGCGCACCCGGGCGCCGACCTCGGGGGTGTCGGCGGCGGTCACCCTGGCCAGCAGCGCGCCGACCCGCACCAGACGCTCCTCTCCCGCCACCTCGACGGAGGCGACCACGTCGTCGCCCGCGCGCAGGCGCACCCGTTCGGGGCGCACCCCGACGACCACCCCGTCGGCGGCGGGCAGCAGGTTCATCGGCAGCGGGCCGAGCGCGCGGGCGACCTCGACGGTGGCCGGGCGCGCGAAGAGGTCGGCCGGGGTGTCGCACTGCAGGACGCGCCCCCGGTGCATCACCGCCACCCGGTCGCCCATCGCCAGCGCCTCGGTGTGGTCGTGGGTCACATGCACCATCGGGACGCCCAGCTCCCGGTGCACGGCGCGGATCTCGGCGCGGGCGCGCAGCCGCAGCTCGGCGTCGACGGAGGCCAAGGGCTCGTCCAGCAGGCAGACCGCGGGGGAGCGGATGAGCACGCGGGCCAGCGCGACCCGCTGGCGCTCCCCGCCGCTGAGCTCGCCGGGCGCTCGGTGCAGCAGGTGGTCGATGCCGAGGGTGGTGGCGACCTCCCGGACGCGGGCCAGCACCGCCCGGCGGCGCCCGCCCCGGGCCCGCTCCCCGATGCCGATGTTGGCCGCGACGCTCAGGTGCGGGAACAGCGCCGCCTCCTGGAACACCATCGCCACGTCGCGGCGCGCGGAGGGAACCCCGGTGACGTCCCGCCCGCCGATCACGACCCGCCCGCCGTCCAGGCGCTCCAGCCCGGCGATGGCGCGCAGCAGCGTCGACTTGCCCGACCCCGACGGGCCGACGACCACCAGCAGCTCGCCGTCGTCCACCGCCAAGTCCACGCCGTCCAAGGCCGCCACGGCGGGACCGCCACGCGCCCGGTAGGTCCGGCGGGCCCCCTCGACCAGCAGGCTCACCGGCGGGCCAGCAGCGGGTCGGCCTGCCGCCGGATCTCGGCGAGCGCCTCCTCCAGCGGCACGCCGTCGGCGAAGGCGCGCTCCAGCTGCGTGCCGATGATGTCCTCCACCTCCGGCCACACCGGGGTGACGGGGGTGTGCCGCAGCAGCGGGATGGCGTCGAGGAAGACCTGCGAGGACGCCGGGGCGCGGGTCGGGCTGAGGAAGGCGGGCGAGGTGGCCACCGAGCGCAGCGACGGCACGGTGCGCCCGCCGAGCGCGGTCACCGTCTGCCCCTGCTGCCCGACCGCGTAGGCGATGAACCGGGTCGCGGCGTCCTTGTTCGGGGAGTTCGCCGCCACGCAGTAGGCGTCGGAGTGCAGCACCGAGGCCGGCTCGTCGAACACCGGCAGCCCGGCGACGTCGAAGTCCAGCCCCCGCTGCTCGCGCAGCGCCGGGACCTCGACCCGGGAGCTGAGGAACATGGCGACCTTGCCAGTCATGAACCGCTCCACCAGGCCCTGGGCGGCGACCTCCTCCTTGGTGGGGGTGGCACCGCTCGCGACCAGCTCGGCGACGGCGTCCAGTGCGGCGCGGGCGCCGGGCTCGTGCAGGGTGGTGCGGGTCGGTGCGGTGTCGTCGTCGACGATGCCGCCGCCGCTGCTCCAGATGAACGGCGCCATGCGGGTGATGGACGGGTCGATCCCGACGCCCTTCACCCCGTCGCCGGTCAGCGCCCGCGCGGTCCGCGCGAACTCCGCCCACGTCCAGCCCGCACGCGGCGCTTCGACGCCCGCGTCGGCGAACAGGGCACGGTTCCAGTACACGACCAGTGAGGAGATGTTCTGCGGCATGCACTGCAGCGTGGTGTCGTAGGTGAAGGCGCGCAGCGGTTCTTCGTAGTAGTCGGCGAGGTCGACGCCCCGGTCGCGCAGCAGCGGGCCGACAGGCTCGATCGCGCCGCGCTGGGCGAAGGGCGCGTACTCGCGGTAGTTGATCAGGAAGACGTCCGGCGCGTCGCCGGAGGCGAACGCCGTGGACAGCCGGGTCAGGTGCTCGCCGCGCCCGACCGCGACCAGTTCCACCTCACCACCGCCGGAGTCGCGGTAGGCGGAGATGAGGCTGCGGTACACGGCGGCCTCCTCCGGCTCAGCGCGCACCTGCACGACGATGGGCGCGTCGGCGGACCCCGCCTGCCCGCTCGGTTCCTGGGCCGTGGCGCACCCGGCGGCGAGCAGCACGGCGAGCGCGGCGCCCGCGGCGCGGCGGTTCACGACCGGACCGCCGTGGCGAAGAAGGAGCGCTGGCCGACGGCGAAGGCCAGCAGCGCCGGGGCGGTCACCACGACCGCGGCGGCGAGGTAGATCGGGTACAGGGCGACCTCCATCTCGGCCAGCCCGCGCAGCCCCAGGGCCACCGGCCAGTGGGCGGGCGAGGACACCAGCGTCAGCGGGTCCATGAACGTGGACCAGTAGAACAACCCGGACAGCGCGGCGACGGCCACGACCGCGGGCCGGGTCAGCGGCAGGGCGACCCGCCACCAGACCGCGAACGGGCTCATCCCCTCCAGCGCCGCGGCCTCCAGCAGCGAGCCGGGGACGCGCGCGCAGGCGAGGGCGAACAGCAGGACGTAGAAGGGGGTCGTGCCCGCCAGCGACAGCAGCGCGACGGTCAGCGGGGTGTCGGCCAGGCCGAGCCCGCGCAGCAGGACCACTCTCGGCACCCACAGCGCGGCGGCGGGCACCAGCAGCATCACCACCGACGCGCCGATGAGCAGCGGCCGGGCGGCGCCGCGCGCGGTCGCGGTGGCGTACCCGGCCAGGGAGGCCACCACGACCGTCACCGGCACCGCGACGACGACCAGCAGCAGCGAGTTCAGCACCATCGGCCACAGCGGCAGGAAGGCGGGCACGGACGCGTAGTTCGACCACTCGGCCGGGTCCGGCCAGAGGTCCAGCCCGTCGGGCGGCGGCTGGAGCGGGCGTTGCAGCGAACCCAGCACCATGATCACCAGCGGTGCGAGAAACACCACCGACAGCACGGCGACCCCGGCCGCCCACCACGGACGCCGGGCCCGCGCGCGGCTAGTCGTCGGCAAGCGAGGTGGTCCACACGCTGCGCCCGTAGGTCGCCGCGTAGAGCGTGTCGCTGCCCGCGGGGAGGTCGACGTCGGTGATCGGGACCAGCGGCAGGTTCGCCCCGACCTTGATCCAGGTCTTGCCCAGGTTCGTGGTGCGGTAGACGCCGACGTCGGTGGCGATGAACAGCCACTTCGGCTTGGACGGGTGCCGGATCACGTCGTTGACGGGCGCCTGCGGGATGCGCTTGCCCGCGATGTCGGACCAGGTGCGCCCGCCGTCGGAGGTCATCACCAGGTGCGGGTGCGGGTCGCCGGAGCGCCAGCCGGAGAAGCTCGCCCAGGCCACCCGCGCGTTCTGCGGGTCGACGGTGATCCGGGTGACCCAGCGGCCGGGGAAGACCGGGCTGGTCAGCTTCTGCCAGGTGACCTGGTCCGGTGCGGCCATCGCGTTGCGGCTGACCCACACCAGGCCGCTGTCGGTGCCCGCGTACACCAGGTTCGGGTCGGCCGCGGTGGTGCCGATCGCGGTCACGGTGCCGAAGCCGGGGGCGCGCGGCTCGGTGCCCTCGGTGAGGTCGGGGCTGATGCGCTGCCAGGTGCGCTGCCCGGGGTCGGTGTTGATCCGGTTGACCGTCTCGCTGCCGCCGAAGAGCACCCGGGGATCGGCGGCGAACTCCAGCGGCGCGACCCAGTTCTTGCGCGCACCCGGGATGGTCATGCTGAACCCGACGCCGTCGACGAACCCGCGGCAGCCGCCGTTCTGGGAGCAGCCGTAGTACTTGCGGTCGTTCGTGGGGTCGATGCGGTTCATCATCCCGTCGCCGCCGACGTAGCCGAACCAGTCGCCAGTCACGGTGTTGTCCGAGCCCCAGGACTTCAGCGAGCCGTTGTCCTGCGAGCCCGCGTTGACCCGCGCGCCGTCCTGCACGGACACGTCCATGGAGTAGAACTGGGTGATCGGCAGGTGCGGGGTCTTGGCCCAGAGCCCGCGGGCCGCGCCGTTCTCGGTGGAGGTGTAGAAGCCACCGTCGTTGCCGAGGTAGACCCTGCCGGGCGTGAACGGGTCCCACTCCAGGCCGTGCTGGTCGGCGTGCGGGGTCTGCGAGGTGGTCCAGGTCTGGCCGCCGTCGCGGCTCTCGGCGAGGCTGACCCCGGCGACGAAGACGTGCAACGGGTCGGCCGGGTCGACGTAGACGCGGCCGAACCACCAGGCGAAGCCGCCGCTGATGCTCTGCAGGGTGCCGCCGGAGGTGGGGCCGACCGGGGTCCAGGTCGCGCCCGCGTCGGCGCTGGTGAAGAAGCCGTTGAAGTTCCCGCCCGCGGCGCTGGAGATGAGGTAGGCGCGGTTGGGGTCGGTGTCGCTGAAGTCCACGCCCATCCGGCCGACGTAGGTCAGCGCGTCGGGCTGGCCCGCGACGTCGGTGCTCTGCGGCAGCGGCGGCTGGTGGACGTTGGTCCAGGTGCGGCCCGCGTCGGTGGAGCGGTACAGGAACGACTTCTTGCCGTACAGGCGTGACTTCTCGTCGCGGATCTTGTCCCAGGTGGTCGCGAGCATGACATCGGGGTCGGACTCGCTGATCGTGACGTCGATGACCCCGGTGGAGGCGCTGTCGGGGGCGATGACGCGCTTCCAGCTCGCGCCGCCGTCCTCGGTCATGAAGAGGCCGCGGGTGGGCGCGGTGTCGTGCAGGGCGCCCATGACGGCGACGAACACGCGGTCGTCGTCGCGCGGGTCGATGGCGATCTGGCCGACGGTGTCGCCCGCGGCCAGACCGACGTTGGCCCAGGTGGCGCCGGAGTCGGTGGACTTGTAGACGCCTCGGCCGTAGTAGGCGGAACCGCCGCCGTGGTCGGGCTCGCCCGTGCCTGCCCAGACCACGCCGCGCGAGTCCACGGCGACCGCGCCCATGGACTGCGGCAGCTGGTCGTCCCACGCGGTCTCGAAGGTCGCGCCACCGTCGCCGGTGCGCCAGAGCCCTCCGGTCCCGGTGGCGATGTAGACCGCACCGCGCGTCGTCGGGTCGGCGGCGACATCGCGGATGCGACCACCGATGTTGCTCGGCCCCAGCTCGGCCCACACCTGGTCGGTGCCGGGCGAGGCGAGTGTCATCCGATTGGCTTGGGTGACGGCCTCGACCACGGCGTCGTCGGGAATGGTGCCGTCGGGGTTGGCGCGCTGCCGGAACATCCACTCCTCAGCGCCCAGCGGATCGGCGGCGACCCGCTCGGCGACCTCGGGTGATGCGCTGTCCGAGGGGGCTGGACCACACCCCGCGAGCATGCCCACGGCGACCACGAGAACGAGCCTGTGCCGGACCACGCGAGCCTCCGAGATCTCAACGGAACTCCGGGCAACGTATCACCGGATCGTGCGGATTCATCCGATTATGGAGTGCTGCAACGTTCCCAGTTACCTACAGTTGAACCATGTCCCGGAAGGCCGCCCTCCTCCTCACGCTGACCGCGGCCCTGACGGGCTGCTCCAGCACCGCCGGCGGAGACGCGGCGTGCCCCGCACCGGTCCCCGCCCCCACCGAGGAGACCGCACTGCTACCGGACGGCCTGTCCTTCGACCAGATCGGAACAGTCACCTCCGTGCGCAGCGATGACCGGCACATCTCCCTGCAAGCTGTGTCGGACAAGCACATCGACGAGGTGACGGTGCTCATCCAGGACGCGGTCATCGCGGCGGGCTACCGCCCGGCGGGCATGGACAACGAGGGCTTCGAGGCGGAGGTGTTCTTCACCGCAGGCGCCTACGCCGCGGGCCAGGCCGTGGTCCGCCGCAGCGGGTGCCCGGACCGCTGGGACATCGAACTGGTCCTCATAACCACCGAAGCCATCCCACCCCAGAGCAGCCCCCCGCCTGCACCCTGACCGCGGCGTCCGCAGGGAACATCCGGAACGCCGCATGCCCATGGGGCCAGATGGTGAGGCGGCGTGCCAGGGAGAGGCCGTCGCCGAGGGGGAGTCGACTGGTCGACGCCAGCAGACAGGGAGCCGACTACCAGCCGGAGGTCGCGGCGCGAATGCGCGCCGGAGCCGTGAGCAGTGCGGCGGCGGCCGTGCCCCAGAGCACGGCCGCGCCGCCGAAGCCCGGTACGCCCAGCCATGCCCACTGCTGCCCCGCGACACCGCCGAGCACGACCGCGAGCACCGAGACCGACGTGAGCAGCACGGCCAGGACCAGGAAGCGCTTGGACCCGAACAGCTTCACGAACGGCAGGAAGTGCACGCCGACCACGAACAACACCCACGCGGCCCCCGCCTCCGGCTTGCCGATCACCCGGTTGATGACCTGCGCGCCCCCGACGATCGCGACCACCATGAGCGCCACCGAGATCCCGTACACCGTGCCGAACGGTCCGGCCCCGGGCGGCCGCTCTCCGGCAGGCAGCCCACCGGCGAGCCCGCGCAGCCACACCGTCCACGCGAAGAACCCCGCCAGCACCAGCACCCCGACGATCCGCAACGGCACCGCGGCACCCGGCACCACCGACACCCCCGCGAACCACCACCCCGTCCCGAACCCCGCACCGATCAGCGACGTGATCACCAGAATGATCACATCACCCCTGCTGAACGCTCGTTCCTCCACGACGAGAGAACCTACCTCGGCACTGCTCGGACCACCGTGCCCGATCACGCTCGGCGTGCCGAACGACATCCGCGCCGACGGCCAGATCTGCACTGCACCCTCGGTGCTCAACCCCGGGCCGGACTAGTCCGTTGGTGGCCTGTCGCCGTGAGCCGCTCACGCGGTGCGGGACGAACGCGATGTCTTCGGGCATGGGGTCCGCCACGGTGGCGGGCGTCAGAACCTGGGGAGTCGAGGATGCAGACGCAGATGCAGCTGTCCTGGCGACGGCGGCGTGCGGTGGCGCGAGTCAGGGCCGCCGTCGTCGTGGGGGTCGCCGCGCTGGTGGCGGTTCTCGCGCCGGGGGCCGCCGTGGCGGCTGTGCCGGGCAACGACGCCATCGACGCCGCGGTGATCGTGGAAGGCTTGCCGTTCGCGGCCGAGGTGGACCTGGCCGAGGCCACCACCGCCTGGGACGACCCCACCGAGTGCGACGCCCACCCCACCGACAACACCGTCTGGTACGCCTTCACCCCCGCCGAGGACGTGGCAGTGCGGGCGACGGCTGTGGGCGAGGGCTTCCCGCCGCTGCTCGCGGCCTACACCGGCGAGCGCGGTGAGCAGCGCATGGTCGACGGCGCCTGCTCGTCCGGCTACGGGGACGCCGAGGTCGTGTTCCAGGCCGATGCCGGGCGGACCTACCGCTTCCTGGTCGCCGCGAGGGGATACGACCAGGTGGGGCGGGTCGCGTTCGCGGTGGAGGCGGTGATACGGCCCGCCAACGACGCGTTCGCCGATGCCGAGCCGATCAGCTCCGTGCCCGCCGTGCGCGGCGTCGAGCTGACCTACGCCTCCACCGAACCCGGCGAGCCCTACGAGTGGCGGTGCTCGGGAGGAAGGTCCGTCTGGTACGCCCTGACCCTGCCCGAGACGGCCTGGATCACCGCGGGCGCGGACGACTACTACGACACGGTGACGGTGTTCTCCGGCACCGCGCTGACCGATCTGCTCGGCATCGATTGCTCGTCCGGCTACGAACCCGCCGTTTTCAAGGCCGTCGCCGGTGAGACCTACTACCTGAGGCTCACGACCACGGACATCGACTCGGGCCCGGCGACCCTGCGGCTGGACCTCGCGCCGCCGATCCGGCCGTACTTCTCGACCGAGAAGACCACGGTCTATGCGCAGCGGTCGTTCACCGGCGAGGTGCAGGACGGGCTCGGCGAGCCGATCGTGTCGGGGGAGTGGGACTTCGGCGACGGGACGACCGCGCCGTGGTCGCCGGAGGGCGTCACCCACAACTACGCCGCGGATGGCGTCTACGACGTCGGCTTCACCGCGACCACCCGCGACGGGCGCACCGCGACGACCACCCTGCCGCTGGTCGTGGAGACCCACGACGTGTCGATCACCCGGTTCGAGGTGCCCACCGCCGGCCGGGCCGGGGTGACCAAGCCGATCACCGCGCGGGTCGCCAACACCCGCTACGACGAGACGGTGACCGTGCGGCTGTACAAGCGCAGCCACGAGTGGAACTGGACCGAAGTCGCCTCGCAGGAGGTGTCCGTGCTCGCCCACCCGACCCGCAAGGTGGCCGTGCCGTTCTCCTACACCTTCACCCCGGCCGACGCCGTGGTGGGCAAGGTGACCTTCCGCGCGGTGGTCGACCTGCCCTCCTGGATCAGCGACGCCCGCCCGATCGACAACGAGGTCATCGCCATCGCCACCACGGTCCGGCCCGCCATCGCGGGCATGAGTTGACAGCGACGAGCACCCCGGGGGAATGACGACCATGAGACCGAGCACCCGCGCCACCGCCTGCCTGGCCGCCCTCGCGGCTACGGCCCTGCTGCCCAGCGTCGCGCACGCCGCACCACCGTCGAACGACGACTTCGACACCGCGACCGAGATCACCGCCCTGCCGTTCACCACCGTCCAGGACACCACCGAGGCCACCGCGGCCGCCGACGAGCCCGCCGCGTGCTGGCGGCCCAGCGGCGGCGCATCGGTCTGGTATCGCTTCACCGCCACCGCGCACGGGTTCCTGCGGGCGACCTTCGGCACCTCCGACCACGCCTCGACCTTCGTCGCGTTCACCGGCGAGCGCGACGCGTTGACCGCGGTGCCGGGCAGTTGTGGCAGCCGCTACGACACCGCCGGCCGCAAGACCTTCGCCGTCGCCGCGGGCACCACCTACCACCTGCTGGTCAGCGACAACGCCGCCGTCGGCGGTACCCTCCACTTCGGACTTGAATCGGTGCCGCCCGCCCCGAACGACCGCTTCGCCGACGCCACCCCGATCACGGCGATCCCCGCGGTGGTGACCGACGGGAACCTCGCACGCGCGGGCGCTGAGCCCGGCGAGCCGGTCCCCGCCTGCGCCCAGGGTGCCACCTCCTCGATCTGGTACCGCTACACGCCGACCACCACCGCGCCGGTGTCGCTGTGGGCGGGCGCCGCCTCGGCCGCGATGGTGGTGTACGAGGGAGCCCGGCTCGACGAGCTGTCGGAGGTGCGGTGCACACCGCCAGGCCCCGCCGTGTTCACCGCCACCGCGGGCCGCACCTACCACATCCAGATCGCCTCCGACCCCGACCAGGCAGGCGTCGTCGACCTCCACGCCGCACTGGCGCCCGCGCTGAGGCCGACCCTGATCGGGGGTTCCGAACGGCTGACGGTGCTCCGCGACGAGTACTTCGGCGTCTACCCGGGTGATGTCCTGAACCAGCCGGTCGCGGCCGGTCGCATCGACTTCGGCGACGGAACCGCGGTCGACCTCACGGCCCAGGAACCGGGAGCGGTGCACCGATACGCCGTCGACGGCGACTACCGCGTCCAGTTCACCGTCACCACCCTCGACGGCCGCACCGGCAGCGGCACGAAGGCGGTCCAAGTCCGCAGCCACGATGTCACCACCACCGCGCTGAGCGCCCCCGCCACGGCCCGGTTGGGCCAAACCCGGACGATCTCGGCCTCGGTCACCAACACCCGCTACGACGAGACAGTGGTGGTGACCTTGTACAAAGTGGTGGACGGAAACTCCACCGAGATCGGCCGCGCCACCCAATGGGTGCCCGCCCGCGCGGGCCGCGTCGCCCAGTTCCCCTTCGCCCACACCTTCACCGACACCGGCCCGGCCACCTTCCGCGCCGTCGCCGAACCACAGGTCCAGGGCGGCGACGACAACCCCGCCGACAACGCCGCGGAAGCAACCACCACGGTCCGCCCCCGCGCGGCAGCCACGAGCTGAGCACGGGGCGTCCACCCACGGGCGGATCGCGCAGGTCGTGGGCGCGGCACCGATACGCTCGCACCATGAAGGTCGTCGTGGTCGGAGCCGGGATCTCGGGTCTCGCTTGTGGAAGGCGCCTCGCCGAGGCCGGGGTGTCGGTGCGGGTCGTCGAACGGGCCCGGGTGGTCGGCGGCAGGCTCGCGACGCGGCGGTTCGACGGGCGGGCCGTGGACTTCGGCGCTCCCTACTTCACCGTGCGCGACGACGACTTCGCCAAGGCGGTCGACGGGTTGCACCGGTCGGGTCTCGTCCGGCGGTGGACCGACACGCTCGCGGTGATCGACCCGAAGGGGCGGCGCAGCACCTCGGGCCCTGTGCGGTGGGCGGCGACGGCGGGGTTGCGCTCGGTGGCGGAGCACCTCGCCGAAGGGCTGCGGGTCGACCTGGAGCGCCGCGTGGAGCGGGTGGGGCCGGGCCCGAGCGTGGACGGCGACCGCGTCGACGCCGTGGTGCTGGCCATGCCGGGCCCGCAGGCCGCGCGCCTGCTCGACCCCGACTCATCCGCGAACCGCGCGGTCGAATCCCAGCGGTGGCTGCCGTCACTGGCGGCGGTGCTGCGCTACGCCGACCGCGCCTGGCCGGACTTCGACGGCGCGTTCGTCAACGACGACCCGGTGCTGACCACGGTGTTCGACGACGGCGCCCGTCGCGGCGACGGGTCCCCGGTGGCGGTCGCCTACACCACCGACGCCTTCGCCCAAGAGCACCTCGACGCCCCCACCCGGGCGGCCGGGGCCATCGCGGCCGCGGCCAGCCGGGCGGTGGGCCTGCCCGAACCGGTCGACGTCCACGTCCACCGCTGGACCTTCGCGCGCCCGGCGCAGGACGGCGCACGTTCTTTCCACTGGGACGACCAGGGCATCGGCGTGTGCGGCGACGCGTGGGGCTCGCCGAGGGTGGAGACCGCCTGGCTGTCCGGCACGTCCTTGGCCGCGCGCATCCTCGCCGCGCGCTGAGGACGCCCCGCGCGCCATCGCACTACGATCACGTCCGTGACCTCCGAAACGCCGGCACCCGCCCTGCGGGACTTGTTCCCGGAGACCGCCGAGAGGCATCCGCCGGTCGCGCCGCTGCCACCCGGTCGGCTGGTGCTCCCCGAGGAGGAGGACACCGAGCGCCCGGCGTTCTGGCTCAGCGACGGGCCCGCCCCGGCGGGTCTCTGGGCGGCGCTGCGGGCCGAGCACGGGCGCACCGGCCTCTGGCCCCTGCTGCTCGACGCCTTGGACGACGATGACGAGGACTACCGGCCCTGGGGCAACGGCGAGGTGCTGCCCGGAGACATGTCCGACCCCGGCGCCCACGCCCCCGCCGAGCTGCTGGCCCGGTGGTGGTCCGAGCACACCGCCCCCGCCGAGGACGACGCGCTGCCCGAAGCCGAGCGCGCGGCCGTCACCAGCCCCTACGGCCGCTCGTGGCCGGGAGCGGCAGGCCCGCGCCGCCTGGTCGTGGACCCCGACCGCACCGCCGACGACCTGGCCGCGCACCTGCTCGCGGGCCACCCCACGATGCGCCTGGGCCTGGTCGCCGCGGACCGGGGCGCCGACGCCCTCTCCACGGCGGGCTGGACCGGTCCGATGAACCACTTCGCCGACACCGCCCTGCTCTCCTCGGTCCTGCGCGACTGGGAGGAGCGCTACGGCGCCCGCGTCGTGGGAGTCGGCTTCGACACCCTGGTCCTGAGCGTCGCCGCACCCCCGACCACCCACGCCGACGCCCTGCCCGTGGCTGCCGAGCACTTCGCCCTCTGCCCCGACAACGTGTGGCAGGGCGAGAGCCCCCACACCCTCTTCGCCTACGCCCAACGCCTCGTCGGCGACCACTCGTGGACCTTCTGGTGGGACTGACCGACTGACCCCATCACCCACCCGGTCACCGACCACCCGGTGACGGCGAAGCACCCCGCCCACTGGAGGACGTTTCGACGTGCCAGGTCGCGAACCGTCCAGCATCACGGTGCCACATGGGTATGTGACCAAGCCATCACTTCCACCAGGAAGGGATACCGACTGGAGCCGTGGCGCGGGCTCTGCGCCACGGCCCGGTCCGCGGCCATATTGTCCGATGTAGAGGAACCCTGGGGGTGTGCTCGTGCGGTGGTATCGGGTCAGGCAGCCTGGCGCCGGGATCAGCAGAGGCCGCCTAGGCACCCAGGCCAGAGGCTGTCATCCCATTGCGCGCGAATGACAGGATTGCCCACCCGTGCCGGTCACGGCGCGGACAACGACAGCGTCTGCGGTCCGGTTGGGGGCGCGCAGCAGCCACTGGGGTCGGCTTCCGTCGTGTCGAACACGCCGCTTCCGCCGCACACGCCGGTCTCCGGGAGCGTCAGCTCGACGCGCTCGGCGGCTTCGCGGTCCCCGGCGATGGCGGCGACGACGGAGCGGACCTGCTCGTAGCCGGTCAGCGCGAGGAAGGTCGGCGCGCGGCCGTAGCTCTTCATCCCGACGAGGTAGACGCCCGGTTCGGGGTGGGACAGCTCGTTCACCCCGTGCGGGTAGACGGTGCCGCAGGAGTGCACGTTCGGGTCGATCAGGGGCGCGAGGAGCGTCGGCGCCTGCAGGACGGGGTCGAGGTCCAGGCGCAGTTCGGACAGCCACGACAGCTCTGGCCGGAATCCGGTGAGCACGACGATCTCATCGACGTCCTCCACGCGCTGTCCGGCGTCGGAGACCAGGGTCATGTCGGCCTCGACCGCCTCGGTGCGGAAACCTGTCACGACGCGCACCTTCCCGGCTTCGACGGCGGCTCTGGCGCGGAGTCCGAGTGCCCCGCGTGCGGGGAGCTGGTCTGCCTCGCCGCCGCCGAAGACCGAGCCGACCGCGCCGCGCCGCAGCAGCCAGGTGATCCGGATGTCGTCCAGGCCGGTCAGGGCGACCAGGGCGGTGAGCGCGGAGTGCCCGCTGCCCGCGACCACGACGTGCTTGCCGCTGTACCGGGCGGACTCGGTGGCCAGGTCCGGAACGCGGTAGGTGATTCGGGCGGCAGCCGCGGTCTCGCCGATGGCGGGCAGGCCGTCGCCGCCGAGCGGGTTGGGCGAGCCCCACGTGCCGGAGGCGTCGATGACCGCCGCGGCGGTGATGCGCTCGTCCCCGGCGCGGGTGCGGACGTGCACGGTCAGCGGCTCGGTGTCCCGGCCCGCGTCGACCACGCGGTCGCGGCCGCGCCGAGCCACGCCGACGACCTCGGCGCCCAGCCGCACGTGCTGACCGAGGGCATCGGCCAGCGGCCGCAGGTACTCGGAAGCCCACTCCGCGCCGGTCGGGTACGCATCCGGGTTGGGCTCAACCCACCCTTTCCCGGTCAGCACCGCCCGTGCGGCCGGGGAAACCAACTCCGACCACCGGGAGAACAATCTGACGTGGTGCCAGTGCGCCACCGCCGCCCCCGCTTGCTCGCCGCGCTCCACCACCAGAGGCGTCAGCCCCCGCCCGACCAGTTCCGCGGCCGCGGCCAGCCCAGTCGGACCCGCGCCCACGACCACAACAGGCAGGTTCATTCTGCCGTCCTTTCATCGATGTCTACCGATCTACGGCGACTGTATCGACGGACGTCGATCCACGCAACCATCGGTTCTGGTCGATGAATTTGTCGGTTGGGCGCGAGGCGCCGCGGGCGCGCACCTCGGCTCAACGGGGACGTGCACGGCAACCAGCGAACGCACCTTCATCGTCCCAGGTCGATATACACTGGCCGCATGACGATCGAACCTCCGCTGTTGCAGGTGCTGCCGACCGCCGAGGCGGCCACCTACGCGAGCTGGTTCGCCTGCCTGGCTGAGCCGGCCAGGGTCAAGCTCCTGCACACGGTCGCCACCTCTCCCGGAGGGGTCACCGTCGGCGCGCTCACCGAGATCCTGGGGACGAGCCAATCCACGACGTCCCACCACGTGCGCAAGTTGGCCGACGTCGGATTCGTGCGGCTGCGCAAAGAGGGAACGGCGACGATCGTCACCGTCAACCAGGCCTGCTGCGCGGGCCTGCCGCACGCGGCCGACGCCGTCATGGGACTGCTCGCGCCGCGTCCGTGCTGTCCGGAGGACCTTCCGGGCGATGTCACCGTCCGGGCGCTGCAGCCCGAGGACTGGTCGGACGTTCGACGCATCTACGCCGAGGGCATCGCCACCGGCCTGGCCACCTTTGAGACGTCGGTCCCCAGTCGGTCCACGCTGGACGCGAAGTGGCTCCCCGGGCACCGGTGGGTCGCCGAGATCGACGGCCGCGTGGTCGGTTGGACAGCAGCCGCGCCAGTCTCGTCTCGCGACTGCTACGCAGGCGTCGCCGAGACATCCATCTACGTGGCCGACGGCCACCGCGGCCGGGGCATCGGCAAGGCCCTCCTGCACAGGCAGGTCACCGCTGCCGACGCCGACACCCTGTGGACGCTCCAGACCTCGATCTTCACCGACAACCGAGCCAGCGTCGCCCTGCACCACACCGCCGGCTACCGCACAGTCGGCATCCGCGAACGCATCGCCCAGCGCGACGGCGTATGGCACGACACGATCCTGCTGGAACGCCGCTCGACGACGAACTAGTGCCCCGACATCGCCCGATCATCTCCGGCTGCGGCAGGTGTCACCGGGTCATGCGTCGAGGAGTTCGGCCAAGAGCGCGCGGACGCGGCGGTCGATGTCGTCGCGGATGGGGCGCACGGCGTCGACTCCTTGTCCGGCGGGGTCGTCGAGCTGCCAGTCGAGGTAGCGCTTGCCGGGGAACACCGGGCAGGTGTCGCCGCAGCCCATCGTGATGACGACGTCGGCGGCTTCGACGTCGGCGGTCGAGAGCTTCGAGGGGACCTCGGCGGTGATGTCGAGGCCGAGTTCGGCCAGGACCTGCGCGGCCGCGGGGTTCACCTTCTCGGCGGGCGCCGAGCCCGCGGAGCGCACGGCGACGCGGCCGAGGGCGTAGTGCTGCAACAGGGCGGCGGCCATCTGGGAACGGCCGGCGTTGTGGACGCAGACGAACAGGACCTCGGGCGTGTCGCTCATGGGTTCCTCAACTGGTCTCGGTAGGTCGTCAACAAAGCCCTGGCGCGCCGGGCGGCCAGGACGGGCAGGTAGTGCCGGACGGTCGCGGTCTCGGCAAGGTGGCGATAGGAGGTCAGCACGACGCGGTGAATCGCGTCGGCGTCGACGGTGCCGTCGAACTCGCGTCCCAGGTCGGCGGTGACGTGACCGAGGCGGGTGCCGGGGTCGGGCGGGTCGCAGTCGGTGATGTCGGCGCAGCGGCCACCGCAGATCAGCACGGCGCACCGACCGCGGGTGCCAGTCGGTCGATACGTCCGGCGAGGTCGTGGAAGGCGGTCTCGAACGCGGCCGGGGTGCCGGGTGCGGCGGGGTCGGGGATCGACCAGTGCAGGCGATCGCCGCTGGGCAGTTCCTCGTGGGCGTTGTCGCACACCGCGACGATCAGGTCGCCTTCGCGGACCACGTCGTCGATGTGGTGGGTGCCGCAGGCGACCGAGAGACCGTGGGCTGCGGCGGTCACGACGGCCAGGGGATGCACCGCGCGAGCAGGCTCGGTGCCCGCCGACGCCACGGGCACAGGGCTACGGTCGGCCCACAGCGCGGCCGCGAGCTGCGAACGCGCGGAGTTGTGGCTGCACACGAACACCACCCGCGCAGCACCACGCGCGCTGGCCGGGACGAGACCGGCCAGCGGCCCTGGGCGCAATCGCAAGTAGGTGCGGCGGTGATCACCCTCCGACCGCGACCGAACGACGAGACCGGCCTGTTCCAGCAGCTTCACGTGGTGGGCGACGAGATTGCTGGACAGGCCCAGCTCGGCACCCAGCTCGCCGGGAGAGGCGTCGCCGAGTGTGAGTCGGTCGACCATGGACAACCGCGCGGGCTCACCCAACGCGGCGTGCACGCGGGCCCGCTCCACCACACGGGAACTCCAGTCAGTGCTCATTGAGTCAATTTTCGCTGAGCTATACTTCCGGGTCAAGAGCGGCGAGTGTGATCGATGGCTCGATTGACGTCAAAGTAGAGGTCCGTCAATCTAGACGGGTGTCGAACAAGCAGCCGTGTCCCACGTCGCTGGTCCGCGAACCACTGACGCCCGAGCACGCCGCAGACCTCGCGGTGATGTTCAAAGCGCTCGCGGATCCGGTGCGGCTGCGGCTGCTGTCGCTGATCGCCTCACATGACGGCGGCGAAGCCTGCGTCTGCGACCTCACCCCGGCCTTCGACCTGACCGGGCCCACCATCTCCCACCACCTCAAAGTGCTGCGCGAGGCCGGACTGGTGACCAGCGAGCGCCGCGCCACCTGGGTGTATTACCGAGCCGTCCCCGAGACCCTGCAACGCCTGTCCGGCGCGCTGGTCGCAGACGCCTCCCAGCCCGCCTGATCCACGACCACCAGCCGATCCTCCAGGAGTTCTCCGCGTGAGCACCACGGATACCACCCCGCCCACATCGGGCGTGGTCGCCAAACTGTCCACCCTGGACCGCCTCCTCCCGGTCTGGATCGGCCTGGCCATGGTCGCGGGCCTGCTCGCCGGACGCCTGATCCCCGGCCTCGGCGACGTCCTCAACGCCATCACCGTCGACGGCATCTCGCTGCCCATCGCCCTCGGCCTGCTGATCATGATGTACCCGGTTCTGGCCAAGGTCCGCTACGACCGGCTCGACACCGTCACCGGCGACCGCCGCCTGCTGTGGGCCTCGCTCGCCCTCAACTGGATCCTGGGCCCCGCCCTCATGTTCGCCCTGGCCTGGCTGACCCTGCCCGATCTTCCGGAGTACCGCACCGGCCTGATCATCGTCGGACTCGCGCGCTGCATCGCCATGGTCATCATCTGGAACGACCTCGCCTGCGGAGACCGCGAAGCCGCCGCCGTCCTGGTCGCCCTCAACTCCGTCTTCCAAGTCATCGCCTTCGGCCTGCTCGGCTGGTTCTACCTCGCGGTCCTCCCGGGCTGGCTCGACCTGCCCACCACCGACCTCGCCGTCTCCGGCTGGCAGATCGCCAAGAGCGTCCTGATCTTCCTCGGCATCCCCCTGCTCGCCGGCTACCTCACCCGCACCCTCGGCGAGAAGCGCAAAGGCCGAGACTGGTACGAGAACCGCTTCCTCCCCCGCATCGGCCCCACCGCCCTCTACGGCCTGCTGTTCACCATCGTCATCCTCTTCGCCCTCCAAGGCGAGCAGATCACCAACCGCCCCTGGGACGTCGCCCGCATCGCCCTGCCCCTGCTCGCCTACTTCGCCATCATGTGGGCAGGCTCCTATGCCCTCGGCGCAAGTCTGGGGCTGGGCTACGAACGCACCACCACCCTGGCGTTCACCGCCGCGGGCAACAACTTCGAACTCGCCATCGCCGTCGCCATCTCCACCTACGGCGCCACCAGCGGCCAAGCCCTCGCAGGGGTCGTCGGACCCCTCATCGAAGTCCCCGTCCTCGTCGCCCTCGTCTACGTCTCGCTGGCTTTGCGCAAGAAGTTCATCGACTCGAAGGTGAGGTCTGCTGCGCGGATGGGTGACATCTGAGTTGGCTAGCCGTGAGGTTGGCCTGGGAGGATGGACGTTGACTCCCCCTCGTTCGTCACCTCGTAGTTGCAGGTGGCAGGCGCGCCGGCACCGGTGGCCTTGAGCTGGTCGGTCTGGACCGGGGCGGTGCTGTCGTGGGCGGGCGTCGCGGCCGCCGCCGATGGTGCATGTCCTGGTTGGCCGGGCGTGGGGAATCGTCTGGCTGCGACGGAGACGAACCGTGAGTGCTCTCGCAGGAGTTGGCCGAGGCGTTCGAGCCGGCCGGTGAGGTGGGTCGGTTGTCGGCGATCGTGCGGAGGTTTGCGGTCCACCTATCTCTTGCGGCAGAACTCTTGGGGGGTGGGTGGTCCGGTGGACCACCCACCCGTTCCGCGGATCAGCGCAGACGGTGCCAGAGTGCCTGTCCGGTCGGGCTGTAGATGACGATGTTGCTGTCGTCCTGTACGAGGAAGAGGCTCGCGGCGGTGCCGTAGGTGTTGGTGTGCCAGAGGGCGCGGCCGTTGGCGGCGTAGACGACGAAGTTGCCGTCGGTCTGGAAGGTGGCGGTCGCGCCCGGGTTGCCCCACGTGTTGGTGTGCCACAGGGCGGTGCCCGCGGCGTTGTACAGCACCAGGTTGCCGTCGCCCTGCATGACGAGGGAGTAGGCGCCGTTGGCGGACTTCAGGGACGCGCCCGAGCCCAGGCCCTGGCCGCGGGTGAGGCGGTCGTTGGCAGGGGGCTGGGAGCCGCCGGTGACGTACAGGAGACGGTTGGGGGAGCCGGTTCCCGGGGAGGTCACCTTGTTGGCGGTGGCGGTGGAGTACAACTGGGCGGCGACCTGTGCCGGGGTCGAGGAGGGGGCGGTGGCCAGGACCAAGGCCGCCGCGCCCGCCGCGTGCGGGGCGGCCATCGAGGTGCCGCTGATCGTGTTCACCGCGGTGTCGCTGGTGTGCCAGGCGGAGGTGATGTTCTGGCCGGGCGCGAAGATGTCGGTGCAGGTGCCCCAGTTCGAGAACGACGCGCGGGCGTCGTTGTTCGCGGTGGCGTTGACGGTGATGGCCTCGGGGGTGCGGGCCGGGGTGAAGTTGCAGGCGTCGGAGTTGGAGTTGCCGGAGGCGAGGGCGTAGACGACGCCGTCGGCGATGGACCGGCGGACGGCGTCTTCCAGGGCCGCGTTGCTGCCGTTGCCGCCGAGGCTCATGTTGGCGACGGCGGGGCCGGAGGTGTGGTCGGCGGTCACCCAGTCGACGCCGGCGATGACTCCCGCCCAGCTGCCCGAACCGGCGCAGGACAGCACCTTCACGGCGGTCAGCGACACCGCTTTGGCGACACCGTGCGCCGCGCCGCCGATGGTGCCCGCGACGTGGGTGCCGTGTCCGTTGCAGTCGGAGTTGTTGCCGTCCCCGACGGTGTTGGTGCCCCAGACCGCGCGCCCGCCGAAGTCCGCGTGCGTGGTCCGGATGCCGGTGTCGATGACGTAGGCGCGCACACCGGCGCCCGCGTTGGGGTAGGTGTAGCTGCTGTTGAGCGGAAGGTCGCGCTGGTCGATGCGGTCCAGGCCCCAGGAAGGCGGGTTGGGCTGCGTCGCGGCGAGCGACACGACGCCGTCCTGCTGCACGTAGGCCACAGCGGGGTCGGCGGCGAGTGTGCGGGCCTGCTTGTCGGTCAGCTTCGCCGCGAAGCCGTTCAGGGCGTGGCTGTAGGTGTGGGTGACGGCCGCGCCGTAGGACTGCGCCACTGTCGCGCCGTCCTTCAGCACGACGATGTAGCTTCCCTCGATCGCCTGGGGCACGGACAGGATCGTGCCCTCGGCGGCGGCGGGTGGGGCAAGGAGCACGGTGGCGGACAGGGCGGCGGCGAGACCGGCCCCGGCCGCCCAGCGCGTGCGGGCAGCACGAAGTGGCGTCATGCAGGTGACTCCTCGAACGGTCGTGAACGCAGGGTGTAATCGACACTGGCAGTCGGTGTCGCGCGCGGCAATAGCCCGAATCCACCGACAGGTTAGGGCGAACGCCCCATTCAGCGGCCGCGCGCGTCCGGAACGACGCCGGGGCCTTCCCCGCCGCGCGGTTGTGCCGCACCAGCGAAGGACACCTTGCGCATAGACCGATGATCGGTATATACCGTTCCTGTGACCGACGCTTTGCGGGAGCCCACGTTCCTGATACTCACCGCGCTCGCGGAGGAGCCCCGGCACGGGTACGGCATCCTGCGGGATGTCGAGCAGATCTCCGGCGGGCGGGTGCGGCTGCGGGCGGGCACCCTCTACACCGCGCTGGACCGGCTGACCTCGGACGAGTGGGTGGCCGTCGATCGGGAAGAGGTGGTCGACGGCAGGCTCCGGCGCTACTACCGCCTGACCGACCTGGGGGCGGCCAGGCTGGCGGAGGAGATCGAGCGGGTGCGGTCCACGGCCCGGGTCGCGGCGACCCGTCTGCGTGCACGGTTCATCGGAGGGACAGCGTGAGCGAACTGGAGAGGCGGTTCCGGCGGCTGCTGGGCCTCTATCCGCGGGAGCACCGCGAGCGGCACGGCGAGGAGATGCTCGACGTGCTGCTGGCCGACGCGGGTGACCGGACCACTCCGGGCTGGCGGGCCACCGCCGACCTGCTGTGGGGCGCGGTGCGGTTGCATGTGCGGCGGCTGCTCGCGGCCGACGTGCTGGCGGTCGTCAGCCTGCTCGGCCCGATCGCGGTCCTGGCCGGCGCGGGCACGAGCCTGCACGAGCTGGCCTGGTGGGTTCAGGCGGGCTCGGCGCCGCCGTTCGAGCAGATCCCGGACGCGCCGGTGTGGTTCGTCTGGCTCGGGGTCGCGGTCCTCGCCATGGCGGGGAAGCGCAGGGCCGCGGCGGTCGGCGCGTGGGTGGCCACCGCCGGGCTGGTCGTGGTCCTGCAGCTGCCGTTCGCAGGCTGGCAGTGGTTCACCGACAAGGCGGGCTGGGTGCTGCTCAGCGCGATCACGGCCGTCGCGCTCTCCGTGTCGGACGGACGCAGGGTCCGGGGCCTGCCCGCAGTCGCCACCATGGCCGTGACGGTCCTGGTGATCGTGGTGCTCGGGGTGTTCGGCCACCGGAGCGGGTTCGCCGAGTTCGCGGCGCTCGCCGTCCTGTTCGCCGGTGCGGCGCTGGCCGCGGGCGCCGGCTCCGCCACCGGACGGCGGGCGGCGCTGGTGCTCTCGACACCGGTCGTGACCGCGCTGCTCGCGCTGCTTGTGCATGCCGTGCACCACGGGCCGATCAACGACCTGGTGTCCACTCTGATCTTCTTCGGCACACCGCTGCTGTTCCTGGTCGCCATCGGCGGACTGGTGCGCCTGCCCCGACGCGCGAGCGTCAGCTAGCGGCCCGTCTTCAGCTCACTCGATGGGGTGAAGTCGGTGGCCTCGTCCGCCGAGGAACAGGGCGGTCGGGCTCCGTGCGGGCGGGATGTGGTCGTGTTGGGGCTGGCGGTCCTGCTGATCTACGGGCTGCCCGCGCTCAACGCGGCGGTGCCGTGGCACAACGAGATCCGGGCCGGGGAGGTTCTCGACCTCGGGGACGGCGCGACGGCCGTGCCGCCGGTGGGGTGGCAGTTGGAGAGCGGCGCGCTGGTCGGGGGAGGAGTCCGGGCAGTGCGCGGGTGGTGCTGGCGACCGGTGGCGCGACGATCGAGGTGGTGGGGGCCGACTTCGACGGGACCGCTTCCGCGTTCCTCGACCAGGTCCTGAGGTCGCGAGGAGATGATCCGCGCGGGGTGGACGGGTCGCGGGGCACGGTCACGACCGCTGCCGGGCTGGTCGGTGTGGCGCAGAACAGCACGTCGTCTAGGGGTGACGGGCTCGATGTCGCTTTCAAGACCGGGGTCGGGGCGCAGGCGGTGGCCGCGCCCGCGCTGTTGGTCAGCGTGCGCACCTCGCCCGGTCAGTTCGAGCGCCGCCACGACGAGGTCGCCGCGTTCCCGCGCAGCGTCGCGCCGGGAGGCAACCGGTGACCGCCGCGCGGGCGGTGCAGGTCGATGTCATCGCGCAGTCGGTGGCGGTGGCCGCTGCGCAGTCCTGCAGCCAAGGCGACCTCGCGCTGCTCAAGCTGGCTTCTCCGGTCTCGGTGGCCCCGGCCCGGCTGGGCGAGCAGGACCCGCCCACCGGCGCCACCAACCACATCGACGGTTGGGGCAGGACCAGCTGCGACGGCACGGCCTCCGCCCAGCTCAAGCGCGCTTCGGTCCGGGTGACCGGCCGGGCGGCCGACGCCTACAACGGGCCCGCCCTGGCCTCCACCGGCATCAGCGGCTACGCCTGGAAGGGCGACTCCGGCGGCCCGCAGAGGTACAACGACGCCATCGTGGGCGTCGCCTCCACCGCTGACTGCGCCAGCCGCCAGTACTACGCCAGTGTCACGAGCGGACTCGCCTGGATTCGCCGGCACATCGGCGGGTCCGGCCCCGACCCGGAACCGGGCCACAGGTTCGAGAACGCCGACAACGTGACCATCCCCGACCTGGGCAGCGCGGTGTCGTCGCCGATCACCGTCTTCGGGATCACCGGCAACGCCCCGTCGGCGCTGAAGGTCGCCGTCGACATCAAGCACACCTTCCGGGGCGACCTGCGCATCGACCTGGTCGCGCCGGACGGGTCGGTGTGCCTGCTCAAGAACAGCAGCACCAGCGACTCCGCGGACAACATCATCGCCACCTACACCGTCAACGCCTCCAGCGAGGCCGCGAACGGGACCTGGAACCTGCGCGCCCGCGACACCTACCGCAACGACGTCGGCTACATCGACGCGTGGAGCCTGGAGTTCTCACCCGCGCGAGGGAGGGCCACCTGACGGGTGATCCCCCCTTTCGCCGAGTTCAGCGCGGCCCATCACCGTCGTTGTGGGGTCATGAAACAAACCTATGTCTGCCTTGGCGACGCTGTGTCGGGTACGAATGTCGGCGTCGCGAAAGGAGGGGCCGATGTCACCCGATGTCTTCCCCGACCGGTTCGCGGGCGCGCTCCACATCGCGCCCGCCGGGACCGGGTTCAGCGGCCCGCGCGGAGTTGGGCGAAGTGCGGGGTGTGCTCGCGCAGGAACGACCAGTAGGCGTCCCTGGCGAACTCGACCAGGGCGGGTAGGCGCCGGGCGAGGGCGCCGTCCCTCGGGCACAGCATGATGTGCCGCTGCCGCAGCGGGCTGCCCGCGAGCGGCCGCACGGTGACGCCCTCGTCGGCGAAGTACACCGGCTGGCACGGCGCCACCGCGCGGCCCGCGGCGACGAGCGTGCGGACCGTGTCGGCGTTCGGTGTGGTGTAGGGGACCTCGGGGGTGAAACCGTGGTGTGCGCAGGCGATGTGGAAGCAGTCCGGCCACCCGGAGCCGTTCGGCGGGCTGAGCGCCCAGCTGTGGTCGGCGAGGTCGGCCAGGGTGACCTCGTCCTGGGCGGCCAGCGGGTCGGAGCTGGGGAGGGCGACGAACACCGGCTCCTCCTCAAGGACCTCGCACAGCAGCGCCTGGTGGGACGGCATCTCGAAGCCCGGGTAGTCCGTTGTGGTCACCAGGTCGAGCTTGCCCGCGACGATCAGGTCGCGCAGCAGCAGCGGCGAGTACTCCATGGTGAGCCGGACATTCGTGGCGGGCAGCTCCGCGCCCATCCGCTCGACCAGGCCCAGCAGCACCGAGCCCGCCGACCCGCCGACGGTGATGACCGGCTCGGTCCGCTCGGCGAGCTGGGCGGCGCCGGTGCGCAGCTCGGTCACCGCGGCGAGGATGGACCGGGCGCGCAGGAGCACGTACTCCCCGATCGTGGTCAGCTCGACGCCCGCGGGCCCGCGGGTGAACAGCGACGCCCCCAGCTCGTCCTCCATGCGCCTGAGCCGGACCGAGAGCGCGGGCTGGGACAGGCCGAGCTGGGCGGCGGCCCTGGTCAGACTCCCGGTCTCGGCCACCACCTCGACCGTGCGCAGGTGCCGCAGCTCCAGTTCCATTCGCGGAGTCTAGATCGGACAACCGGCGACTTCAACGAACCCGGTTTGACCCGATCGGGAATGGACTCGACCGCGCTGCCCGCCCATTCCGCGGGCGCGTCGGCCGGGAAACGGGATCGCGTCAGATCAATCACGGCCTGCCGGTTTCCCAGGGTCGTGGTCCATTGCCTCGGCCGGGAGGCGGAGAGTCGACATGCCACCACGTGAGCAGGGCGCGGCGGTGCTGGTGGGCCGCGCCGACGAGCTGAACCGGCTGCGGTCGGCCGTCCGGCGCAGGCCCGCGCTCGTGCAGCTCGAAGGCGAGGCGGGCGTCGGCAAGAGCAGGCTGGTCACGGAGCTGGTCGAGTCGGCCGACGTCGGCGTCCTGACCGTGCTGGTCGGGCACTGCCAGCACTCGCGTGAGCCGTTCCCCCTCGGCGCGGTGCTGGACGCGCTGCGCCGCGCGCGCGATCCGCTGGCGTGCCGGGGGCCGCTGAACTCCGTCACGTCCGTCCTCCGCGCGGCCGTCCCGGAGCTGGCGGATGTCCTGCCGCCGCTGCCGCCGGAGCTGAGCGGCCCGGTGTTCGACCGGCACCTGCTGTTCCGAGCCGTTCGGGAGGTGCTCGTCGCTCTCGGCCCGGTCCTGCTGGTCGTTGAGGACCTGCACTGGGCCGACGACGGCACCCGGCAGCTGCTGCGGTTCCTGATGGCCGATCCGCCGCCCGAGCTGGCGGTGCTGGTGACCTACCGGCGCGAGGATCTGCCCTGGGGCATGCCGTTGGGCGGCGCGTACCGCCCCGGCCCTGGTGTCGGGGTGGAGATCCTGCCGCTGGAGCCGTTGGGGACCGCCGAGGTGCGCGTCCTCGCCGGGCTGCTCCTGGGGGTCGACACGGTGAGCGCGGAGTTCGCCACCACGCTGCACGAGCAGACCGCGGGACTGCCGTTCGTCATCGAGGAGTTCCTTCGCGTGAACCGGGTGGCCGCCGAGGGAACGACCGCGCGGTGGGCGGACCGCGCCGAGGTGCCGGTGCTGCTGCGCGAGGCGGTCACCGAGCGGCTGGTGGGGCTGTCCCCGGACGCGGGCCGTCTTGTCCGCGCCGCCGCGGCGTTCGCCGTCCCCGCGTCGGTCGAGGTGCTCGGCGTGGTCGCGGGTCTGGCGGGGGAACGGCTGCGGGAGGCGGTCACCGAGCTGCTGGCCCGCGCGCTCCTGCGCGAGGCCGCCAACGGGACCGTCTCGTTCCGGCACGTCCTGTCGCGCCGGACCGTCTACGGCGCCATGAACTCGATCGAGCGCAAGGAGCTGCACCGTCGGGCGGTGCGCCTGCTCGCCGCGCACGAGCATCCGCCGCTGGTGCAGCTCGCCGAGCACAGCAGGCTGGCCGACCTGCGGGCCGAATGGCTCTGCTACGGCGAAGCGGCGGCCGATCAGGCGCTGGCGGCCTCGGACGCCACGACGGCGTCCACCCTCCTGCGGCTCCTGCTCGCCGAGCCCGCGCTCGCCCGCGCGGACGTGGACCGGCTCGCCGTGAAGCTGGGCGAGGCCGCCCAGGCGGGCCTGGACGCGACCGGGTCGGCGTCGGCGCTCAAACGGTTGCTGGTGGACGACAGGCTCTCGGCGCAGGCCCGCGGCCAGGTGCGGATGCAGCTGGGGCTGCTGCTGTCGAGGTTCTTCCACGGCGTCGCCGAAGGACGTGCCCAGCTCGAACTGGCCGTCGACGAACTCGGCGCGCGCCCGGACCTCGCGGCGAAGTGCATGAGCGCCCTGGCCATGCCCTGCACCGGGGACGTTCCGCAGCCGTCGCTGGCCGCGTGGCTGAGGAAGGCGGACGCGGAGATCGAGCAGTGCGAGAACCAGGAGCGGCGCCTCTCCCTGATCGCCGACGTGCTGGGAACCCTGGTGGCACTCGGCGACCCGGCCGCCGAGGACCGGATGTCCACTGTGACCGTTCTCGGGCACACCCCGGGAGAGCAGCGCCAGATCGCCAGAGCGCGCTGCACCATCGCCGACTCCCTGACCGTCACCGGACGGTTCCACGCCGCGCGCGAGCACCTGTGGGCCGGGGTGCGGATGGCCGAGGAGAGCGGCGGGCTCTACGTGGTGAGCACCGCGCGGAGCACCATGACGCGGCTGGACTGGTTCACCGGCGACTGGGAGGGCCTGGCCGAGCGGGCCGGGTCCCTGCTGGCGCGGTACCGGGAGCTGTCGGCGGTGGCGGCCGAACTGGAACTGGTACTCGGGCACCTGGCCCTCGTGAGCGGCGACGGCGAGACCGCGCGCGGGCATCTGCTGCGAACCGGGGTGCGCACCCCGAGGGTGGCGGTCGCGCAGGTCGCGCTCGGCGGCGGCGCGGGCCTGATCCGGCTCGCGCTGCGCGAGGACGACATCGTGCTGGCCTCGGCGGAAGCCGACGCGGGGGTGGCGCTGCTGCGGCGCAAGGAAGTGTGGGCCTGGTCGGGGGAACTGCTGCCTGCCGCCGTGGACGCCTACCTCGCCGCGGGACGGGCACGGGAAGCCGGGGAGCTCGTGCGGTCGGCGGAGGAGGGAATCCGCGGTCTGGTCGCGCCGCTGGCCGCCGCGGCGCTGCACACCTGCCGCGGGGCGCTGGAGGAGCACGCGGGCGGGTCGGGGGCCGACCACCACGCCGCGGCGGCCCGTGCTTTCGACACGATGGGCGCGCCCTATCTCGCGGCCCTGGCGTGGGAGCGCACCGAGGCCCATCGCCTGAGCGCCGGCGGCGACGACGCCGTGGCGGCCTATACCCGGTGCGCGGAGCGCTATCACGCGCTGGGCGCCACCCACGACGCCGCGCGGTGCAGGCACCTGCTGCGCTGCCTCGGCATCGTCACGCCGTCGCGGCAGGGCAGGCGGGGCTACGGCGAGCGCCTCTCGCCGCGCGAGCTCGAGGTCGCCCGGCTGCTGGCGGCCGGGTACACCAACACCAAGATCGCCGAGACCCTGTTCCTCTCCGCGCGCACCATCGAACACCACACCTCGCGGGTGCTGCGCAAGCTCCAGGTGGCGTCCCGTCGGGACATCCGCGCCGCCGACCTCCGCTGAGCGCGAATAGGTAGACCACCTAGCGAATCCTCAATTGTTTCCGCCTTGCGGCCACCCGATTCTGAACCGACGTGACTGTCAGTTGTAACCCTGCCCGATGGTCACGCCTCCGGGTGTAACCCGGTGGGATGAATGGAGAAACTGTCCATGCGATCTCATCGCATTACGGTGGTGGGTGCGGCAGCCGCCGCGCTGCTCGCCGCCGCCGGGGTGTCCACCCCGGCATCAGCAGGAGAAGGTGTGATCCTGCGCGCCAACCAGGCCGACTCGGTCTCGGGCGCCTACCTGGTCATGTTCAAGGACTCCTCGGTCGCCTCCGCGCAGACCTCGGCGAAGGCGAGCGACCTCGCCCGCAAGTTCGCGGGCCGCATCACCTACACCTACCAGGCGCTCAACGGCTTCGCGGTCAACCTCACCGAGGCCCAGGCCAAGAAGCTGGCCGCCGACCCGGCCGTCGAGTACGTCGAGCAGGACCGCAGGGTCCGCGCGCTCGACACCCAGACCAACCCGACCTGGGGCCTGGACCGCATCGACCAGCCGAGCCTGCCGGTCGACCGTTCCTACACCTATCCCGCCTCGGCGGGCCAGGGCGTCAACGTCTACGTTATCGACACCGGCATCCTCACCACGCACAGCCAGTTCTCGGGCGGCCGCGCCAAGCACGCCTACGACGCGATCGACGGCGACACCAACGCCACCGACTGCAACGGCCACGGCACCCACGTGGCGGGCACCATCGCGGGCTCGACCTACGGCGTGGCCAAGAAGGCCACCGTGCACGCGGTCCGCGTGCTCAAGTGCGACGGCTGGAGCCAGGGCAACTCCGTCGCCGCGGGCATGGACTGGGTCGCCCGCAACGCCGTCCTGCCCGCCGTGGCCAACATGAGCCTGGGCGGCGGGGCCTCGCAGGTGAACGACGACGCCGCCCGCGCCCTGCTGGCCAGGGGCGTCACCACCGCCGTCGCGGCGGGCAACGAGGGCCAGGACGCCTGCAACGTCTCGCCCGCCCGCGTCTCCGAGGTGCTGACCGTCGCCGCGAGCAACAGCTCCGACGGCCGCTCGATCTTCGCCAACGGCTCGTCGAACTACGGCACCTGCGTCGACCTGTTCGCGCCCGGCAGCAACATCACCTCCGCCTGGCACACCGGCACCTCCGCCACGAACTCCATCAGCGGCACCTCCATGGCCACCCCGCACGTCGCCGGTGTCGCCGCGCTGTACCTCGGCGTCTCCGGCAACTCCGGCAAGCGCCCCGCCGAGGTCAACCAGGCACTGCTGAACAACACCGTCGCCAACAAGATCAGCGACCTGCGCGGCTCGCCCAACAAGCTGCTGCAGATCGGCTTCCTCAACGGCGGCAACCCCGACCCCGACCCCGACCCCGAGCCGGAGCCGGGCGACTGCTCCGGTCCCTCCTACACCGGCACGCTCAACGCGGGCGCCTCGGTCTGGCAGCCCAACAACAGCCACTACCAGACCAACAGCACCGGTGTGCACCGCGGCTGCCTGACCGGCCCCGCCGGCGCCGACTTCGACCTCTACCTGGCGAAGTGGAACGGGTCCGGCTGGGTGAACGTCGCCGTCGGTGAGACCCCGGCGGCCAACGAGAAGGTCGAGTACACCGGAACCGCCGGCTACTACAGCTGGCGCGTGTACGCCTACCGCGGCTCCGGCAGCTACACGCTCAAGACCGACAAGCCCTGATCACCGAACGCCTGGCCCTCGCGGACGACACCCGTCCGCGAGGGCCAGGCCGTGTCCGGCGGCGGGCCAGGTCAGCCCGCCGCCTGCCCGGTGCCCCGCGGCCCGGTGGTGAACGTGGCGGTGACCTGCGTACCCGCGCTCAGCGAGGTGATCTCGACGCCGTCGGCCAGAGCCCGGACCATCGTCAGCCCGTGGCCGCGGTGGCCGGGATCGAGCGCGGGGGCCTGCCAGCTGCCGGTGTCGGTCACGCTCACGGTCAACCGCGGCGCGGTCAACCGGGCGAGGAGGTGGACCGGGCGGGCGTGGTGCGCCAGGTAGGCGTGTTCGGCGGCGTTGACCAGCAGCTCCTGAGCGGCCAGGACGACATCGTCCACGAGGTCGGAGCCCAGGTGGGCGGCGGTGAGCCAGGCGTGCAGCCTGCGGCGGGCGTCGGTGACCTCCGGCAAGCCGGGGACCCTCAGGTGCAGGGTGGCGCCTTCGCCCAGGTTGGTGACCACCAGGCCGGCGGCCGGAGAGGACGGCGGCCCGTCGCCGCGGTGACGGGGGGCCGGCTCGGGCATCGCCGGTGAGCTACCCATCGACGCCCTCGACAGCTCGGGGACCGGGCACGAGCGCGTCGGTGGCGGTGTCGAACACGGCCAGCACCAGCACCCGGGAATCGCCCGCGGCCGCGACCCCGGCCTGCACCTGGGGATCGTGGCGTGGTCGACATCGCCGCCGATCGCCAGCACGCGGGCCGCGCCGACCTGCCCGGCCGTTACCCAGGGCGTGCCGTCGAGGTCGTCCGCCGCGCTCACCGCATGTCCCCGATCCGCTGACAGCTGATGCCGGGACGGACACGGCCCGGCAGAATGAGCGGACGCGCTCACTCCGACCGGAGAGCCTAACCGCGAACCGCCGTGCTCACCGAACACCCGGTGCGGACGGGCTGGGCATCGTGACGAAGGTGGGGGGTCATGCCCGACATGAAGCGGCCCGCGGCACAGCTCATCGTCGGAGACGTTCACTACGCCGACAACGGCAAACCGCGCACCGTCACCGACCTCACCACCGACGGCGACGCGGTCACCATCGCCTTCGACGACGGCACCAGCCAGACCGTCACCCCCGACCTCCCCCTGCGCATCCGCCGCCCCCGCACCCCCGAGCGCGGCACCTGAGGTCTCCGCCGACCGCCATCGCCGCCGACCCGCGGGGAGCGAACGGCTCACCGACTGGGTACCTGATCGTCCTGGCCACCAGCGAACTGGTCGACAGCTCCAGTGAACACGCCTACCCGGCAGAGCGGCCGGGACCCGTCACGCTCGTGGCCCGCCTGTGCCCACGCCACCTGCTCCTGAAGGTCGGCGGCTTCGTGATCGACAGGCGAACAACACCGTCCACATCAGCCGCGCCTACGCCGCGGGAGTCCGCAATTTGTCCTACGAGGACGCATTCGCCGATGAGCAGTGGCAACCTGATGGTGCTGACAGGTTCCCCACGAAGATCACTTTTACCGCCTCGGCCGACGGCGCGAGCCCCCGTTCATCGTCGGCGATTCCCGGCCGCCGGTTCCCGGCCGACTCCGTCGAGCACCTCGAAGCGCGAGTACTTCATGGCCGAGGTGGTGGGTGTCCCCGCCGAGTACATCCCGATGATGATCCGGATCTGGCGCGGCCTGCGGGACGGCAGGCCACTGCCCACCGACCGCTGGTCGATCGACGCGCCGATCGCCGTCGCCGTCGGCAGCGCAGGCGAGCCCCTCATGCGCGCGGGCGCCGAGGCGCTGGCCGCGATCCTGCCCAACCTCACCGTGCCGACCCCGGAAGGCCACGACCCCGGGGCCTCCTGGAGCGCCCCCGACGCCATCGCCGAGCAGATCCGCGCGTTCCTGCGCGCCACGTAGTTGGCGGCTTCCGCCCGGCCGGCCTCAGGTGGTAAGACCAGAAGGGTCGGGAGGAAGGAGCTGCCGTGGGACGTCGGCGTCACATCCGTCGGGCGGTCTGCGTTGCCGGAGCTGTCACCGCGGTCGCGCTCGCTCCGCAGAGCGCGGCGGGACAGCCGGATTCGACTGGGGAGGTCGGGGCGAGCGCCGTTCGCGGGACGTTCGCCGTCGACTTCAACCGCTGGTCCACCGGGCCGTACCCGGAGTCCGGGGCGGCCGAGGACTTCGGGAACGTGTCGAGCTGGGACCCGGCCCGGATCATGGTGAGCGGTGGCAGGCTGCGCGCGACCCTGGAACCCGGCAGGCTCAGCGGGGACGGCGGCACCCTGTGGTCGGTCGACGTCACCGACGGCACCGAGTACGAGATGCGCTACACCGTCAACTTCCACAGCCGCTTCGACTGGAGCCGCGGGGGGAAGGTCGGCTGGGGCTTCCAGGTCGGCGACGGCGCGAGCGGGTGCACCAGGGCGAACGGGGACGGCGGCAGCCTGCGCCTCATGTGGTACACCAACGACGCCGGGCGGACCTATCTACAGCCGTACCTCTACCACGCCGCGATGCCCTCGAACTGCGGCGACAACTACGGCAAGTCCTACCCGGCGACGGGCTCCCTGCAACGCGCGACGAACTACACCGTCACCATGCGGATCAAGAGCAACACCGGTGCCAACCGCGACGGTCGCGCCGTGATCACCGTCAACGGCGTCACCCTGCTCGACACCCCCGTCCAGTGGACCGACAACGACGTCAAGCGCCAGATCCGCCACATCTGGTCGCATTCCTTCCGCGGCGGCAGCCAGGACTACTGGACGTCGGACACCGTCGGCTACATCTACTACGACGACTTCTCCATCCGGCGTATCGGCTGACGTCCGCAGCGCACACCCCGCCCCGGGACGCCGATGCGGTCGCGGCCCCCACCCGGGAACGGGTGGGGGCCACGGTCCTGCCGTGCGGTCAGCGCTGGAGGGTGAGCACGCCCGGTCGGTAGGGGAGCAGGCCGTAGTCGCCGCCGGAGTTGGGGCTGCGGCCCTGGTAGAGCAGTTGCAGGTTGCAGGGGTCGATGGTCTTGGTCTGGTCGGCGGTGCTGCGGACCAGGTCGCCGTGGCTGATGTCGTTGGTCCACGTGGCGCCGCTGTTGGCCTTGCCCGCGAACGGGTTGCTCTCGGTGGCCGCCTGCGGGGTCCAGGATCCGCTGAGGCTGCTGGAGGTGAACGAGCGGAAGTAGCGGCCGTTCGCGCCGATGGCCTCGACGAGCATGAGGTACTGGTTCTGGCCCTTGACCTTGTAGACCTCGACGCCCTCGAACAGGTTGTTCGTCGTGTCGCTCATGATCGTGGTGTAGGACGAGCCGAAGTTGCCGGGGAAGTTCCCGATCGGCATGCTCGCCCGGTAGATCTTGCCGTTGTCACCGGCGAAGAACAGGTACATCGTCGTGCCGTCGGCGATGAGCGTCTGGTCGATGGGGCCGGTGCCGGAGCCGGTGATGCTGCCGGTGAACAGCGTCTGGGCCGAGGACCACCCGTTGGGGTTGGTGGGGTCGTTCGACGTGCGGTAGCTGAACGTGGTCGGGCCCCACTGGTAGGCGAGCACCCAGATGTTCTTGGGGGCGAAGTACAGCAGCGTGGGGGCGACCGTGCCGGAGTTCATCGGGTTCTGGCTCGCGGTGGCCATGTCCGACCAGTTGGTGAACGTGCTGAAGTTCATCGAGCCCCAGCTGGTGCCGGTGTCGTGGGTGGTGCCGTAGACGAGGTGCCTGCCGTTGTAGGGGACGTAGGTGAAGTCCTTGAGCGAGACCCACCCCTGCCTGGGAGTCGCCAGGGGGCCGGTCGACGTCCAGCGGTAGGTCGATGGGAGAGAGCAGGTGCCGCCCGGCGGGGTTGTGGTGGTGGGGTTGGTGCCGCCTCCGACGCGGACGAGGGACCATTGTTGGTTGTTGCCGCCCCAGTCGTCGTATTGGACGATGTTGGCTCCGTCGGTGGTGGAGGCGCCTT
>NZ_JBHSKF010000023.1:0-37724 GCF_042657845.1 Actinokineospora guangxiensis | reverse complement strand
ATGACCGACGGCAGGTAGGCGGCGGCCCGGCCGATGGAAGCGCCGGGGCGGCGCCTGGCCAGCAGCAGGGCCGCGCCGACGGCGAGTGCCAGGCGCAGCGGTACGGCGATCGCGGCGATCAGGGCGCAGGGCGGACCCGACCAGGTACGGCAGGGCCAGTGGCCAGCGGCTCACAGCCGGAGCCCGGTCACGGCGTCGAAGCGGTGCTCGTCGGCGGGGCACCACTCTGCGCGCACCCGGGCGCCAGGCGATGGTGAACAGCAGCCGCTCGGCCTTCTCGGGCGGCAGGGGACCGCGTTCCCACTGCTGGAGCATGTCGAGCGCGGTCTGCTGCCAGAGGTCGTCAACAACATCCGGTCGCCCGTGCGCCGGACTTGGAGCGCCGTGGTGGTCGGTGAGGGGACGCGGTGCTGGTTCGGCAACCATGAGCGAGTCCGAGCGTCAGCACGTTCAGGCGCGGGTGCGGGCGGCGATGGATGCGCAGGTGCTCAACGAGGGACGCCACCAGGGCGGGCGGACGCCGTTCGGGTACGAGGTGGTCGACGCCGGTCCGCACCCGAATCCCCGGAAAGCGGCGGAGGGCTTTCGGCTGCGGGTGCTGGCGTTGGACGAGGAACTGGCCCCGGTCGTGCGCCGCATCTTCGGTGATTACCCGGAGGGCAACGGGGACCGGGCGATCGCGGCGGGGCGGAACCGAGATGGTGTTCCGTGTCGTCTTCTCCTTCGCCTCGGTCGCCGTTACCGTGGGTGCTATACCGCCCACTACGAGCAGCACCGCACGGCGGACGGAGACTCCGCAGATGAGCGATCCCGCGCGAGGCCTCCCGCTCGCGCAGCCGGACATCGGCCTTCCCGCGCGTCGGACCGCGGGTTCCCTGGGAGACATCGCCTTACAACGCGAGCAGCTGTTGCCAGAGGTCGGAAACTTCAGAGGCGGAGTTGGTGGGTCATGGAACGACGCATGTCGGTCGCCACGCACTGGGGCAGTTTTGTAGCCGTGGTCGATTCCGGTCGGCTGGTGCGCATCGAGCCGAGGCCGGACGACCCCGCGCCGTCGTCCATCGCGCCTGGGATGGTGACCGCCGCCGAGGACAGTGCTCGTGTGTTGCGGCCCGCGGTGCGCAAGGGGTGGTTGGACGGCACGCCGCGGGTTGACGGCGGGGCCAGGGGCTCGGACGCGTTCGTGGAGGTGGGTTGGGACGAGGCCATCACGCTGGTGAGCGAGGAGCTGCGCCGGGTCCGGTCGAGGCACGGGGACGGCGCGGTGTTCGGCGGTTCCTACGGGTGGGCGAGCGCGGGTCGGTTCCACCACGCGCAAGGGCAGCTCCACCGGTTCCTGGCGCTGGGCGGGGGGTTCACCGACTCGCGCAACACCTACAGCACCGCGGCGCTGGAGGTCATCCTCCCCCACGTGATCGGCGGACATCCGTGGAGCTACCAGAGCCGGATGCCGATGTGGGACGAGATAGCCGAGAACGGCGAGCTGGTGGTGGCGTTCGGCGGGCTGGCGCTCAAGAACAGCCAGATCAACCCCGGCGGGTTGGCCAAGCACCAGACCCAGGACCTGCAACGCCGGTGCCGCGAGGCCGGGGTGCGGTTCGTGAACGTCAGCCCCATCCGCGGCGATGCCGCCGGCTTCCTCGACGCCGAGTGGCTGCCCGTCATCCCCAACACCGACACCGCCGCGATGCTCGGCATCGCGCACACGATGCTGGTCAACGGGTGGCACGACGAGGACTTCCTCAGCCGGTGCTGCGTAGGGTTCGACCGCTTCGCCGCCTACCTGGTCGGCGAGGTCGACGGAGTGCGCAAGGACGCGGCCTGGGCCGCGGGGATCACCGGCATCGACGCCGAGGCGATCACCGACCTCGCCCGCAGGCTCACCAGCAAGCGTTCCGTCATCATGGTCAACTACGCGGTGCAGCGGGCGGACCACGGCGAACAGCCGATCTGGATGTCGGTGGTGCTGGCCGCGATGGCGGGGTCGATGGGGCGGCCCGGCGGCGGCTGGGGCGCGGGTTACGCGACGATGGACGCGACGGGCGTCGCCAGGGGCCGGGTCTCCGTGGCGACGATCCCGGCGGTGCCCAACCCGGTGGCGGATTTCATCCCGGTCGCCAGGATCGCCGACACCCTGCTGCACCCGGGCGAGTTCATCGACTACGACGGCGCACGCCTCACGCTGCCGGAGCTGCGCCTGATCTACTGGTGCGGCGGGAACCCGTTCCACCACCACCAAGACCTCCATCGGTTGAGCCGCGCTTGGCAGGTTCCCGACACCGTGGTGGTCCACGAGGCCTGGTGGAACACCACGGCCAAGTTCGCCGACATCGTCCTCCCCGTGGCCACCGGCCTGGAGCGCGACGACTTCGCCGCCGGCTTCTCCGACCCCCACCTCGTCGCGATGCCGAAGGTCCGCGAGCCCGCCGGTGAGTCGCGCACCGATCACCAGATCTTCGCCGCCTTGGCCGCCCGGCTGGGGTTCGAGGCGGAGTTCACGGAGTCGCGCTCGGAGAGCGAGTGGGTCCGGCACCTCTACGAGCGGACGAGGGCGGAGCTCGGAGACGACGCCCTACCGGGCTTCGACGACTTCTGGCGGATCTCCACCGCCGCGCTGCCGCCGTTGACCGGCCCGTTCCCCGGCGATCTGGCGGACCTGCGCGCGGACCCGGGGCGCTTCCCCCTGGCGACGCCGTCGGGCCGCATCGAGATCTTCTCGGCGGCGATCGACTCGTTCGGCTACGACGACTGCGCCGGGCACCCGACGTGGTTCGAGCCCGCGGAGTGGCTCCGCGCCGACCTGTCCGACCGCTTCCCGCTGCACCTGATCTCCAACCAGCCCGCCTCCCGCCTGCACAGCCAGTACGACAACGGTGGCCACAGCCTCGGGTCGAAGATCCGGGGCCGCGAGCCCTTGACGATGAACCCGGCGGACGCCGCGGCGCGCGGCATCCAGAACGGCATGATCGTGCGCGTGCACAACGACCGAGGCAGCTGCCTGGCAGGCGTGATCCTGTCCGACGACCTCATGCCGGGCGTCGTGCAGCTCGCCACGGGAGCGTGGTGGGACCCGGTCCGGCCAGGCCAGAGCGGGACGATGGACCGCCACGGCAACCCGAACGTCCTCACAGCGGATCGACCGTGCTCGCGCCTGTCCCAAGGACCGAGCGCCCTCAGCGCACTCGTCGACGTCGAGCCCTACGACGGCACCCCGCCCGACGTGCTCGCCTTCGCACCACCGCGCATCACGCCGCCGAGTTGACGGTCCCCACGGCCGCCGTGCCGGTCCAGATCGGTGGCACATCACCCGAACGAGTGTTTTGATCTTCGCCGTGGTCGCGTCGCGTGGATACTTCGCCGTCGGGTGACTACGTTGCGCGGCCATGACTGGAGTTCAGGATCTCAAGTACCGGCAGTGGTTCAACGGCGCGGACGTCGACGGCGACGGGGTGATCTCCCGCGACGATGTCCGGTTGATGGGTGAGCGCTACATCGCGGCCCGCGACGCGGCGTCGGAGTCCGAGACCGCCCGCAGGCTGACCGACGGGCTGGAGGCGTTCTGGGCCAACGTGATCGCGCCGATGGACCAGGACGGTGACGGAAAGGTCGACCTGCGGGAGATGACCGAGGGGTTCCGCCGGGCGCTGGCGGACCCCGCCCTGTACCCGCAGCAGGTCGGACCGGTGGCCGACTGCTACTTCGACATGATCGACCTCGACGGTGACGACCGGGTCGACCAGGCGGAGTTCGGGGAGATCTTCGGCCTGGCGGGCAACGTGTCCCCGCAGGACAGCACCGAGGTCTTCGAGGCGCTGGACCTCGACGGCTCAGGCGGCCTCAATCGCGCCGAGTTCCACCAAGCGCTCACAGAGTTCTTCTACGGCGACGACCCGAACGCCCCCGCCGCGCACCTGTTCGGCAGGATCGCGGGCTGACGGACTCCACCGTGTCGGCCGGGCGGGTGGTCGACACCAGGGGGACAACCTCGGGGTTTCCCACGCGTCGATCTAAGGCGTGTCCTCAGACCCAGAGGGTGAGGGTGGCCAGGTCGATCATGGCTCCGATCGCGACGAGACGACGGCGCGGATGTGCAGATGCACCTCAACTGGTCTCTCCACAGCCGCGGCGGATTGAGAGCCTCACCTCACGGACGGGGCGAAGGCCCGCGGGGTGCCCGTCCTGATCGAGGAGGTGGTTGTGAGAGCGTTTCGTTGGGCATGGTTGCTGGCCTTGATGTCGGCGGTCGCGGTGGTGTCACCTGCTTCGGCGACACAGCAGACCCGATATGACTGGGTGGCGGGTTCGCCGTACGAGAACTGCTCGATCCACGGCGCCGCTGTCGTGCACCGGGTTCCGTTCCAGGTCACCACGGCCTACCAGGTGGTGGCTCGGACGGACCTCGTGAGTGGCTGCACCGGTCGGGAGAGCGCGCCCCAGGTTGGCCTCTACCTCAAGTGCATCGGGACCGATGCGTCAGGGACCGAGGTGTGGAACAAGACGACCTGGGAGAACACCTACTACGGGCGCACCTATGGGGAGATCTACCGGACGGGCTCGGTTGTGGTCGAGTGGCCCGCACCAGCGTCGGTGGCCGCGGTGCGCTGCACCGGGCGACACATCGCCGCGACGGTCGCCGTGAAGGACATCTCGATCTTCACCAGGCAAGACCACCTGCAGACCTGAAGGGAAAGCCATGAAGAACTGGGTCAGTGCTGTGGTGGTGGTGGCCACGACGACCTTGCTTCCCCTACTCGGAAGCACATCCCAAGCTAGCGCGAACCCGGCCGGATTCACGGCGACCAAGTGTGTGGACTTCTCCTACTACCAGCCGTTCCGTACGGCCATCCCGGTCTACGGCGCCTGGAGGGACGACGATTCGATGTACACACTAGTTCTGCACCACAGCTTCTGCCGCGGATACCCGAACGCGAACCCGTCAGCAAAGGTGGCGTGGTTCAACGCCTCCTCGCGGTCGCATCGCTACGTCTCTGCCAGCCAGTACGGGAACTTCTTGATCGGCGATTGCATCAACCAGTCCGACCCGATCAACACACCGACCTCGGCCCCGATCTACACCTCATGCCAGTTCGACGTCAACTACGTCAGACAAGACACGACACCCGCACAGGGAGCCGTGAAGGTTTACGCCGCATACAACCAGGACCCTAACCGCGCAGACGAGGCAACCGGTGGCTACGAGATCCTTCCTGGTCGGATCTTGACGCGCCGATACACAATGGCGGTCAACCCCGTCAACGGATGCGTGTACATCTCCGGGATCGGTCGCACGGATCCCGTCGCCTGCTACTGAGCGAAGGGGAGGCTCTGCCGCGGAGCCTCCCCTTCTTCCACGTCCACCCGGAACCGCACCCGCACCCGCGGCGGCCACTGGAGCGAGTCGAGGACTCCGAGGTGGTAGGCCGTGGCGACCAACAGCGCCCCGGAGTTGGCGCAGCGGAACTTGCGGGCGATCCCGCGCAGTTGGTAGTCGACACCCCGCCGCGAGATTCGCAGCCGTTCCCCAATGTCGTCGTTGGACAGGCCGAGCGCTTTGCTCTCGAGTGCAGCGACCTCGTTCCCGCTCAGCAGGATCGATCTTGGTCCCTCGACCCGGGTTGACTCAGGTCTCAGGATCGCCACCACCGATGGCGCATCGTCCTCGCCAGGCACCAACACGCACGTGACGACAGCGGTGACGGCGCTCCCATCCCGGGTTCGGTAGGCCCTTGTGAACCTGACGACCCGAGATACCCCGGACACCAGCTCGGCGAGACGCTCGGCGGCATCGGTCGCTTCGTCCGGCTCGTGGAAGTCCGCGATCGCCCGGCCCCGCAGTTGCGAGAGCCGGGCGGCGAACAGTTCGCACAGGGCAGGGTTCGCGTCGAGCACGACACCGGTCGAAGACAGCACCACCATCGGCATCGGGGCCCTGTCGAACAGAACTTGGTAACGGTCGCGCCACCGCACCGCCTCCTTGTTGGCCAGGACGCGCTCGGTCACGTCCAAGCCGATATTGCCCTCCAGGTAGCGGCCCTCGGCGTCGTGGAACGCGAAGCGGTGCCCGAAGATGTGCACCTCGCCGCGCTCCAGCGGGATTCGCCACACCTTCGTCTCCGAACCGCCTGTCCGCTTGAGCCGGGCGTGCATCGCGTCCATCACCCCGGCGACGTGAGAACCGAAAGCCGCGCCGGCGGCGAAGGGGGGCCGCACCGACGCGGGCACCTGGTAGGCGCGGCGGGCTGCCTCGTTGACCCAGATGTAGTCCCCCCGCCCGTCGCGGATGGCCGCCGTGGCGGGTGAGCGATCCATGAAGAGGCGAAACCGCGCCTCCGCCGCAGTTCTCGCGCGTTCGGCAGTGACCAAGTCGTGCACGTCGATGGCGACACCGAGCACTCCGACCACCTGATCGCCACACCAGTGCGGGACCGCATACCCCTGCGTCCAACGCCCCTGCCACAGGTATCGACCGGCGGCGGCCTCGCCACCCAGCGCAGCGTGGAAAACGCGCATCACTTCTTCCCTGGCAGGGTGGCCGGGCGGCACCAGCTGGTCCAGCCCGCCCTCCTCGAACCGTGGACTGAAGAGCGTCGACCGGGTCACCGCCCGCACCCAGCCATCGGCGTCGGTGACAGTGAAGACGACCGGCAAGCGGTCCAACAACAGGCCCACCTGCTCCTCAGCGAAGCGCCGCTCGGTCACGTCCCGCACCGAGCACCCCACCAACCTGCCAGGTCCCACGCCGTCGATCCCAAAGATCCGCACCTCGGCCCACCCCCGACCTCCAGTGCGCTTTCGAGCGCTGACCTCCACCTCCTCCGCGTCGCCACCCCGCAACACCCTGGCCCCGGCCGCGGCGACCGCGCCCGTCCAGTCCACCTCGATCTCCGCGTCATCCGCGCTGCACCACACGCGACGCCCATCCTCGTCCCGCACTTCAGCCACCAGCGACCCGAGTCGCTCCAACGCGGTGAAGAACTCTTCCCAGTCCCCCGAACTCGCACTCATCGCGTCCTCCCATCACAACCGACGCGAAACACCATCACTCACCACCGCGACACTCCAGGACGGCACTGGTGTGCAACTGCACACAAGCAGGCTCGATGCCCACCTGGTACGACGACCGAGGACTCGACAGCCACGGCAAACAGTGAAGACCGGCGCACGCTCAACTTGAGGTCGCGGAGCCCACCTTTGGTTGGTAGTGCGCCAGCGGCGGGTGCCTGGCAGAAGAGCACCGGCGCCGCCGCCGTTCTGCTCTGGCTCTACCGCGAGCGGAGGTGAGGACACACCGAGGAGAACCCGCATCGTCTGAGACGGCAGTCCGATCGATCCACCTGCACCGGCCGGTGCGGGCCTCCGTCGGGGCAAGAGCGTAACGCCGTGCAACACGCGAGTGCCTCGCCACAATCGACGGCGAGACAACCCTACGGGACTACCGGCCCGCGACCAGGATGATCAGGAACTGGCCGCCCCCGGGCTCGATCGTCGCGGCTGCCGGTAGGTCGGGTACCAGCCGGGAGAAGCGGTCCACCAGCCAGTCCGCTGCTTCGCGCGCGTCCTGTCGGGTTGGGCGGCGGGCGACCAGTTCTCGGCCGCCCTTGCGCTCCAGGCGGGTCGCGACGGTGATCAGTGGGGCGGGGTCGGCGACGTGTAGGTGGTCTGGCCAGGTGATGGTGACCTTGACCGCTCCCTTGCGGGTGTTGCACCCGCGGTGTGCGAGTCCCGGCGGATGACCTCGTCCGGGACGGTGTCGAGCGGGGCCTGCCGCGGGGGTCGGCGTGGCCGACCACGATGTCGGTGCCCCTCCCCGCTCGTCTGCCCGCCTCCGCCAGCAGCGCGAAGGTCTTGCCGACGCCGGGGGCGGCCCCGAGGTAGATCCGCAGCTCGCCGCGCCTGTGGGTGGTCACCACTCGGCCCAGTGTGCGCACCTTGCGGGCCTCATGTGGCCGAGTGGCGCAGTCGTTCGGGGAACTGCAGGGTGATGTCGTCCCGCGACGAGGAGTGGTAGCAGAGGGCGGGCTTGGAGATGCCGAGCCGTGCGGCGATCTCCTTCCATGCTGGTCTTGACGACTCCCTTGCTGATGAACAGTTCACGGGCGGCGTCGAGTATGCGCTGCTTGGTGTCGGTGTTCTTCGCCATCGTCGTCCTGCCTCGGCGGCCTGCGGGGAATCGGGTCACGCCGGCCCCCTGGCCACCCGCGATGCCGCGAGGGCGAGCACGATGGCGTGCACGGCCAGGGAGATCCCGACGACGAGGAGGAACGGCAGCGCGGAGGACGAGGTGACGGCGCTGTAGGTCCAGAAGGGTGGGACGACGGCGAGGACGTAGCGCCAGCCGGAGTCCACGGCCTGCGCGGCGGCGGCGAGGAAGAGGACGAAGAACAGGCCTTTGAAGAGGGTCAGTCCCTCGATCTTGGTGCTTGCCAGGGACACGGCGATGAGCAGTGCCGTCGGCGCGACCAAGGCGCACAGCAGGGCGAGCAGCAGCGCCTGCGGCACCGGGTGCGGGTTGAGCCCGGAGCCGAAGACGAGCACCGTGCAGTTGATCGCTCCCACCGCGGTCACCGCGACCGCGCGGGAGGCGATGAGGCTGGACCAGCGCACGGGCAGCACGCGCATGACCGTGGTGACGTTCTGGTCGCGTTCGTCGAGCATGAGGAAGGCCATCATGAACGCCGGGAACGTCGCGGCGATGCCGCAGAAGAGGCTCAGCGCGACGTCGCCGTGGTCGGCCACCGCCGGGACGTGCTCGCGCAGCAGCGGGAAGCCGAAGCGCAGCAGCACCAGGAAGATGAGGGGGACGAAGAACAGCGCCCCGATGGTCCGGTCCCGCAGGGCGTTGCGCACATCGTTGCGCAGCAGGGTCGTCTTGGCGCCCACGCTCAGCCTCCTGTCCTGCGCACGCGCTGTTCGAACGAGGCCAACGCCCAGCGGTGCGCGAGTGCGATGGCCACCAGGAGCACGCCGACGCCGTAGCCGATCTCCCACAGGGGCCGGTCCGCCACCGCGGCGTCGAGCAGCACCACCGATCCGGTCGTGGGGATGAGGTAGAAGGCGGGCGACTCGACCAGGCCGAGCACGGGCAGCAGCGGCAGGATCAGCGGGAGCAGGAACAGCGGCACGATGACCAGGTAGGCGTTGACGCTGCGCACCCGGACCACAGCGCTGAACCCGATCAGCACGAGCAGCACGGAGGTCAGCGCGGTCGCCACCACGATCAAGGCGATGTCGAACCCGAACCCGCGCTGGCCGACCACGGCCATCACGACCGCGCACACCACGGCCACCGCCGTCAGCGACAGCGCCTTGGACCACAGGTACTGGCCAGGTGAGAGCGGCGAGACGATGACGGCCTGCAGCGTGCCCGCGCCGCGCTCGAAGAGCACCAGGACCCCGACGAAGAGGAACCCGATCGTGGTGGGGTCGGAGAAGATGAGCACCACCGTGAGCCGGTCCAGGACCGACTCGGGCACCAACTGGAAGACCACGCAGTAGAGCGCGGTGATCGCCGCGGCGACGGTGAGGATCTGGTAGCGCGCCTGCAGCCGCAGGTCCCACAGCACGGCCCCCGCCAGGACGGCCGCCCCGTCGGCGCGAGTGCGCTCGCCGAGTTCGGCGCTCACGAGAGCCTGCGCCCGGTGGCGGTGAGGAACACGTCCTCCAGCGTCTGCTCCTGCGAGTGCACCGAGACGATGTCGCGCTCGCGCAGCAGTGCCAGGAAGCGCTCGTCGCCGCCCAGGCCGTCCAGGCCGAAGGTCGCCGACGCCACCGCTCCCCCGTCGCGGTACTCCACCCGCACGGCCCGTTCCTCGACGTCGGCCTTGAGTTCGGCCGGGGTGCCGAGACGCTCGACGCGACCGTCCACGAGGAAGGCGACGCGGTCGCAGAGCTCGTCGGCGTCGAGCATGTTGTGGGTGGTGAGCACGATGCACTTCCCGCGCTCGCGCTGCTCGACCACCATGTCCTTCAGCGCTCGCGCGTTCGCCGGGTCGAGGCCGCTGGTGGGCTCGTCCAAGAACAGCACGTCCGGGTCGTGCAGCAGCGCCCGCACGAAGTTGAGCCGCATCGTCATGCCCTTGGAGAAGCCCTCGACCCGCTGCGTCGCGCGCTCTTCGAGCCCGACTCGGGCGAGCAGGTCCATCGGGTCCGCTGCGGAGCGGTAGAACGAGGCGAAGAACCGCAGGTTCTCGATGGCGGAAAGCTTCACGAAGTGGTTGGGCAGCTCGAACCCGACGCCGATGCGCTCGTAGTACTCCGGGCCGTAGGAGCGCAGATCCTGCCCGAGCACACGCACGTCGCCCTCATAGGGCCGCAGCAGGCCGATCAGAACCTTCTGGGTGGTGCTCTTGCCCGCGCCGCTCGGGCCCAGGAATCCGAAGATCTCCCCCGCGCCGACGGAGAAGCCCACGCCCCGCACCGCGGGTTCCCCCGCGCCGTAGCGGAAGGTCAAACCCTCGACCTCGATCACCGATCCCCCTCGTTCGCCGATCCGCCCGACGTGGTGCCGCAGCGTGTCGCGACGATCACGCACTGTGCCCATTCCTTCTCGTACGCTGGTGGGACTTCACCGCCGCCGTCCATGCCGCCCTCGTCGGCAAGGATGTCCTCCCGGCCGAGGCGCTGCGGCGCGCGAGCAGCACCGACGTGCCGGCCGCGGTCGCCAGCCACCTCACACCTTGACGGCGTAGACGCACCGCTCGATGTCGGTCACCGGCAGCTCACGGCCCGCGGGCACCAGGAACCGGGCGGTGTGTTCGGCGGCCCCCACCTGCTCCACCTCCAGCCACCCGTACTCCGCGAGGAACGCCGCCACCTGTTCGGGGTGCAGGCCGAAGCGCCACCGGCCGCGGCGGACGAACGCGCGGTGCGCGCGCTCGGCTCCGTAGTAGCGCGCGCCGTCGAGGAAATCTCGGCGGATGTAGGTGAAGACGAGCGCGCTGCCGGGTGCGGCGGACGACAGGTCCGCGAGCGTGGCGCGCATGGATTCCGCGGTGAGGTACTGGGTCACTCCCTCCCACACCACGACCGTGCGAAGGCCACCGCGGTAGGCGTGGCGTTCCAGCGTGGCGACGAGGTCGCGCGCCTCCAGGTCGGCGGGCACAGCGATCTCGTCGGCGTCGGCGGGTGCGGGCCGCCGGGCGAGGACGGCCGGGAAGTCGACCTCGAACACGGGCACCGCGCACAGGCGCAGCCCGAGCGGGTCGAGCCCGGCGCCGAGAACCAGCACCGCTTCTGCTCCGAGGTCGAGAGCCTCCGCGACCCGCTCGTCCACGTAGCGCTTGCGGCACAGCACGCCCGCCCACAAACCACGGGCCTTGCGCTCGGTGGCGAGGAACAGCGCTCGGCGGACCGGCCTCCAGCGCGCGCAGGCGACCACCAGGCGCGCGGCGGTGGGCAGCACCCGCTCGGCCCACCCGTCCCACAGCAGTGGTCGGGTCTCCCGCTGGTCGACCGCGAGGATCACCACCGGTCCGATCGCCGTCCGCGCCACTGCAGGCATGTCCGCTCCACCAGTCCCTCAAGGCGTGTGGCACGGACGGAGTCTCCTTGCCGGGAACAATGATCCGCCGGGAGCCCGCCAGCGCGCAGCACTGCGTTCAGGCCGAGTCCGGCGGCCGGTGGTTGCCGCTTTCCGGCAAGGAAGGCGGAAAGCCGGACATATCGCCCGTCGGCCATCCCAGCAGCTTCACCCCCAGGACGGCGATGTGCAGCGACAGCGCCTGGGCGGGGTCGTCAACGGAGTAGCCGGTCAGGTCGCGGACACGGCTGAGCCGGTAGGTGACGGTCCGCACGCCGACGTTGAGCTGCCTGGCGCAGGCCGCGGTCACCTGACCGGCGGCGAAGTACGCGGCAAGAGTGTCCACGAGCGGCCCAGGACCGCCGCGCACGGTCCGCAGCGGCAGCAGAACGACCGAGATGAGATCCGCCAGGGCCGCGCTGTCCCGACTGAGCACCTGGTAGACGAGCAGATCGCCGGCCCGGTGCGTGCGGCCGGGCAGGCCGAGGCGTTCGGCGATGTCGAGGGCGGCCCGTGCCTGCTCGAAGGAACGCACCACGCCACCCGGCCCCGCCTGCCGATCCCCGATGCCCGCGGACCAGCCGACGTGCGCGGGCATGGCCGCGCCGACACGGTGGACGAACTCCTCGACAACCCCGCGCGTGGTGCCCGGCGCCACGCACACCAACAGACCGTTCTTCGTGGTCACGAGGACGTCGCGGTAGAGCGGTCGGACGTGCAGAGCCGACACGACCGCCCGGACGACGTCTCCGCCGTCGACCAGTGGGAGGTCGGCTCGCACAGCGGTCACGACAGTGCTGCCCGCGAGCCGCACGCCAAAACGCTCGGCGCGCTCGGCCAGGTCGCCCAGGTTGCGACCGTCGAGCAGATCATCGACGAACTCCCTGCGGAAGGCCTCTTCCTGGCGCACCGACCACCGCTGGGCGGACTGGTACCCCTCGGCCACCGCCATGACCGCCGCGTCCTGCGCCCGCAGGACCGCCTCCCCGCACAGCCGCACCTGTCCGGCCGATGAGGCCTCACGCACCCCTGGCAACTGCGACCACGCCAACCGGGTCACCCTGAGGTGGAGATCGATGACCTCGGACATCGGCACGCCCTGGCGCGCCGCCCGGGCCCCCGCCTCGGCCCTGCTCCGAAGGTGATCCTCACCGATCGGTCCGCGGGTCCTGCTGACGGTAGCCAGAACCTCGGCGAAGCCCGTGACGAGGTCCGGTGCGACGCCGGGAATCTCGCGGGCCGCACGGGAAGCCACGGGGTCGGATTCGGAGATGTCCATGCGCACTGCGGCCTCCGGCGGGTCGACGAACAACACGCCGACCAGGCTTCCCGGCTCACCGGGTCCGACCTTACCGGCACGAGCGCCGCGGCGGTGGAGGTGTCGCCGGCACGAACTCCGCGGCTCCCGTAGGGTGGTCTCGGGTCCCCACCTGGTGTGGCGACATGCCGGGAAGCCTGGTCGGCGCCACGTGCCGCCGACCGCGAAGGGCGATCCGATGACCGAGCGCAGCACGCCCCGGCTCTTCAGCCGAGGGTCCTGGCCGGAAGCCAGCCGTGTCGCCGACATCCTCCGCAAGGAGACCATTGGCGGGGCACTGCTGCTGGCCGGGGCGCTCGCCGCGTTGGTCTGGGCGAACTCGCCGTGGTCGGAGTCGTACTTCGCGCTCACGGACACCAAGGTCGGCCCGGCGGCGCTGCACCTGGACCTCAGCCTCGCCAAGTGGGCCGCCGACGGGCTTCTCGCGGTCTTCTTCTTCGTCGCGGGACTGGAACTCAAACGCGAGTTCGTCGCGGGCGACCTCCGCGACCCGCGACGCGCCGCCGTCCCCATCGCCGCGGCCGTCGGCGGTGTGGTCGCTCCCGCCGTCATCTACCTGGCCGTCAACCTCTCCGCCGCCGACGGCGACGGACGCGGCTGGGCGATCCCGACCGCCACCGACATCGCGTTCGCGCTGGCCGTGCTCGCCGTGGTCGGCCGACACCTGCCCAGCGCGCTGCGGACGTTCCTGCTCACTCTCGCCGTGGTCGACGACCTGATCGCCATCGTGATCATCGCCGTGTTCTACACCCAGGACCTGGCCGTGCTGCCCTTGGCGCTGTCCCTGCTGCCGATCCTGGCGTTCGGGTTCCTGACCCACCGCGGCGTGCGGTCGTGGTGGCTGCTGCTGCCGCTGGCGTTCACGGCATGGGGGCTCATGCACGCCTCGGGCGTGCACGCCACCGTCGCCGGTGTCCTGCTCGGGTTCGCGGTGCCGGTGCGCGCCCGTCCGGGAGACCCGAGCGCGGGGTTGGCCGAGCACTTCGAGCACCGCGTGCGACCGCTGTCCGCAGGCGTCGCCGTGCCGGTCTTCGCATTCATGGCCGCCGGTGTCGCCGTCGGCGGCCTCAGCGGGCTGGGCGCGGCCCTCACCGACGCGGTCTCGACGGGCATCGTGATCGGTCTGATCGCGGGCAAGGTGTTCGGCATCCTGGGAGCCACCTACCTGGTGTCCCGGTTCACCCGCGCGTCGCTGGACGAGGACCTGTCGTGGACCGATGTGCTCGGGCTCTCGCTGCTGGCGGGCATCGGGTTCACCGTCTCCCTGCTGATCGGCGAACTCGCCTTCGGCGCCGACAGCGACCGCGGCGAGTACGTCAAGGTCGCAGTCCTCGTCGGCTCGCTGCTCGCCGCCATCGGCGCCTCAGCGGTGCTGGCCGCGCGCAGTCGGGTTCACCGGCGCATCCGCGAGAGCGAAGAGGTCGACGCCGATGCCGACGGCATCCCGGACGTCTACGAACGCGATTCCTGACACCAGCTCCGATCACGGTCGTCGTCCTGCGACAGCCTCCAGCGCGATGACGGCGCGGGTGACGCCGTCTTCGGTCTGGATCCGGCGGCCGAGGTCGACCGACCGACGACCGATGTCGGGATCGGTCGTCGCCCGCGAGATGGTGGCGGCCAGCAGGGCGGCGGAGAGGCCGCGCTGGGGAATCGGCGGAGGCGCCACGCCGAGACTGTGCAGCCGATCGCCCCAGAAGGGCTGGTCTCCGACGAACGGGCACACCACCTGTGGGCGGCCCGCGGCCGCCGCGGCGGCGACAGTGCCCGCGCCGCCGTGGTGGACGACGGCCGCCACGTGCGGGAACAACTGGTCGAAGGGGGCTTCGTCGATCGCCAGCACGTCCGGTGAGGACGGCGGTGCCACCACCCCTCCCCATGCCGCGCCGAGAATGACGCGCACGCCCGCCCATTCGGCCGCGCGCAGGACCGTGGCGGTGGTGCTTTCCGGGTCCGCTCCCGCCATGCTGCCGAAACCGATGAAAACCGGAGCTGGGCCCTCTGCCAGAAAGTTGACCAACTCGCCGGACAGGTCGGAATCGACGCGGCGGTGGAACCAGTAGCCGGTGACCCGCGCGGCATCCGGCCAGTCCGACGGCCTCCCGACGACGTGCTCGCTGATCGCGTGCAGCGTGGGAGTCGTCCCGCCGTCCGGAGTGCGCAGGGGGTTGTGTCTCCCCGGGCGGCGTGGGAGACCGAGATCGGCGCGCCAGGCGTCGACGGTGCGGGCGAACGCCAGAGCCGGACCCTTCATGCCGAGGAACGTGGCGCGGTTGAGCGAACGCGGCAACCATCCCGGTACTGCCACGCCCGGCCAGGGGAACGCCCGGGTCGGCACGTACATGGGGATGGGGAGTGCGAGCACGGCGGGAACGCCGAGCCGTTCGGCGACGTGCGGACCCGCGATGATCTGGCCGTTGTGCACGACGATGTCCGGCGCTTCGGCACTGGCGATGTCCCAGCAGTCGGTCAGCACACGCCCGAAGAGCCCGGGCAACCGACGCGCCAGAGCCACTTTCGCGCGCAGCCCGCCTTCGGCGATCTCCCCCACCGAGGCCCCGCCGTCGAGTACCCGCAGCGGGCCGTCGTCCACTCCGCGGAACTCGACTCCCGCGTCGTGGATCAACTCCGCGAAGCGCTTCGGAGCGACCAGCACCGCGGTGTGCCCGACTTCCCGGAGCCCACAGGCGAGCGCCACGAACGGCTGGACATCCCCCCTGGTACCCAAAGTCATGATCAATGCCCTCAGTGCACCCACCTCGCGTTCCCTGCTGACACAGGGCCGAATCTACGCGAGCCGCACAGCGCTCCGAAGGGACAGAGGTGTCAAAACTCTTTGATAATCGGGGCGATCACGCTGAGGGGACATGCCCGCTCGACGTGTCCTCGGGCGGGGGGCGGTGGCCGATGCCGGGCTGGAGCGGGTCCGGGAGGATCGGGGAGAGCATCCCGAGGGTCATGCTCACGATCACCAGGCCCTGCACCCCGGTCAGCAAGCCCGCTGCGGCGAGGAAAGCGGAGAGCAGGAGATAGAGCCCCTGCCCCGAAGGCGCACCAGACGGATCGGCGGCGGCGCGGAACGCCGAGACGACCTCCGGCGCGTCGTTGTCGAGGTGCTGTTCGATGGCTTCGAGCTGACGCTGCTCTCTTCTGCTGAGTCCACGGAAGTCCATCATTCCTCCAGACACCTCCAAGGGTGACCCGCGCGGGGCGCGGGTCACCCTTGGGTCTACCGCTTGGTCGGTTCGAGAAGTCCGTCGTCCACCAGTGATCTGGCGACGTCGGCGGTCAGCTCCTCGCGTTGGATGCGGCGTTGGGCGCGGACCATGGTCTTGCGTTCGCGGGCGAACACCTTGATCGTCGCCACGCACATCCCGATCATCACCAGGCTGAACGGCAGCGCGATGGCGATGGCCACGCCTTGCAGCGCGCTCAGGCCGCCGGCGAGGACGAGGGCGATGGCGACCAGCCCTTCGGCGGAGGCCCAGAAGACGCGGCTCCACACCGGCGGGTCCTCGTCGCCGCCGGAGGCGAGCATGTCGACCACGAGCGACCCGGAGTCCGACGAGGTGACGAAGAACAGCACCACCAACACGATCGCCACACCGACGATGATCGAGCCGCCGGGCAGCCCGTCGAGCAGGGTGAACAACGCCGCGTTGGAATCAACCGTCGCCGCGCCCTCGGCATCGGCGCCGACCAGGCCGCCCCCACCGAACAACTGCCGGAACAGGCCCGCCCCACCGAACACCGAGAACCACAGGAAACTCACCAGCGTCGGCACCAGCAGCACGGCGGCGACGAACTCGCGCACCGTGCGCCCCTTGGAGATGCGGGCGATGAACACGCCGACGAACGGCGCCCAGGAGATCCACCACCCCCAGTAGAACGCCGTCCAATAGCCCTGCCACGCCTGCCCGTCAGCACCCTGGAACGCCGTGGTGCTGAAACTCATCTGCAGGAAGCTCTGCAGATACAGGCCGATCGACTGGATGAAATCACGCAGAATGAACAACGTCGGACCCGTCACCAGCACGAAGACCATCAACGCCGCAGCCAGCCCGATGTTGGCGTTGGAGAGCCACTTGATGCCCTTCTTCACCCCCGTCACCACCGACACCATCGCGATCAGCGTGATCACCCCGATGAGCACCACCATGGTGACATTGCCGGGATCACTCACCACATCGATGAAGTCCAGACCAGCCGCGATCTGCGCCACACCCAACCCCAACGAGGTCGCCACCCCGAACAGGGTCCCGACCACGGCGGTGACATCGATCAGATCACCCAGCCAACCGTGCACCCGACGGCCCAGGATCGGCTCCAACGCCCACCGGATCGACACCGGCCGCTTGCGCCGATGCACCGCATACGCCACCGCCAGACCGACCACCACATAGATCGCCCACGGATGCAAGCCCCAGTGCAGGAACGTCTGCACCAACGCACCCTGCGCGCCCTGCTCATCAGCCGCCTCGATCCCCGACGCCCGGTTGGGGATGCCCGCGAAATGATTCAACGGCTCGGCAACACCCCAGAACACCAAACCGATGCCCATACCCGCAGCGAACAACATCGCAAACCACGACCCACGACCGAACTCCGGCTCGTCATCATCGGCACCCAACTTGATGTCCCCGAAGTGGCTCACCCCCATCCACACCGCGAAGAGGACGAACAGACTCACCAGAACGGTGTAATACCAGCCGAAATTGCTGACGATCCAGGACGACACCGCCCCCACACCGCTCTCCATCGACGACGGCGAGAACACGGTGACGACCACGAACGCCAAGGCGATCGCGGCGGCTGGATAGAACACCCGGCCGTGAACAGCTCTGGTGCGTGTGGGTTTCTCGGAGCTTCGGGGCACGAGGGACCTCCAGTCGAACGAGGGGAACGGGGATGTCCGGGGTAGTGGGATCAGGTCGTCTGAGGGGCTGTCGGTGGGCCGCTGGGCGGTGTCAGCGGTGGTGAGTGCGGCCGGTTGGTGACCTCCGGGGTGCTCGCGGTCTCCGGCACGGGAACGCCGGTGATGACCCGCGGCCGGTCTTCGGTGCCGACACCGCAGCCGGCGAGCAGGAGCAGCGCCAGAGCGGCGCCGACCGGACGGAGGGTCATGGCGTGGCCTCCGGGAACTCGACGGTGAAACGGGCGCCGCCGCCGGGTCGGTCGGTCACCGTGACGGTGCCGCCGTGGCGGTGCACGTGTTGGCTGACCAGCGCGAGGCCGAGACCCACTCCCCCGCTGTGCCCGCGGTCGGCGGGCGCGCCCCTGGCGAAGCGCTCGAACACGGTGTCGCGCTGGTCGGCGGGCACACCTGGCCCGTCGTCGTCGACCTCGACACGGGCGGTGCGCCCGTCGCCGGACACCCCGACGCGCACGAGGCCGCCACCGTGCTGGTTGGCGTTGTCCACCAGGTTGGTGACGATCCGCTCCAGGCTGCGTCGGTCGGCGTGCACCCGCGGGGACCCGGTGACGTCGAGGACGGCCCGGGAGGTGGGCAGGACGGAGATGGCCTCCCGCACCAACTGGGCCAGGTCGATCAGTTCCGGGTCCAGCGCGTCGGCCTCGGGGTCGGTGCGGGAGATCTCCAGCAGGTCCCCCACCAGCCTGCGGAAGCGGTGCAGCTCGTTGTCCAGCAGATCGACGGCGGGCAGCGCGCCCGGCGGCAGCTCCCCACGCCTGCGGCGCAGCACGGCCATGGCGTTGAGCATCGTGGTCAGCGGCGAACGCAGCTCATGGCTGACATCGCCGGCGAACCGCGCGTCGCGGGCCACCCGGCGCTCCAGTCCCTCCGCGGTGTCGTTGAACGCCCTGGCCAGCGGGATCAGGTCCGCGTCCCCGGCGTCGGGCAGGCGTACCGACAGGTCGCCCCTGGCCGCCCGCCCCGCCGCCTCGATCATCCGGCCGAGCGGGGCGAGGGCGTGCCGGGCGGCCCACCGGCCGAGGACGGCGCCCGCCAGGCCGCCACAGGCCGCGCCGACGGTGAGCATCCAGCCCAGGTAGCGGAAGGTGCGGTCCAGCTCCCGCAGCGGGAAGACCTCGACGTAGGCGGCGGTGCTCTGCGGCATCGTCAGCCCGACGGCGAGCACGACAGCGCCGTCGAGCATGGTGCGCTGCCGAACCGGCGTGCCCGAGGTGACCAGGTCGGTGAACTCCCGCGGCAGCCTCGTCGGATCGATCAGGTTGCCGCCGGTGATCACTCGACCGCCGTCGATCACCATCACCGCCGACTCCAGCTCCGCGCCGAGCCCGGTGACCAGCTCGCGCAGCCCGCCCTCGTCCAGCGCTCCCGCCACGAGGCGGCTGTTGGCCGTCGCCTGGTTCAGCGCGGCGCGTTCGCGCTGGTCGAGCATGTAGCCGGTGGCCATGTTCCAGGTCAGCACCGCCAGCGCGCTGCACACGGCGAGCGAGACGAGACCGAACCAGACCATCACCCGCAGGTGCAGGGGCAGGCGTCTCACCACTGCGCCCGGTAGCCGGTGCCCCGCACGGTGAGGATGTGCTCCGGGTTGCCCGGGTCCGGCTCCACCTTGCGGCGCAGGCGGCGGATGTGCACGTCCAGCAGCCGGGTGTCACCGAAGTACCCGTACCCCCACACCTTCTCCAGCAGCTGCTCCCTGGTCACCACCGCGCCGCGCGCCGCCACCAAGGTCACCAGCAGGCGGAACTCGGTCTTGGTGAGCGCCAGCTCCACCCCGTCGCGCAGCACGCGTCCCTCCGCGACGCGCAACTCCAGGCCGCTGGAGGACACCGGTTGCGGAAGGTCGCGCTCAGCGGGGCGGATACGGCGCAGCAGCGCCCGGATGCGGGCAGCGAGTTCGCTGGCGTCGACGGGCTTGGTCACGTAGTCGTCGGCCCCAGCCTCCAGCCCGGCGATCACGTCCCTGCGCTCGCCCCTGGCGGTCACCATGATGATCGGCAGATCGCCCTGCGCCCGGATGCGGGCGCACACGTCCAGGCCGTCCATCCCCGGCAGCATCAGGTCCAGCAGCACCACGTCCGGGGGCGCCTGCCTGCTCAGCCACACCAGGGCCTCTTCGCCGGTGGTCGCCTGCTCGACGGCGTATCCCTCGTCGGCCAGCGACAGCCGCAGCGCTTCGGCGATGCGCACATCGTCCTCGACCAGCAGCAGCGTGCCCGCGATCGTCACGAGGTCCCCCCGGGTGGGCAGGCGAGCACGCCCGGTCCCGCACCGGGGTTCCCACATCCGACGACTGGCACCGATCCGCGCCGCCTTCCCCGCTCGGGCCGAACCTCCTCGGTCCACCGTCCTCGCCTGCCCACCACGCGGAGAGTATTGACCCGGGGAAGACCCAACGCCATTCGAGAGGGCCTGCGGAGGGAAATTGTCAGGAAGTCGTCAGGTAGCACCGTCCCTGCCGTGCATTGGAGTCCGGTGTCGACACTCGAACCTGACGTTCTCCTTGAGAAAAGGCGTAGAAGCGCCGAAGTGGGTCGCCCCGGTCCTATCCTCGAGGCACAAGCCAAGCAAAGGAGGAGCGATGCTCGACCTCGACACCAGCGCGATACGCGCACTCGCCGAACTGCAGCGTTCCGCCCACATCCCCGAAGGTGGCGGACTCCGCATCACACTGGCCGACAGCCGCGAGCTGAGCCGCTTCACCCTCGCCCTCGTTCCCCGCGCGATCGCAGGCGACCACACTGTCACCGCGGATGACGCCACGGTCTTCCTCACCGCTCCCGCCGCCGACGAACTCGGCAACAAGATCCTCAACGCCACGGTGGACGACGACGGCACCGTGCGCTTCGGCGTGCTCCCACGAAGCTGACACCGCCGGGCCGCGTCCGTCCTGACGCACCACGGGCGGACGCGGCCAACCGTGGCGCGAGGTGGCGCCGGCGCAGCCCTTTCACGGAGCACCGCCGCTGCCCGGGAGTGGCAAAGGTGGATGCACTAGCCTGGCCCCATGTGGAGCATCAGCGCCGAATCCCACGCCACAACCCTGCCGTCGGAGGCCCCGATCCACCTCTCGGCCGCCGAGGGCGGCGCCCTCAGCTCCATCGAGTCCTGGATCAACAGCGTCTTCGACCCGGTGTCCGAAGGCCTGTCCGCGTTCGTTTTCGCCGAGATCACGGTGTTCGGCGCGGAGTTCCCGTGGATCGTCGGCTGGCTCATCGCCGCGGCCACCATCTTCAGCGTCTACTTCGGATTCATCCAGTTCCGCGGCTTCACGACCGCCCTGGACCTCGTCCGCGGCCGCTACTCCAAGAAGGACGACCCCGGCGAGATCACCCACTTCCAGGCGCTCAGCTCCGCGGTCTCGGGCACCGTGGGCCTCGGCAACATCGCCGGCGTCGGCGTCGCGGTGACCATCGGCGGCGCGGGCGCCACGTTCTGGATGATCCTCGCCGGACTGCTCGGCATGTGCACGAAGTTCGTCGAGTGCACCCTCGGCGTCAAATACCGCGAGACCCACCCCGACGGCACCGTCTCCGGCGGCCCCATGCACTACCTGCGCAAGGGCATCGCCGAGCGGTTCGGAGCAGGCGGCGCCATCCTCGGCCGGGTGCTGGCCGTCCTCGCGGCCGTCATGATCCTGTTCTTCGCCATCTCCGGCGGCAACATGTTCCAGGCCAACCAGACCTTCGCCCAGCTGCGCGACGTCACCGGCGGCGACGACGGCCTCCTCGGCTCCGACGGCGCCGCGCTGGTCTTCGGCATCGTGCTCGCCGTCATCGTCGGTTCCGTCATCATCGGCGGGATCAAGTCCATCGGCAAGGTCACCAGCCGACTGGTGCCGTCCATGGCGATCGTCTACATCCTGGCGTGCCTGATCGTCATCGGCGTCAACATCACCGAGGTCCCCGCCGCGTTCGGCGCCATCATCTCCGGCGCCTTCTCCCCCGAAGGCGTCGTCGGCGGCGCCATCGGCGCGCTCATCGTCGGCTTCCAGCGCGCGGCGTTCTCCAACGAGGCGGGCCTGGGCTCAGCCCCCATCGCGCACTCCGCGGTCAAGACCCGCCACCCCGTCACCGAGGGCTACGTCGCCCTGCTCGAACCGTTCATCGACACCGTCGTCATCTGCACCATGACGGCGCTGACCATCATCATCGCCAAGACTGAGTTCTGGACCACCGCCCAGGCGACGGTGTTCAACGGCGGCGAAGTCCCCGACGGCGTCACCGTGACCTCCGAGTCCTTCGGGACCGTCCTGCCCTGGTTCCCCTACGTGCTCACCATCGCGGTGGCGCTCTTCGCCCTGTCGACCCTCATCACCTGGGCCTACTACGGCCAGAAAGCGTGGACCTACCTGTTCGGCAAGTCCACCACCAGCGAGCGCGTCTACCAGATCGTCTTCTGCCTGTTCATCGTCGCGGGCTCCGTCCTGACCCTGGGCAGCGTCCTCAGCTTCGCCGACGCCGTGCTGTTCCTCCTCGCCCTGGTCAACATCATCGGCCTGTACCTGCTGGTCCCCGTGGTCAAGACCGAACTGAAGAGCTTCCACGCCAAGATCCGCTCCGGCGAGATCAAGAAAGAGGAGAACGCCAACTCCTAACCACCTCGCGTGGCCACGCTCGCGGCAGTACCTCAGGGGCGGCGTTCGCGGCAACCTCGACGAAACTCGGGACACGATCTGGCGAGACCGTACGTCACCGGAACGGGCGTTAGCGTCACCGATGGTCCCGCGGGGTGGTCGATCGAGCAGCCGACATCGACGGTGCCGACACCAGGCGCGCCGCCCGGCTTCTTCCTCAGTAGATGGTCGTCGACAGGCGCTCACCGGCAATCCCCCGCTCGTCGGCACTTTCCATCGGCTCCCGGCCGCGCGATCCCGGTGCAGACCGCTTGCGCGCAAGCGCATCGAAGGGGAGGAGCGGCGCGTGGCCGTGTGGGGCCGCGCCGCTCCTCGATGCCGGTGGTCCCTTCCCGGCCACCACACAGGATCGACCGCTCCACTCGACGCAGCGGCCATCATCGACTGTGCAGATGCACCTACATCGCTCCTCGGTTGCGGACGACCGAAGGGAACAGCGAGAATCGCGCTCACATTCACGAAGGGAACGAGCCGCAGAGATGCCGCCGGAAGACCTGCCCATCACCGACTTCGAACGCCTTGCGCTGGACGGTGTCCAAGCGGGTTTCTGGGTCGTGGACAACGATCTGCGGTTCACCGTCGCCCTGGGCGGGATCTTCAACTGGCCTGGCACGACGAGGCCCGCACCGGGGAGCCCGCTGGCCTCGTTCCTCGGACCGGAGCCCGAGGAGATGGCCGAGCCGGGCAGGCTCACCTCCTGGCGGGCCCATCGGCAGGCGCTGGCCGGAGCCACAGTCCAGTGGCGGGTGGACCTGCCCACGGGACCGTACCTGTACTCCCTCTGGGCCCTGGGGCAGGAGGGAGCGGTGACCGGCGTGTGCGGTGCGCTCATCCCGCTCACCCCCGGCTACGCGGGCGACATGGCAGACGCCGATTCGGTGGCGTGGCTCGCGCAGGTGATGCACCACCTGCCCGCGACCGTGGCCGTGCGCGACCGGCTGAGCCGCACGGTGTGGGCCTCGCCGCGCTACCTCGCCGCCGCAGGCCACGACCTCTCCTCGATCGTCGGCCTCACCGAGGCCGACGTTCACAGCGGCGGGGAAGCCACCGACGGCCCCGCGGCGGACAGGCTCGTCCTGGCGACCGACCAGGCGGTCCTCACCCGGCGCAGCTGGATCGACCGGGACGGCTCCCCCCGCGACAGCGACGAGATCCGCTTCCCGTTGACCGGTCCCGGCGGGGAACCCCTGGTCGGCCACCTCGCACTCGATGTCAGCGAACGCGAAGCGGAGCGCAGGCGGGCCGAGGAGGCCGAGCGGCGGTTCACGGCGTTCATGGACCACGCGCCCTTCGGCGCCTGGATCAAGGACCACGAGCGCCGCTACCTGTGGGCCAACCGCGCCCACCTGCGCACACTCGGCGACATCGGTCTCAACACGCTGATCGGCCGCAGCGCCGCGGAGGCCTCTGCCCCCTGGCGCGAGGACGCATGCGACGCCCGCACCGATGTCGCCCTGCGCGGGGGAGAGTCCACCGCGATCAGCGCCGAGTTCGAGGTGGACGGCGAGCGCCGGTGCCAGCAGGGCTTCGTCTTCCCGATCACGCCGGGCGTGGCCGACGGGCTGATCGGCGGCGTGTTCGCCGATGTCACCGAACTGGACGCCGCGCGCCGCGCGGCCGAACTCGCCAACGAGCGGTTCGAGGCGTTCATGCGCCACGTGCCGGCCGCGGCGTACGTCAAGGACCCGGACGGCAGGCACGTGTGGGCCAACCGCGCCTATCTCACCCACTACGGACTCGAATCCCTCGAGGACCTGGTCGGGAAGACCACTGACGATCTCGACGGACCCGCGCTGGCGAAGACGAACTCCTACGAGGACGGGCGCACCCTCACCGGGGGTCTCCCCCGCCTGATCAGCACCAACGGCGAGGACGGCGCCGCCGTCGCGATCGGCTACCGCTTCACCGTGCCCTTCGACGGCGAGACCCGGCTCGCCGGGATCTGGGTCGACACCAGCGAGCTCGCCCGTGCCAGGACCACGCTCAAGCGCTGGCGCGACCGCCACGCGACGCTGTTCGGCCACACCCCGACGCCGGTGCTGGTCAGCACCTCCGCAGGCGAGGTGGTGGACGCGAACCCCGCGTTCTGCGCGCTCGTGGGACGCAGGCTCGCCGAGCTGAGGTCGCTGTCCGGCGACGACCTCACCGGTGCGCCGGGCTGGCGACCGGTGCTCGCGGATCTCGTGGCGGGCAGGGTGAGCACGGCTCGCTACGACCGGAGCTTCGTGCTGCCCGACGGAGCGACCGTCGAGGCCGCGGTGACGGCGGTGCGGGTGCTCGACCCCCACGACGGCACCGACCGGATCGTGGAGATGCTCAGCACCGCGACCCCTCCCGCGGCGCCCGAGGCGACGACGGTCCTCAACGACACCGAGGCGTCGGTCCTGGCCATGCGCGCGGCGGGGTCGTCGGTCGCCGAGATCGCAAGCGCGCTGAGCATGAGCAGGCGCGGCGTGGACTACCACCTCAAGGTCCTGGCCCGCCGCCTGCGCTGCCCGACCAACAACGCGGCGGCGCTCATCTCCCGCGCCTACCACCTCGGCGTCCTGGACACGGGGGCATGGCCGCCCCAGGTACCCGCTCATCACCGCTGCGCGAAGTGACCAGCGACCAAGACCAGCCCCACCGGCGGACCGCGACGACTCGCCCCCGATCTCCCCGACCCCCTGACATTCCCGGCATCGCCACTTGGAGCCGGGGACGTGGCCGATCGGTGGTCACGTTCCGGTCAGGTGAGGCCAGCGGTCGGGGTCGGCGCGCATCTCGGCGAGGAGTTCCGGTCGGCTCGCCGCGAGACGGCGGGAGTGGGCCAGGCGCAGCCAGCCGACGATCCGGTGCGCGACGTCGGCCAAGGTGCCGCCGCGTCGCCATCCGACCGTGACCCGCACCTCGAAGTCCTCGGCCAGCCGGACGGTGGGCGCGGTCGTGCCGGGGACGAAGGCCGCGCTGGTCAGGGCGACCGCCACTTCCGCGTTCAGGACGTGCCGCGCGGAGCGGCTGTGGGTGGAGGTGTACTTGACCCTGGGGTCGAAGCCCGCTGATCGGCACAGCGCCACGACGGAACTGTGGTTGCGGCCGCCGATGGCACCGGTCAGCCAGTCCTGGCCGGCCAGCTCGCCGAGGCCGATCCTCCGCCGCCCGGCGGCGACTCGGGCGGGGACGACGGCATACAGCGGATCGCAGAAGGCGATGGCGGTCTCGTGACCGGCGGGCACCGGCAGGCTGGCCATCGGCAGGTCCAGGTACAGGCAGATGTCGGCCTGGCGCATGGTCGGGGTCCACTCCCGGCCGGGTATCTCGATGACGTGCTGGCTGACGTCCAGACCGTCGGCGACGAGCGCCTCAAGCAGGCCGCTGAAGCCCACCTCGATGGCCATCTCCAGGCCGTGCGGGCTCGGGGGCGCGCACCGAGGCCGGTCGGGCCGACCTCGCAACCGGGTCGCCGCCTGTTCCACCAGAGCGATCCGCGGCAGCAGGTCGGCCAGCGCCGCCGTGGGGCGCACCCCGGTCTGGTCGCGGACGAACAGCGTGGTTCGCCAGCGCTCCTCGACGCGGGAGACCTTGGCGCTGACCGAGGACTGCGGAAGCCGCAGCCCGCGCGCGGCCCCTCCGATCGAGCCGGCCGCGACCACCGCCATCACCAGCTCGACGTGGGACAGCAACACCTCGTCGACGCCGAGGGACGCGGCGATGTGGTCCAGGGACGTGACCGCCTGCTTGGCCAGGCCCACGGCGTCTTGCCCGAGGTCGGCAACCTCGTAGCCGCCGGATTCGGAGTGCCGCAGCCACCCGGGGCCGGTCGGGCCGACCATGCGGCGCAGACGTCGGCGCACCGTCACCTCGCTCGACCCGAGGGCTTCGGAGAGAGCGCGGGTGCCGATGCCCTCAGCGACGCCGAGCAGCAATCGCAGATCCCGGCTCTCCACGGATGAGAACGTTGTTCGACATTCGGTTGGCACGGAAACCACAGTGCTCATGGTTCTCCCACGCGATTTGATCCGGACAACAAATGACAATGTCAACGCCATGGAAAGCGGGAGCGTTTCCGTCCGCTCGGCTTTCCGCGCCCCGGTCCCACGTCGGCCGTCCCCGCCTTCGCCATCGTCCCCGCCTGAACGTCTCCTTCGACCTCGGCCCTCTGGCCGTCCCGCGACCTACTCTGCGGGATGGCTGATCGGTATCGCTGCCACACCGATCGCATTTGGTGTGCATCCGCACATCAGATCGGCGCGTCGGCGCGTCCCGTCGGCGACCGCTCGGGCTTCTCCGTCCGGGACCGCGTCCGCGATCAGCGATGGTATCGGCGTCGGTCCCGATTGGTATTACCCCGGTCCGGATTGCGCGTGGTGGGATCACTTCTGTGCGCCCGCCCTTTTCGGCGGAAGCACAGATCGAGAAGAAGCCCGCAAGAGAACACCATGTCAAGAGAGCAAGAAAGGGATCCGATGGGAACAGTTCAGCGGCGGTCCGGCCGGTTCCGCCACGCCGCGCGGCGAGCACTGCTCGCGGTGGCGCTCGTCGCCGCCTGCCTCGGCATCTCCCTCACGACCACCGGCACGGCACAGGCGGCCAGCACCCACATGTGCTCGTCGACGCCGGTGCCCGCGGGCTGGGTGGTGACGGAGGCGTACACCAACCAGAGCATCTGCAGGCCCTACATCTACTACCGCATCAGCAACGACTTCTACAACGGCATGCACATGTGCTCCGCCACCGCGGTGCCCGCCGGTTGGGTCGTGACGGAGGCGTACACCAACCAGGGCATCTGCGGGCCCTACATCTACTACCGCATCACCAGCAATCTCCAGAACGGCATGCACATGTGCTCCGCCACCGCGGTGCCCGCGGGCTGGATCGTGACGGAGGCGTACACCAACCAGGGCATCTGTGGGCCCTACGTCTATTACCGCATCGTCCGCGCCTGACAGTGGCGCCGCTGGTGCCGGGACCTCATTCCGGCACCAGCGGCGCTATAGCAGCCGGGAGGCAGACCGCGAACACGCATGCACTGTGCGGATGCACAGTGCCTCGCCCACAAGCCCCGGCTGGGCAAGACAAGATCGTTCTAAGGTGGGGTGCACCTGAGGTGTCGACTATGGGCGATCGCTGCATCGCACTCCCCTGCGAAGGTCGCCCGTCGCAGGTGGCGCGGATTTCCTCCGCGGGAAGGCGCCACCGCGGAGGGAAGAGGCCCCGGGGGCATCGGGCGCGCCTCTTCCCTCCGTTCTCAGGCCGGCCACCGAGGGCCGCGGGGATCGAACGATCACGGTGGAGAGGACGGCTCGACGTTCCGATCCGACAGCGCACCGCGTGGCCCATCGGGCTCTGTCAGCCAACCCGGCCGTGCACGACATCGTGTCGAAGGCGTCGATCCCGCGGTGGCCTCCAACCTTGTGCAGGCACGCCGCACCCGGGGGGCGGCACGAGTCACCCAGTCCGCGCCTGGCACCAGCACATGCCCGATCGCACGGCACGGCAGTCGGCCGCGTGGCCGAACTGTCCACTCCTTACCTCGTACGACGAGGACTCCGGCCGGATCGCGAGAACCCGGGGTTCGTCGCTCGCGGTGGGCGCGAGGGTGTCATCGAGGTCACCTGCGGTGCGGCAGCCTCGCTTGCCGGGCCACTCGGCAGGCGGTCGCCTGACAGCGGCCACGGCCCGATGTAGCGCTCCCGAGGGGTGCGGACCGCCCCTCCGCCGGTCCGATCGCTGTGCGCTTGCACCGTCAATGCCGGTCCGGGCTGCTTCACAGCCCGCGCGGGCGACTCATAGGGTCGGCATCGAACCGACAGCGGAGCGAAAGCTTGGACATGTGCACATGGTCGCGCGTTCCGGGCGATGCGATCAGGACGACCGGCCGGATGGCGCTCGTGGGCTTCGGGCGCGGAGGTCTGTGACGTGAAGCTGGAAGTCGAACACCTCCGCTGGATCGTCACCGTCGCCGAGGCGCGCAGCATCACCCTGGCTGCCGCGCGACTCGGCGTCGCGCAATCCGCTGTCAGTTCGCGGATCCAGCGGGTGGAACGGCACCTGGGAGTGCGGCTCTTCGAGCGGAGCAACCGCGGGGTGTCGCTGACCAGGGCCGGCGAGGAGGTCGTGTCGGCGTCCCGGCTGGCCCTGGTGGCCGTTCGGACCGTGGAGCAGACAGCGGCGCACCACGGTGCCCTGCCCCCGTGGGAGTTCACGCTGAGGTCGTCCTCCGCGGTGGAGGGGTTGGTCGAGCACCTGCGGGAGCGGTTCCCCAACCTGCGGGTGAACCATGAGGTGCACGACAGCGACCACGTCCTGGACGCCTTGTCGCGCAACGAGCCGGGCCTGCACCAAGTGCTCGCGCCACCGGCGTCGGCCGTTGTGAACTCGCAGACCTCGCCCGTGTCGCGGACGGAGATGGTCACAGCCACCGTCGTCGAGGAGCCGTGCTGGGTGCACCTGTCGGAAGCACACCCGCTGGCGCGCAGACCGGCGATCGCGCTGGCCGATCTCGCCGACCAGGTATGGCTCGGGCCGCCCGACCGCACCCGGCGGCACGACTACCTGCTGGCGGTGTGCGCCCGAGCCGGGTTCGTTCCCTCGATCGTGCACACCGGCGCCGACCGCGCCGCCGCGGTCAAGCTGCTCGCCGCCAGCACCGCGATCACGCTGGACTCCCCGTCGAAGGCACCGCTCCCCGGCGTGGCCCGGATCCCGCTCACCGACCACGTGCCGCTGCGGCTGCTGCTCTCCTGGCGACCCGACACCGTGCCGCAGCGCGTCGCACGAGCGGCACTGGAGTGGACGCGGTTGTCGTACCGACGCACGACCCCGCTGCGCAATCCCGCTTACTGGGAGCAGCTCGTCGCGGAACCGGGACTGCACCAGGGACTGTTCGCCGACGAGCCCGCTGGGTGGCCGTGCGCGTGACCGGTCCCGGACCCCGGACCGCGGCCCGGGGGACGGCGGTCATTCCGAGTAGTACGGCAGGTAGTAGGGGTCGCTGTTCAGCGATCCCCCGTTGCCCGCGAGCGCCACGACCGAGTAGCCGTTCACGAACTCGATGCGCGTCTCGGTGGACCAGTACGCGCTCGTGATGCTGGTGCCGCCGCCCGCGCGCATGTCCAACACCCCGTTCAGCCCGCACGAGGCGGAGGTCCCGCTCGCGTCGACGGTACCCCGGCGCGTGTAGGTCCACGTGCCGTCCGCCGCCGGGCCGAAGCCCACGCTTGGCGCCCCGCTGAGGGTCACCGTGCCCAGGCCGATCTTCGACACGGTGAGCGTGTCGACGCAGATGATCTTCGAGACCTTGGTCGTGTAGTCCCACGAGCCGAAGTAGCGGTTCTTGGTGTTGATCTCGATGATGGCCCGACCGCCCGCGCCCAGGTACGGAACGTGGTCGTAGGACGCCTTCATCACCATGCTCGCCGTGGCGCCTGCGTTGGTATAGGCGACTTTCGCCTCACGGAAGGCCGGACTGATCCGCTGGCAGGACATCCCGTTCGCGGGGCTGTTGCACGGGAACACCAACCTGTCCGCAGACGCCGAACCCGCGGGCAGCAGTGACAGCACGGCCGCAGCCAGCGATCCGATCAACCCAACAGCTCGTTTGCGCACGACTCCTCCTGATTGCACACAGCATCTCGATGTCACAGCCGGTCGCGGACGCCCTGTCTTTCCGCCTTCGACAAACTATTCGGCGTTGCCACCACAGTGGAAATACCATCGCTCCACGACCCGTCATCTCCTTCGGAGATGGCGGGTTCGGCTTCCTCGGACGCTGGACCTCATCGCCGCCAAGGACAACGTCGTCTTCCTCGGACCGACCAGCACCGGCGGGGCCCACCTCACTCCGACCAGCCGATGAGGGCCGGCCCAGAACAGGGTGTTCATCCAGCGGGCGTGGGTGAACGCCATCTGCAGCGCGATCGTGACGGCGACGCCGAGGGGCAGCCACAGGTTGCGGCGCATCCCCACGAACACGCGAGGACGCTCGGGCGAACGGCAGTTGAACAGGTAGGCGATCTGCGCGGCGACGAAAGGTAAGATGCGGCCGACCAGCGCTCTGGTGAGCAGGGGCAGGGTGGGCAGTAGCAGCGGTCTGGTCATGATCGCTGCCGATCGACCCAGAATGAAGCGGGACGCCCGAAGGCGATCAGGCAGATCCGCGAGCGGACCTGCCTGATCGCCAGGACGTTCCCTCCGATGGGGGTATCACCGCGTTCTCCACGTGGTCGCTGGCCAAGCTGCGCGATCACCGGGCCCGTGGCACCGGGAAAATGGTGCGCCGACAATCACGATCAACGGCACCGACCACCGCAGTCACGGCGAACAGAACGCCGCGATCGAGGGCTACATCCGCTGGCGCAACACACGCGCCCGATCCAAGACCGGGTTCGCCAACGACTCACCATCCGAACCTGGACCCATTATCCGGCCAAGGTCGCGTGACGCACCACTAGAATCTGCGAACTCCCGTAACTTTGACAGCCGGCTCCGGACATGGGACCTCCTGGCATATGCAACGGCCGCCATCGCAGACGCAAACGAAGCACTGCGGGTCGAGCTGCGAGGATGAACCGTGCGGGGCAGGCACGCCAGAGCGGTTCGGAGACGCGTGCGCGGCTGTGCCGACCGCGACCGCGATCAGCGCAGTGCCAATGACCACAAAAGCTTTTCGAAGGAAAGAGAAATACACCGGACCTCCTAGAAAAGTCATCAGGATTGAGCTTCTCCGGGCCACTGGAGAAAACTCATAGTGACATACGAACGAAACCTTGGCACTGATCCATTTCAGTGACAGGAACCGCAGTCAGGGAGAGTTCTCCCCGGTCAGATGACAACAAGCCGAGCCGCTCCCGTCCCCGGTCCGCCTGGACCGCCCGCGCGCGCCGAGTCGCGGCTCGCGCGGCACAGCGAACGCCGTCACCAGCAGCGGTGCGAGCGCGACACCCGCTTGCCGAACGAAGAGCCGTGCCCCGTGACCTGGCGCACGGCCGACATGCCATCGACCCCTTGATGACGTCGGCTATCCCCTTCGGCCTGGCCAAGGTCAAGTACAACGTCACCCACGAATCCGCCACCGTCTACGAGTTCGTCAAGGCCGACGTCGAGAACGCCCGTGGGTGCTCCGGAGTCCGGAGCACCCGCAGGTGGTCACGAGCGGTCGGCGAGGAGGCCGACCACCGTGGCGAACCGCTTCCTGACGTTCTCCGTCATGCGCTTGAGGCCGAGCGCCTCCAAGGCCGCCCTGTGCAGCGCTTCGTCGCCCACCGCTTGGCCAGGACCGGCGAGCTGGGTGAGCAGCGCGGCCAGCTCTCCCGGCGGCACTTCGTCGAACTGCCGCGGCCCCAGGTGGCGGATGCGCACGGGGGGCTGGTCCGGCAACCGGTACGTGCGGGGCTTGATCCCTCCTTCCCCGAGCGGGTCGCTCTCGACGAGCAGGCCCCTGCGCACCGCCTGGGTGATGGTCTTGTTCAGGTCCGCCGCCACCTGCTTCGTGACCCGGACCGCACCGGAACCGCGGACGTAGGCGGTGTGCAGACGACCGCCCAGCACCGGTCCCTCGACCGCGACCACCTGCACCAGGCCCCGGAGGACCTCGTCCCGGGACGCGCCGCCGACCTGGGCCACCGTCCCGGTGAACGCCGCGTACTCGGCGAGCACGAGGCCCACCACCGTCTCGCTCACCTGCTCGTCACCGATCTCGGCACCGTCGTCCACAACCAGCTCAAGGGTGAGCATGGCCGCGCTCGGTTCCGGCTTGACGGGGTCGAGGGCGGAGGTCTCCTCCGGAACGGGGTCAAGGTGGAGGGTGTCCATCCTGTTGCCGTCCAGCGCGATGGTGTCGAGCGACGCCGCGGGTCGGCCGTGGTCAGACGGCCGCGGCTCGACCGGCTCCAACTCGACGATGGCGGGAGCCGGTTCGACAGTGGCGGGAGCCGGTTCGATGACGACCGCCTCCGGTGTCGCGACCCCCGGCACGACCTGCGGCTCCCGATCACGGGTCTGGTCCGTCGTCCACCCCGGCGGGTGGATGTCCACCTCGCGCAACGCGTCCCACAGGCGGGCAAGGACGGCTTCGCGGTCGGCGTAGAACTCCGACTCGCGGATGCGGAAGAACTGCCAGCCGCACCGCTCCAGGTCCCGCTGCCGGGCGAGGTCGCGCTGGTAGGCGTCGGGACCGTGCCAGGCGTCGCCGTCGCACTCCACGGCCAGCCTGGTCTTGCCGCCCATGACCACCAGGTCGATGCGGTACCCCTCGGCGGGGAACTGCGGAACGACGGTGTACCCGCGGTCCACGATCCGGTTGAACACCCGCTGCTCGAACAGCGAGTCGAACGGCTCGACCCGCCGGTCGTCGGGCACCGCGGAGGTCATCGCCCCCGCAACGCCGTCCGCGGTCTGGCCATAGCAGTGGTCGAGCAACTGGAAGCGCATGTCCTCGGTGTTGCCCAGGTCCGACGGGCGGACCGAGTGGTAGACCCACAACTGGTCCTTGGCGCGCGACACCGCGACGTTGAAGCGCTGGACGTACATCTCCTGCGTCAGCGCGCCGATCCGCCTGCCCGGCTCGGCGGCCTTGACCATGGACAGGAACATCACGTCGCGTTCGGAGCCCTGGAAGTCGGCGGAATCGCCGCACCGCAGATCCCGCGCCGTCCACTCGTCCGACGGGATGCGCTCCAGCAGCCGCTTCTCGATCCGCTTCGCCTGCGCGCGGCCGAGCAGCGACACGACGCCGAAGGTCAACCCGTCGTAGCGGGGATCGGCGATGCACTTCTCGATCTGGTCGACGATCGCGTCGGCCTCCGGCGGATTGACCTTGTCGGTGACACCGCGCTCGTAGCCCTTCTCGAGGAACACCGGCTTGATCGGCTCCAGTCGGTCCGCGCCGTATTGGCGGACGGGGACCAGGCGGATGCCGTCGGGACCGTAGGCGACGCGGTTGGAGAACCCGATGATCTCCGGCACGCACCTGCGGTGCTCGATGAGCGTCGTCATGCCCTCGAACCGCATCTTGGCCTCGTCGAACAGGCTGCGCTTGGGGTCCTGCCACGAAGCCCGGTAGGGGTCGTCCCAGAGGTATTGCTCGGCAAGGTCGCGGAGCTGTTGTTGGTCGACCCCCACGGCCGTGGGGGACACCTGCTTGTCGTCGCCGATCACCACGATCTTCGGCGCCAGGTACTGCAGGAACGTCGCTTCGAGCCCGGCCTGCGACGCCTCGTCGACGATCACGACGTCGAACATATCCGGCTGGACCCGGAACTGCTCGGCGATGCGGTAGATCGGCATGATCCACACGGGCACCGCGGGACGGCAGCGCGCCATGGCGGCCTTGATGTCCGCGCGGCGCTTGTCGGCGTACATCCCCGTTCCACGGCCAAGCAGGCGGACGAGCTGGGCGTACTGGAGCAGGTCGGCCCGGGCACGGCCGGAGAGCCGCTCCGGGGAGACGGCGTGCCCCCACGCGCGTTCGGCTGCCAGCTGCCCGACCCGGTCCCGGACCTGCTCCTCGATGCGCAGCACCTCGTCCTGCAGCGCGTTGACGTTCTCCTGGGACTGGCCGAGCACCCACGTCCGCGCCACGGCCCAGGACCAGGTCGCGGTCCAGTCCGCGAGCCTGGCGGTCCACTCGGGCGCGCGCGGGTCCGCCGCCACGGCGGAGCGCAGTGCGGGCAACCGGGTCGCCAGCACCTCGCTGACCGCGTCGCGGCGCCGGATCGCCTCGGCGACCTCGGCGAGGCGCGTCAGGCGGCGGTGCGCCGCGGCGTAGCCCTCGTGGTCGCGGGCGAGGACCGCGGCGGCCAGATCGCCGACGCACGGGGCGGCGTCGGCCCACGCGGCCACGTCGTCGAGGGTTCGCAGGACCTCCGCCAGCGGCGCGGCGGCGGCGGTTCGGGCGTCGGAGGCGGCTGCCGCGTCGACGAGCCGGGCATAGGTCTGGACGGCGGTGAGATCGGTCCAGTTCGGTTGGGGCAGACCGATGGCCGCGAGGTCCCGGGCCTCCACTTCCAGCGCTTGGCCGAGCGCCAGCACGCGACGCAGCTGTTCGTGCTCGGTCATGTGCCACTGGAGGCGTTCGCTCAGGGTGTCCTCGGCCGGTACCCGCACCGAATCGGGCCATGCCCGGTCGAGGGCGGCGAGGGACCGGCCTGCTTCGGCCCACGTCAGGAAGAGGTCGAGGTGGGCGGCGCTGGTGGGCGGCACACCGTTCACCCGCACGGCCTGGAACAGGGCCGAGGAGTGCTTGACCACCTTGGGCGTGAAGGCGCCGATCTTGGGCGTGCCGTCCGGGTTGGTCTTGAGCGCGCCCCCGTCGCCGAGCTGGGCCCGCAGGGCGCCCGCGAGGGAGGCGAGCCGGTCCAGATCGGCCTGGTGCGCCACCCGGATGTCGGTGAGCGGGCCGAGGCGGTGCACCAGGGGGGTGGCGGCCGCGATGACCTGGGCCACCTGCTGCCCCCGGGCGCGCCAGATGTTCGCCCTCCCTGCCAGCACGTCGGACAGCGCGGCGTTCATCCACTCCTCGCGCCGCTTCGACAGCTCGCGGGCTTCCCGCGCGAAGCCGTTGAGCCTGCTCCGCACGCTGGACCGGGTGCTCGGCTCAAGCCCGCGCACGGCGTCGAACGCATCGTGCCCGGCGAGGTGCCCGTGCGCCTCGCTGGCCTCGACGGCGCGGCGCTCCGCGGCGATCAGCTCTCGCACCGCCTCCGGGTCGGGCAGTTCGTCGAGGCGCGGGCGTCGCAGCGCGGACTCGTCCTCGTCGGCGATCAGCCCGTCATCCACCAGGGCCTGGTGCCAGGCGACCAGGTCGGGTGCCGAGACGGGCGACGGGCCGATTCCCTCCGGGACGAGGTCGACCGCCCAGCCGTGGCGGTCCCGCTCGTCGTCGACGCGGTGGGCGATGGCCGCGAGCGTGCCCCGGTACTCCCCCACCTCGTGGGAGGCCACTTCCCGCAACCGCGCGTCGAGCAGGCGGCGGTACACCTCCGCTCGACGGCGGCGCAGCACGTCGATCGCCGCGAGGAGGTCGTCGATGGCCTGGCGCGAACTCTCCGCGTCGTGCTCACCGGCCATGTAGCTGATCTGCTCGACGGCGACCTTGAGGTCGGCGAGGTCCGATCGCGAGGAGCCGACGACGGAGACGGCCAGCGGGGCGATGGCCTTCGGCAGCTTCGCGCGCACCTCCTTCAGGGCGCGGTCGGTGTGGGCGGTCACGAGCACGCGCTTGCCCTGCGCGAGCAGGTGCGACAGCAGCGCAGCCACGGTGTGGGTCTTGCCCGTGCCCGGTGGCCCCTGAACGAGGGTCTGCGCCTTCGCGTCGACCTGGGCGAGGACGCGCAGTTGGCGCTCGTTGACCGGGAGCGGGAGGAACGGCTCGTCGTCGAGGTCGACCAGGGCGCCCTGTTCCGGCGAAGGGGTCGTGCCGGGCCGGTGGTCCGGGTCGACCAGCGGCAGCAGCCCGTCTGGGACCTGGCCGGATTCGGACAGTTGGGCGGCGACCGCGTCGAGGATGTCGACCACGCCTTGGCGGGAGCGCCTGCGCAGGATGACGGCGGGGGCGAACGCCGCCGTGGCGTGGGGTCCCGGCCGGTGCGGTTCGTCCTCGTCGAGGTAGGCCGCTCCGCTGTCGAGGGCATGCACGAGGCGGCGCAGCGCGCCGCCCACGACATCGCGGTGCAGCACCGCGCTGGTCAGCTCCCGGGCCTCCGCCCTGATCTGCACCACGTGCTGCGGGTTCGCCACGAGTCCGGGGTCGAGCATGTCCAACTCGACCGTGATCCCGTCCGCGCTCTCGGCCTGGTGCACTGCCAACTGCCCGGTGCTGTCGTCGAAGTGGATGGTCGCGGGCACGGTGGCGAGGTGTCGGCGCACGACCGGGTGCCCGGGCGGCGACCAGGACAGGCACCCGACACCGATGACGAGTTCCAGTTCCTCGGTGTGCCCCGCCGCGGTCACGTAGGCCGAAAACAGCTCGTTGTACGCGGTTCGCGCGGGCCGGTCGTGGCGCTCGCGTTCCGCCCACTCCGCCCAGCGCGACGTCCAGTCCGCGTGCAGCTCGCGCACGCCCGGTGCCGCGTCGAGCCGCTGGCGCGGTTCTGCCTCCCCGAGTGACTCGCGCAGCCCGGGGCCCTGGTCGGGGTCGTCCCAGGTGCCGTCCAGCCAGGGGCGCAGCTCGTCGGGGGGCTCCGGCGGGTCTTGGTGCGCGACGCGCTCGACTGTCACCACCGGGTCGGTGGGCTCGGGCGCGCCGTGGTGGCCCCGGACGGCGGGGTGGTCGGGCATCTGGCCGAGCCAGAGAACGCTGTCGTAGCTGTCGATGGTCCGCGGTGGATTGGCTCTGAGTTGTTGGCCCCGTGCGAGGAACTGGAAGAGCCGAACGGCTCGATCAACCGCTGCGACACCCGAATCCGGGCCCGCACCACCACTACCCACGGTCATCCTCCTCAGGGCCGAATGGACCACCGGGATGATCGTCGGCCAAGTCCGGAACGCTACAGCCGATGCCTCTCCGTTACCGCGGTACCGCACCGGACGGCCGGGCCTGCTCGCGGCGTCCTACAGCGCCCATCAGGCGCGTCGATACGCCCCAACCGCAGTCAGCAGGTCGTTGACTTGATCGAGCTACGGTCCAGGTCCTCTGCACTACAGCGCGACCCCAGCTCCGTCATCGGCAGAAGTGTGCGTCCGCACGGCGGCGGCTGCCGGTTGGGGTCAGGTCAGATCGCGGGGATCGCGTGCGGCGAGGGCTCGCTTTCCAGCACGCCCGTGCGCTCAAGCCGGCCAGTCGAGCGAGACCGCCCTCCGCTGGACTGGCACTCGGTCGGTCCTTCGCCCGGTAGATGGTCGACGGCCCGGTCAACCATCCACGTCAGCTTCCCAGTACCCCCCTTCCGTCGGACTCATCGACGTCACAGCCGCAAGCGCTCGGACATAACCGGCGGGCCACCGCCCAGACCCTCACGAAACCGGGTGTCCTGCCAAACCTGTGCCAAGTCCTCCATGCAGCTCTGTTTATGCAGGTCAGAGGTGCCGGGTGATCCGCTCTCCGGAGGCGGGAGTCTCGGCCGACCGTTGGGCGCCGCGCCTGCAGGGCTCGTTCGGCGACGACGCCGCACGCGTCGAGTGCGCCACCCGTGCCGGACTACCCCACCCCGGCCCATGTCCTGGGCGGTGCCGGTGCGGACATCGTCCCGCGCCTCGCCATGCTGTCGGACGAGCATCGCCGGTGGTCGTGGGAGTTGGTCTCAGGCTCGGCGTGTCGCTGGGTGAAGCATTGGCTCGTCTTTGGCTCGGCGCTGTGTGTCTGTGGGCCCGGTCCGACAGGCTGGAGGTGGGTCGGGGAGACTGG
>NZ_JBHSKF010000022.1:0-101826 GCF_042657845.1 Actinokineospora guangxiensis | reverse complement strand
CCCCGCTACATGGCCGCCATCGCCGCCGAGATCAACGACCGACCCCGTAAGATCCACGACTGGAAGAAACCCAGCGAGGTATTCACCGAACTCCTCGCATCACATGCTTCCACCGCCTGAACTCACCGAGTTAACCGTGAAAAAGCTGCCCAGCGAGGATTGTTGAGTGATCAACTCCGAATGCCGCAATCGCGGCACTCCTCGCCAACGCCGCTTCAGCGGAGAATCCGGGCTCGGTGCATACTTGTAGGTCGGGTTCGGCGCCGGTGAAACCGGTCCGGAGTTCTTCGCCGCGCGTCTCCGATTCGTCCGTGTGGAGTGCGCGGGAGTGGAAGGCTCACGCACTCGCTCGCGGCGGAATCACCATCGGCGATCAGGACAACCCGTGCCGCGCCTAAGATCTGCCGATGACAACGGTCTCCCGGCGCGAAGGCGCGCTTCTGCTCGCGGTGGTGGTGGCGGCGCTGGTCTGGTCGGCGGTCGGGGCCAAGAGCCTGGGCACCTGGGCGCTGGAAGTGGTCTGGATCTTCCTCGGCGCCCCGCTCGTCCTGCTGTTCCGCCGCCGCTTCCCGCTGACCCGCCTCAGCTGCTGGCTGCTCGTCATCCACGCCGTCGTCCTGTGCTACGGCGCCCACTACACCTACGCCGAGACCCCGCTGGGCGACTGGTTCCGCGACTGGCTCGGCCTACAGCGCAACAACTACGACCGCTTCGCCCACGTCGTGCAGGGCTTCGTCCCCGCGATCCTGGTGCGCGAGCTGCTGCTGAGGCTCACCCCGCTGCGCCCCGGCGGGTGGACGCTCACCCTCGTCACCTCGGTCTGCCTGTCGATCAGCGCCTGCTTCGAGTTCGTCGAATGGACCGCCGCCGTCGCGCTCGGCGCGGGCGCAGACGACTTCCTCGGCACCCAGGGCGACGTGTGGGACACCCAGTGGGACATGTTCCTGGCCCTCTGCAGCGCGCTGCTGGCCCAACTCCTCCTGCGCGCCGTGCACGACCGCCAACTGGCGGACCGGAGGCGCGGACAAGGCGGCGGCCGATGAGGCTGATGTGCTCGCGAGGATCGCGGAGATGCCCGAGGCGGATCGGGTGCTCGCCGAGCGGGTCCACGCGGTGGTGGCCGCGGCGGCCCCGAAGCTCTACTACGGACAGCCCGCGTACGCCAGGAAGGGGAAGGTGGTGTGCTTCTTCCGCAGCGACCAGATGGACAAGGAGCGCTATTCGACCTTCGGGTTCAGCGCGGAGGCGAACCCCGACGCCCCGAGCGGGCTGTGGCCGACGTCGTACGCGCTGACCGATGTGGACGAGAAGGGCTGGGAGGCGTTGTCCGCGTTGGTGGAACAGGCTCTCAGCTGACCCCCGGCGTCGGGAGCGCGGGCTCGCGAGTCGCCCGGGTCCGGTGCCGAGGGCCGTTCCCCGCGGGCTTCGCGGGGAACGGCCCGTCATTCGGTCAGAGCCGCTGCCACAGGGCAGGCACCGCCGCCGGCGTCCACCCCGGCTGGGACGTGTGCGGCTGGAGGCACCGGTAGGTCGCGCCCTCGTAGGTGACGGTCGCGCCCGCGGCGTAGGCGGTCCACGGCGCCCACGCCGTGCCGCCGCCCCCGGCGTCCACGCGCCAGGCGAAGGTGGCCGTGCCGGACGCGCTCGCCGAGTCGGTCGCCGTCACGGTCACCGTCGTGGTGCCCGCGGTGGTGGGCGTGCCGCTGATGAGTCCGTCGGGGCTGACCGACAGGCCCGCGGGCAGGCCGGTGGCGGTCCAGGCGTACGGCGCGGCGCCGCCGGAGGCGGACAGCCGCAGGGACACCGCGGTGCCGACGGTGCCGCTCTGGTCACCCGGGCTGGGCACGGTGACCTGGCCGCCGCCCCCGGTGATGACCCAGTCGAACTGGATCGACGTGGAGCCGCCCGTCGCGCCCGTGACACTGGCCGTCACCCGGTACGCGCCCGCGGTGGTCGGGACGCCGTTGACGACCGCGGTGTCGGAGCCGTCGGCGTCCAGGGGCAGGCCCGGCGGAAGCCCGTCGACGGTCCAGGTGTACGGGCCGCTTCCCCCGGTGACGGTCAGCTTGACGCCCGCCTCCACGCCCACGGCCCCGGTCAGCGTGCCCGGGTTCGGGATGGTGAGGTCGCCGCCCGCGTCGGGCGCGACGGTCCAGCCGAAGGTGGCCGATCCGGAGCGGCTGCTCGCGTCGGTCGCGGTGACGGTGACCTGGTAGGTGTTCGCCGCGGTCGGGGTGCCCGAGATCCGGCCGGTGGCGGGCGAGAGGGTCAGTCCGGCGGGCAGGCCGGTGGCCGACCAGGTGTAGGGCGGCGTCCCGCCGGTCGCGGCGAGCTGCAGGCTGGCCGGGCTGCCCACGGTGCCGCTCTGGCCGCCCGGGTTGGTGACCGCCACGTCGGCGGGCGCGTCCTGCTGCACGAAGAGCAGCCGGTTGGGCGAGCCGGTGCCGGGGTTGGTGATCTTGCCGGTGCTCGCCCTGTCGATCATGGCCTGGTTGGTCTGCGGCACCGTCGCGCTCGGGTTCGCCGCGAGGTAGAGGGCGACCGCGCCCGCCACGTGCGGCGCGGCCATCGACGTCCCGCTGATGGTGTTGGTCGCGGTGTCGCTGGTGTGCCAGGCCGAGGTGATGTCCTGCCCCGGCGCGAACAGGTCGGTGCAGGTGCCGAAGTTGGAGAACGAGGCGCGCACGTCGCCGTTGGTGCCGGCGTTGACCGTCAGCGCCTCGGTGACCCGGGCGGGCGAGGTGCCGCAGGCGTTGGTGTTGGAGTTGCCCGAGGCGATCGCGTAGGTGATGCCGGAGGCGATCGAGTTGCGCACCGCGTTGTCCATGGCGGTGGAGGCGCCGCCGCCCAGGCTCATGTTCGCCACGGCGGGCTTGACCGCGTTGGCGGTCACCCAGTCCACGGCGCTGACGATGCTCTGCGTGGAACCGCTGCCCTGGCAGTCCAGCGACTTGACCGCGACCAGCCGCACGCCCTTGGCCACACCGTGGGCGGACCCGCCCACGGTGCCCGCGACGTGCGTGCCGTGGCCGTGGCAGTCGGTGTTCGCGCCGCCGACGGTGTTGGTGCCCCACGTGGCTCGGGCGCCGAAGTCGCGGTGGGAGGTGCGGATACCGGTGTCGATCACGTAGGCGTGCACGGTCGACGCCGTGTTCGGATACGTGTAGGCGCTGTTGAGCGGCCGGTCGCGCTGATCGATCCGGTCGAGCCCCCAGGACGGCGGGTTCTGCTGGGTGTCGGCGAGCCGCACGACCCGGTTCTGCTCCACCGCGGCGACGGCCGGGTCGGCGGCGAGCCTGCGCGCCTGCCGCTCGGTCATGGTGGCGGCGTAGCCGCGCAGCGCGTGCCGCCAGGTCGCGGTGACCGTGCCGCCGTAGCGCTCGGCCATGGACTCCGCGGTGGGCCCGACGGCGGCCATCGTCGTCGTGCGCTCCTTGAGGACGATCAGGTAGCTGTCACTGATGGCGCCGTGGGCGCCCGCGCCGAGGATGGCGCCCTCCGCGACGGCGGGGGCGGCCATCGTCAGCGACAGGGTGGTGGCGGCGGCCAGTGCCGGGACGGCGAGCCGCCGTGCCCAGGCCACGCGGGACTGTCTCATCGCGGTGTCTCCCTCAGGACAAGGGTTTCTCCCGGCCGGGGTCGCCGAACGGGAGAGGGTGCAGGGTAGGGAACGTGGTCGCAGGTAACCGCGTATCGCGCGCTTTCGCTACGGCCGCGGACGAGGTTGCGCCGATCAGCACATATGGTATGGACCAATTGTCGCGGGTGGTATCGACCGCGGACGGCGATGTCCGGCAGGCATAGGCGGTGCCGATAACGGAACCTGATGGCCGCGGCTGAGCGAACCCGCTGGGACATCGAGAATCTCGACGCTCTCGGAGTTTCCACGCCGCGGTCGGCGGCGTCGGGTGGCCAGTGTGGACGACGACCTGGCGCGGACCGCGTCCTGGCCGAGAGGGCGGTGGGGAGCCCACGCCCGGGGCGGGGTGTCACACTTCCCGGATGGACGGCAGGACGACCGCGGAGCGGACCTGGACGGCGGGCCAGGTCGCGGCCCGGCTGCGGATCGCCGAGTCGACCCTGCGCGCGTGGCACCGCCGCTACGGGGTGGGCCCGCACCCGGCTCGGCCCGGCCAGTACCGCCGCTACAGCGCCGACGACGTCGTCCGCCTGGCTCGGATGGGTGAACTCATCGCCGCCGGGATGCCCGCCGCGGACGCCGCGACGGCCATCGCCGAAGCGGGCCCGCCGGTGGATGAGGTGCTGGCCGCCGTGGTGCGCGCGGCCCGCGCGCTGGACACCAGCGAGTGCGTCCGGCACCTCGGCCAGGCCCTCACCCGGTGGGGTGTCGTGCGCGCCTGGGCCGAGGTGTGCCTGCCCGCGCTGGCAGCCATGGACGACGACCAGCGCGGCGACACCGACTGCATCGCCTGCGAACACGCGCTGACCTGGGCTGTCACCGCGGTCCTGCACACCGTTCCCCGGCCGCCCGCCGCCGCCCCCGCCATCATGCTCAGCTGCGTCGAGGCCGAACGGCACAGCCTCGGCCTCGAAGCCCTCGCCGCCGCCCTCGCCGAACAGGACGTTCCCACCCGCATGCTCGGCGCGTCGATGCCCACCGCCGCGCTCGCCCACGCCGTGCGCACCAGCCAGGTCGACACCCTCGTCCTCTGGGCCCAGCACCCCGGCACCGCCCGCGCCGACACCGTGCGGTCCATGACCCGACTGACCCGACGAGTCGTCCTCGCCGGCCCTGGCTGGCGACGACCACTGACCCGCGCCGACCGCGTCACCAGCCTGGCCGAAGCCCTCGACAGCCTGCGGGTGACCTAGGCCGGTGCGGATGCGGTGTGGCCAGAGGGTGACGGCGGCCCCGTGACCTGGTGGCGGAGGGCGCCTGGGTCGTAGCGGGTGGCCACCGCCCGGTGCTGCGGTGACGGCGCCGGGCGATCAGGGGTGTGCGACCCGCGCCGCCAATCCGGCTCCCCGTCGGCTCCGAACTGATCGTGTTGCATCGCTCGTGCAACGGTCTGAAGATGGAGGGCGACGCGGAGGGAGCCACGACATGGCGCATCACCCGCCACCGACGAGGGCGCGGCGCGGTCTGCGGGCGGGTGCGGCCGCCGCCCGGTGGGCCGATGACCGCTATCACGCGGCGGGCGGCCTGCGCAGGCAGATCAACAAGGTCTTCCCGACGCACTGGTCGTTCCTGCTCGGCGAGATCGCGCTCTACACCTTCATCGTGCTGCTGCTCAGCGGCGTCTACCTGGCGCTCTTCTACGACCCCTCGATGCGCGAGGTCGTCTACCAGGGCTCGTATGTGAACCTGCGCGGGATCGAGATGTCGCGGGCCTACGAGAGCACGCTGGAGATCTCCTTCGACGTGCGCGGCGGGCTGCTGGCCAGGCAGATCCACCACTGGTCGGCGCTGCTGTTCGTCGCGGCGATGATCGTGCACATGCTGCGGGTGTTCTTCACCGGCGCGTTCCGCCGTCCCCGCGAGCTGAACTGGGTCATCGGCGCGCTGCTGCTGATCCTGGGCATGTTCGAGGGCTTCTTCGGCTACTCGCTGCCCGATGACCTGCTCTCCGGCACGGGTATCCGGGCGACGCTGTCGGGGATCGTGCTGAGCCTGCCGGTCATCGGCACCTGGACGCACTGGGCGCTGTTCGGCTCGGAGTTCCCCGGCACGGAGATCATCCCGAGGCTCTACACCCTGCACATCGTGATCCTGCCCGGGATCATGCTGGCGCTGATCGGTGTGCACCTGGCGCTGGTCTGGTACCAGAAGCACACGCAGTTCCCCGGCGTGCGCGGCAAGCGAAGCGCCACGGAGACGAACGTCGTCGGGGTGCGGATCATGCCGGTGTTCGCCCTCAAGGCGGGGGCGTTCTTCGCCGTGGTCACCGCGGTCTGCGTCGTCATGTCCGGGCTCTTCCAGATCAACCCGATCTGGAACCTCGGCCCCTACAACCCCGCCCAGGTCTCGGCGCAGTCGGTGCCCGACTTCTACATGATGTGGGCCGACGGCCTGCTGCGGATCTGGCCGCCCTGGGAGATGTACCTCGGCGACTACACGGTCCCGGCGGTCTTCTTCGCGGGCGTCGGCGGGCTCACGGTCATCTTCGCCCTGTTCCTCGCCTATCCGTGGATCGAGCGCAAACTGACCGGCGACACCGCCCACCACAACCTGCTCCAGCGGCCCCGGGACGTCCCCGTGCGCACCAGCCTCGGCGCGATGGCCCTGTCCGCCTACCTGATCATGACGCTGAGCAGTGTCAACGACACCATCGCCCTGACCTTCAACATCTCGCTCAACGCCACCGTCTGGGCCGGTCGCATCGGGCTGCTCGTCGTGCCGCCGCTGGCCTACTACCTCACCTATCGCATCTGCCTGGGCCTGCAGCGCTCCGACCGCGAGGTGCTGGACCACGGCGTCGAGACCGGCGTCATCCGCCGGGAACTCACCGGCGGCTACGTCGAGATCCACCAGCCGCTCAACGGCCACCACCTCACCTACCAGGGCGCACCCGTGCCCAAGAAGATGAACAAGCTCGGCGCGGCGGGCCGCCCGGTCCCCGGCAGCCTCCTCACCCCCGACCCGGCCGGCGAGGTGGCCGCGACCGAGCGCGCCCGCGCCGAGCGGTCCTGAGGCGGCGTTCCGGTCAGCCCGGCAGCGCCGCCGTGAGGTCGACCTCGACCAGTTGGCCGCCGAACCCGAGCTGCGCGACCCCCAGCAGGGTGCTCGCGCTGGTGAAGGCCGCCGCCAGCGGCGACCGCGTCAGCCGCTCCCACGCCGCGCCCAGCACCGACCTGTCGTCGCTGACCACGTAGACCACCGTGCGCACGACGTCGCTCGGCGCGGCTCCGACCGCGCCGAGCGCGATCATCGCGTTCGTGACGACCTGGTCGATCTGGGCGTCGATGTCGTTCTCGCCGACCAGGGCGCCAGTCGGGCCGATGGGGCACTGGCCCGCCAGGAAGGCCGTCCGGCCCGCCTCGACGACGGTGATGTGGTGGTATCCGGGGGGTGTGTGCAGGCGATCGGGGTTGACCCGGGTGATCCTGGGGGGCATGGGGCAAGCATGCCCGGCGGCGTCGCTGTCCGCCCGCGGTGTGAGCTGCGGGGACGGCGGGTCGGGCAACGGTGGGGGAGTCGGCTCAGCCCGAGTGGGTCCAGCGCTGCCAGGCGTTGGCGTTGCAGTCCCAGATCTGCAGGCGGGTGCCGTTGGCCGTGGCGCCGCCGGGGGCGTCCAGGCATCGGCCGGAGCGGGGGTTGCGGAGGTGTCCGTCCGCTGTGGTCTGCCACTGCTGGGCCGGTGAGCCGGTGCAGTCCCAGAGTTGGACGAGGACGCCGTTGGCGGTGCCCTGGCCGGTCGCGTCCATGCACTTGCCGAGCGCGCGGAGGGTGTCGCCGGAGCGGGTCCAGCGCTGGGCGGTGGTGCCGTTGCAGTCGTAGAGCTGGATGGGGGTCCCGTTGGCGCTCGACGCCGCCGCCACGTCCACGCACTTGCCGCCGACGCCGGTGATGCGTGCGCCCGCCGTCGCGCCGGGGATGCCGAACTCGCCCTGGTTGTGCACCCGCGGGTGGAAGTAGGCCGCCTGGATCTCGGCGTTGGAGTTGTTGCCGCGCAGGTGTTCTGACCACACCATGAAGTAGGACCAGCGGGGCTGGCCGTCCAGCAGCGACGCGGTGGGGACCTTGCCCATCTCCGCGATGGCGATGGGCTTGCCCTGCGCGATGGCCTGGATCTGCTGGTAGTCACCCGCGCTGGGGTGTGCCTTGTACCAGACGTCGAGGGAGACGACGTCCACGTAGTCGTGTCCCGGGTAGTACGCCGCCCAGTTGCCCGCCGGGTTGTCCTGCACGTTCCACACCCAGATCAGGTTGTCGAGTCCCTGGGCGGCGAGGTGGTCCCGGGTGAGGCGGAACAGCCGCGCGCCGCCGTCGGGTCCCGGCCTGCCGCCCCACCACGGCCAGGTCTCGTTCATCTCGTGCAGGGGACGGAAGAGGACGGGGACGCCGGCGTCCTTGAGCTGGCGCAGGTAGGGGACCACCTCGTCGAGCCTGCGCTTCCACGCGCCGTTGAGCCCGGTCCCCTCGGTGACGATCTGGCGGAACTGCTCCGGGGTGACGCCGGTCTTCACGCCGCCGTCGAACTCGCACGTGCTGCCGCCGGTCGGGGTGCAGACGTGCCAGGTCAGGGTGACGAGGGAGCCGTTGGCCCATTCCTGCTTGGCCTGGTCGACCACGCGCTGGCGGGCGGCGACGTCCGGGGCGCGGAACATGAGGTCGCCGCCCCACAGCCCGGGGTACTGGCCGGTGATGTCCTTGACCTGCTGCGTGTACTGGCCGGGCAGGCTCGCGGGTTCCTTGTTGTGCTGGCCGGAGACCACGAACCGGCCGGCCGTGGAGGCGAGGTGGTCGATGACGTTCTGCCGGGTGGAGGGCGGGAACGCCTCCGCGCTGTCGGGTGCGACGGTGAGCGGGACGCCGACGGCGGCTGCGAGAGCCAGCGCGGCGAGTGCGGTCCGGGGACGTGGGGGAGCGGTGTGGCGCACTGCCTACCTCCTGCGGTGCGGGGGGTATGGTCTGAACCACATCGGAGGTTAAGTAAGTTACTTAACTTTGTCAACGCAGGTCGAGCCACATGATGCGCAGGCCGACGTCGCCCTCGACCGGGTGGCGGAACGCCCCGGGCGCGGTGCCGATGGTGGTGAACCCGAGGCTCTCGTAGAGGCGGACCGCGCTCGTGTTGGTGTCCACGACGGCGTTGAACTGGACCGCCGCGAACCCGGTGCGCCGCGCCCAGGCGATCAGGTCCGTGGCGAGCGCCCTGCCGACGCCCGTGCCCCGCGCGTGCCTGGAGACCATCAGGCTTCCGGACGCGACGTGGCTTCCGGGGCCGGGCCGGTTGGCGTACATGGTGGCGGTGCCGCGCACCTCGGCGCCCGCGACGGCGACGACCACTCTGGCAGGCGCGGGCAGCAGCCACGCCTGCCGGGCCTCGTGCTCGCTCATGCCGGGGTCGTAGGGGAAGGTGTGCTGCTCGGTGACGATGTCGTGGATGATGGGCCAGATCCGGGGCCAGTCGTCCCCGTGCGCTTCGCGGATCGTGACGACCCGGGCGGTGTCAGCCACGGGGCCCACCGCCGATGATCATGTGAGGCGACCTCATCGCCCCACCCTGCTGGCCGCCGGTCCGCGGGTGCAACCGCAATACGCCTCCCCGCCCGCGGTGGGCGCTGCCCGGTGATCGGGGTCACCTGCGGCAAAGGTGCACGGCAACGAGTGAATCGTGCGTCCATTCATGTATCACGAATCGGTCAAGGTGACCGATGGTGACCGCTTCGGCGAGCGATCCCGCGCCGATCGTCACTCGATCCAGCGGTCAAGTGGACAGGCGATCTACAGAGCAGAGCGGTGGGCCACACCGGAGGGTGAGTCGGATTTCGATTGGGGCGCTTGGGTGTTGATAGCTTGCGTCCGCTCACCCGCCCCGGCTGCGTGATCGGCAGCCGGACCGCCTGGGGGAAGGCAGCGCCGGGTGAGCCGTGAATCTTCCACTGCCAGAAGGGTTTCTCATGCGGTTGGACATGCGTTCCCGCGGTGCCGCGCTGGTCGCGGCTGTCTCGGTCGGGGTGGTGGGCGCCGTGGCGCCCGCGGCCGCCGAGCCGGGCGCGGGTTCGGCGTTCGGTGCCTCGGCCAAGGTCTCGCTGCTCCCCGGAGTGTTGGGGGACAAGGGGCTCACGGTCGACACCGGGCGGCTGGCCCCGTCGTCCACGGCGGGGCCCACCGAGGCCTCCCTGGTCGACGTGCCCCTCGCCGGTCTCGTCAGGGCCAAGGCCGTCACCAGCTCGGCCACCGCAGCCGGTGGCGGCGTGCACTCCACGGCCTCCATCGTGGACGTGCGGCTGCCGGTGCTGGCCGGGCTCGCGGGCCGCACCCCGACGGTGCGCGTCATCAGCTCGAAGTGCACCTCGGGGCGCAACGGCGTCCAGGGGTCGGCGACCATCACCGACATCAACCTGGGCTCCCTCGGGTCGCTGCCGCTGGACGGCACGCCGAACCAGCGCCTGAGCGTCCCCGGCGTGCTGGAGCTGATCGTCAACGAGCAGGTCAAGGCCGCCGACGGCACCCTGACCGTCACCGCGCTGCGCCTGAAGCTGCTCGGCGGCAACAGCGCGGGCCTGGGCAGCGGCGACATCGCCCTGGCGTCCTCCACCTGCGGCAAGGCGCTCACCACGGCCCCGCCGACCACCACATCCCCGGGCACCGCTCCCACCACGACGGTCCAGCCGAGGCCGAAGCCCCCCGGCGGCCGTCAGGTCGTCGAGGTGCCGGTCGGCGCGCCGCAGACGGGCGGGGCTGGTCTGCGGTGAGGCCGCTGCTCGCCCTGCTGTGCCTGCTCGGCCTGGTCGCCTGCTCCGCCGCTCCCGCCGACACCCCCGCGCCGTCCCCGGTCGCCGCGACACCGCAGGCCCCGGTGACCCCGCTGTGGGTCGACGTGCCGAGCATCGACGCCCGATCGACGCTGGTGCAGCTGGGGCTCAACGCCGACCGGACCGTCGAGGTACCGCCGGTGGACAAGCCCATGCAGGCCGGGTGGTACCGCAACAGCCCCGCCCCGGGGGAGAACGGGCCCGCCATCGTGCTGGGGCACGTCGACGGCAACGACCAGCAGGGCATCTTCTGGCGGCTGCGCGAGGTGAAGTCCGGCGACCGGGTGGAGATCGGGCGCGCGGACGGCAGCGTCGTCGCGTTCGAGGTGTACAAAGTGGAACAACTGCCCAAGGCGTCGTTCCCCACCGACGAGGTCTACGGCGACACCGAGCGGCCGGAGATCCGGCTGATCACCTGCGGCGGCGAGTTCGACCACGCCGAGAACAGCTACCTCGACAACATCCTGGTCTACGGGAAGCTGGCGACCTGAGGTTCCGGGTCAGGCCGGCGCGTCCTCCGGGGCGCCCCGGCCTGACCCGCGTTTCCCGCAGGCGGGCCTGACGGCCTAGGCTGGGCCGGTGGCGGTGATCCTGGTGACCGGTATGTCCGGCGCGGGCAAGTCGACTGCTCTGACGGCTTTGGCGCAGCGGGGCTACCGGGTGGTGGACACCGATCTCGGCGACTGGATCGAGGAGGTCGCCCGTCCGGACGGCGGCGGTAGGGAGCCGCAGTGGCGCGAGGACCGGATCGGGGCCCTGATCGCCGAACACGAGCGCTCGGGCGAACCGCTGTTCATCGCGGGCACGGTGTGGAACCAGGGCCGGTTCTCGGCGCGCTTCGACGCGGTCGTCCTGCTCAGCGCGCCCGTGGAAGTGCTGCTGGACCGCGTGGCCCACCGCGTCGGCAATCCCTTCGGCAAGTCCGTCGAGGAACGCCACCGGATCGCGGAGGACACGATGCTGGTCGAGCCGCTGCTGCGCGCGTCGGCCACTGTGGAGATCGATACCCGGACGCCGCTGCGCGACGTGGTCGAGCAGCTGGCCGCCCTCGCGGGTCCGCCGCTGCGATGTTTGACGGCCCGGCAAGGGGTCTATTCCGGCCCTGACCATCACCGGAGTCAGGGAGTGCCGATGACCGAGCGTGTGAGCGACGACGTCCGCAAGGTGGCCGAGCTGGCCAAGGGGATCAGGATCGGGATGCTGACCACGATCGACGCCGACGGGCAGCCGGTCAGCAGGCCGATGGCGCAGCAGGAGGTCGAGTTCGACGGGGACCTGTGGTTCTTCGTCGAGCGCGGCTCGCGCAAGGTCGCGCAGATCGAGGCCGATCCACGGGTCAACGTGACGCTCGCGTCGGGGAGCACGTGGATGTCGCTGCGCGGGACCGGACACGTCGTGAGTGATCTCGACAAGGCCCGGGAGCTGTGGAACCCGTGGGTGGAGGCCTGGCTGCCCCAAGGGCCGCAGGACCCGTCCGTGGCCCTGCTGAAGGTGTCGGTCGAAGGCGCGGAGTACTGGGACACGCCTGGCGGCACAGTGGCGTCGGTGATCAGCTTCGTGAAGGCGAAGGTGTCCGGGCAGCGGTACGAGGGCGGCGATCACGACAAGGTCGAACTCTGACGGCTGGACTCCGGCCTCTCCGGCGGGGTGCGGATCGGCTCGCCCGGCGATGACGGCCCTCCGGGGCGGATGAGCGGTCAGGCTGGGTCGTGCGCCGGTGGCGACCACGCGAGGGCCGCGTCGGTGAGCGCGGTCAGGCAGGCCGTCACCGCCGGCCTGCTGTGGACGTGCGAGCGCACCGCGTACAAGGTCCGCCGCAGGGCCGGGAGCAGGGGCACCGCGGTGACGGTGGGCGGGGCGACCACGAACGCCATGCTCGGGATGAGCGCCACCGCGGACAGGTTGGCGATGACGGCGAACTGGGTGGAGAAGCCGTTGACGGTGTAGCGGATGCGGGGGTCGGCGACGCCGTGGCCGCGCAGGGTCTGCTCCAGCCACTGGTGGGCCCGCGAACCGCTCGACCACCCCACCCAGGTCTCCTCGGCCAGGTCCCGCACCGCGACCGACCGCGCGCCCGCGAGGCGGTGGTCGCGGGGAAGCGCGGCGTGGACGGGCTCGTCGAGCAGCCGGGTCCATGCGGTGCGCTCCTGGCGGGGCAGCGGCAGGTTCTCCCAGCTCTCGACCACCGCGACGTCGAGCGTGCCGTCGGCCAGGCGGGCGAGGGCCTGTTCGGGCTCGACCTCGGCGATCGTCGGCTCGACGCGGGGGTGGGCCGAGACGAGCGCGGTGACCGCGGTGGTGACGATCGTGTGCACGCCCGAGGGGATCGCGCCGACGTGGATCGGGCCCGCGACCTCGCCCGCGAGGGCGGCCAGCTCCGAGCGGGCGGCGCGGATCTCGTCCAGCACCCGCTCCGCGCGCTGGGCCAGGACCAGCCCCGCCGGGGTCAGGCGGACTCCGCGCCCGTGGCGCACCAGCAGGTCCGCCCCCACCTCGCGCTCCAGCTTCGCCAGCTGCTGCGACACCGCCGACGGTGTGACGTGCAGGACCCGCGCCGCCGCGGCCAGCGAGCCGTGCCGCCACACCGCGTTCAGGGCCTCCAGCCGGTCGAGCGCGAACACCGGGGGAGTCTAACCGCCGGCCGCGGTATTCATTAGCACTGCTAACCGGATCTGCTGACGGATCGTCGCTTGTGCATGGTCAGAGCGGTCCCGGAAGCTGGCCTCGCTCCGATGCAACGGGTGAGAGGAAGCGTCGTGACCGTCACGTCACCGTCCACGCGGGGCCTCACCCCCGTCGCTCCCGGGATCTCGGCGTCGGGCGTGCTGTCGTCGGTGGGCGCGTCGGTGCTGTTCGGCCTGATCTTCTTCCTGGCCGCCGCCCTCGACCCGCTCGACGCGGTGCAGATCTTCTCCTGGCGCGTGGTGGCGCTGGTGATCGTGCTCGCCCTGGTCTTCAGCGCGTTGCGTCTGTGGAGCGACGTGCGCGGCGTCCTCACCCGCCTGCGCCGCCGGCCCGCGCTGGTCGGCGTCGTGCTGGTCAACAGCGCGATGCTCGCCGTGCAGCAGTGGCTGTTCGGCTGGGCGCCCCAGGCGGGCCGAGGCCTGGAGGTGGCGCTCGGCTACCTGCTGCTGCCCTTGGCCATGGTGGTGCTCGGCGTCTTCCTGTACCGCGAGCGCCTCACCCCGCTGCTGGTCGCGTCGGTGTCCACCGCGGCCGTCGGCGTCGCGGCCGCGGTCTTCGTGGCGGGCGGTCTCGCCTGGCCCACGCTCCTGGTCGCGCTGGGCTTCCCGCTGTACTTCGCCGTCCGCCGCTCGGCCAGGCTCGACGGCGAGGGCGCGCTCCTGGTGGAACTGCTGGCCATGCTGCCATTCGCCGTGTGGACCCTGCACCGGAAGCAGGCCTGGGACCCGCTCGTGGCCCGGCCGGGCCTCGTGTGGCCCCTCGTGCTCTTCGGCGTGGTCAGCGGAATCGCCCTCATCCTGTACTTCCGCGCCGCCCGGCTGCTCCCTTTCGGACTGTTCGGCCTCCTCAGCTACCTGGAACCGGTTTTGCTCGTCATCGTCGCGGTGACCCTCCTCGGCGAGACCCTGACCCCCGTCGACGCCGTCGTCTACGGCCCCATCGTGCTGGCGCTGGCCCTGCTGGCGCTCGCGTCGAGGCGGGCGCGCGCCGGCGCCGGGGACGGGCGTTCGCCTTAGCGGTCGTTCCAGCGGGTGGGGTCGTCTTCGAGGTTCGCGCGGTCCCAGTCGCCGTGGATGGCGGCGGCCTCGTAGGTGCTGTGCAGGAACTGGGCCAGGGCGGCGTCGGGGTCGGCGGCGGTGCGGACGGCTTCGTAGGGGAGGAGGAACTGGCCGTTCTCCTTGCTGTAGAACGCGCCTTCCGGGCCGGGGGCGTGGTCGGCGAAGCCTGCCGGTTCCGGGTAGGCGTAGGCGTAGAAGGCGCCTTCCTCGCCGCCGCCGGGCCAGAATCCGCAGCTCGACAGCTCGCGGGAGTAGCCCTCGACCATGACCCAGTCGCCGCAGTTCGGCGCGCCGCCCGGGTGGGGCGGGGCCGAGCGGCCGGAGAAGCGGGTGCAGGCCAGGTCCATCGCGCCCCAGAAGAAGTGCACCGGGCTGACCTTGCCGATGAAGTGGGAGCGGAACTCGCCGATGACCCGGTTGGCCTGCACCAGTTGGCGCCAGAACAGGTGCGCCGCCTCGGCGTCGTAGGAGGCGTGCTGGTGGTCCTCGGCGAAGGGGATGGCGGGGTCGACCTCGTTCGGGCTGGCCTGGATGGTCGTGGCCATGCCGAGGGAGTCCAGGGCCGCCATGACCTCGCCGTAGAAGGTGGCGACGGACTTGGGCTCCAGGGCGATCCGCCGGGTGGCGCCGCTGTCGGTGCGGATCAGCAGCTGGTGGTCGATGAAGTCGAACTCGATGTCGAAGGCGCCGTCGCCGTGGGGCACCGTCCCGGTCGTGAGGCCCCGCGGGCTCACGTACAGGGTGACCTGCCACCAGTGGTTGACCAGCGGCGCGTGGGCCATCCGCAGCTTGCCGACGATCTGCGTCCACATGTGCAGCGTGTCGCGGGTGTCGGTCCAGTCCTCCACCCGCAGAGCAGGCCATCGGGCAGCGGTGTCGGTCATGTCGGCCTTCCCTCGGACTTTTGGTTGTCATGTCATCTAATCAGACGGCCCCGGGAGCCACCAGTCGGCAAGCTGGTCCGATTGGCGGATGTCGGGAACCGCCTCGGGTGCGACGCTCATTCACCAGGAGCATTGCTATCTGGTTGGGAGTGCACATGAGAGTCCTGCTGGTGACCGCTGCGCTGGCGACCGGCCTCGCGCCCGCCGCGCAGGCCGATCCGGTCGTGCCCCGGCACGCGGTCGTGGTGTGCCAGACCGCGACGCTGTACGAGAACTACGACTCGGCGCGCGGCCCGGTCAATCCCAAGCGGGTGCTGACCTACGGCAACAAGATCGGGCACACGCCGGGGGCGCACCCGGTCTACAACGGCTGGGCGGCCTCGTTCGACTTCGGCCCCAACGACTGGGGATTCCTGCGGCACGAGTGCATCGGAGGGTTTGACTCATGGTGAGGCGCGCGGGTGTGGTGCTGGCCGTGGCGGCCGGACTGGTGTGGTGCGCGGCGCCCGCCCAGGCCGCCAACGGGCGGGTCGGCGTCCGGGAAGTCGTGTGCGCCGAGGACTTGGCCGTCCGCACGCAGCCGGTGGGGGCGTGGATGGGGGTGTTGAAGCATCCCCAGACCTTCCTTGTCGAAAGGGTCGAGGGCGGCTGGGTGTACGGGTTCGCCTATGGCGATGTGAATCGTCGGGGTTGGGTGCAGAACGGCTGGTTCTGCGGATAGAGCGCTCCCGGTCGCACGTTCCCAACCATTCGCATGTGGCTTCGATTTGTTTTCCGGCAGAGCACGCCGCCTCGCACGTGAAAACGTTTCCGATATCCATCCGGATTGGTCACTGTGGCCATCGTCTCTCATTCACGAAGTGTGACAGGTTCCTGCCAAGTTGAGACCGATTTGATCGGTAAGCTGGGCGCGCGCCCTTCACGCGAATGCCTCTCCGGTCAGCACGGGTAGTGCGATTGACCGCTTTCGCGGTCATTGCGGGCGCATGACACAAAACCACGCAGAACGCAGGTGATTGATCTTGACTGACGTCGGGCTGTTGTTCGATCCGTCCGTTCCGGGATTCGCGGACGACCCATATCCGCACTACGCGACCCTGCGCAAGATCGACCCCGTCCACGAGCACCCCGGCGGGTTCTGGATCCTGTCGCGCCACGAGGACGCCACCGCCATCCTGCGTTCGCCCAAGATGTCCATGCAGGACAGCAACTTAGCCGGCGCCTCCGAGGAAGAGCCCCCGGAGATGGCCCTGCCGCCGTCGATGGCCGAGGCGGTCAGCATCATGAGCCTGTCCATGCTCGACCGCGACCCGCCCGACCACACGCGGCTCAAGTCGCTGGTGTCGAAGGTCTTCACGCCCAAGTCGATCGCCGCGCTGGAGCCCGCAGTGACCGCCCTGGTCGACGAGCGGCTGGACCGCATCGCCGAGCTCGGCGGCGGGAACCTGATGGACGAGCTGGCCTTCCCGGTGCCGTTCGCGGTGATCTCGCAGATGCTCGGCACCCCGTCGTCCGACAGCGACCGGATGCGCGAGCTGACCGGCCGGATCGTGCGCTCGCCCGAGCTGGTCAGCGAGGAGGAGTTCCTCGGCGGCCTGGTCGCGCTGCAGGAACTCGTGCAGATGACGCGCGACCTGATCGCGTGGAAGCGCAACCACCCGGCCGAGGACCTGCTCACCGCGCTGATCAACGCCGAGGAGGGCGGCGACAAGCTCAGCGACGACGAGCTGGTCGCCCAGGTGCTGCTGCTCTACGCCGCGGGCCACGAGACCACCGTCGGCCTGATCGGCAGCGGCGTCGCCGCCCTGCTGCAGAACCCCGACCAGCTGGAGCTGCTGCGCAGCAGGCCCGACCTCACGGCGAACGCGGTCGAGGAGTTCCTGCGCTTCGACCCGCCGATCCAGCAGACCCGGCGGATCACCACCGCGCCGTACACCGTGCGCGACAAGGAGATCCCGGCGGGCACGCTGGTCATGATCTCCATCGCGGGCGCCAACCGCGACGAGGAGCGCTTCGGCGCGGACGCCGAGAGCCTGCGGATCGACCGCCCCGACGCGCGCCACCACGTCGCCCTCGGCGCGGGCATGCACCACTGCCTCGGCGCGGCGCTGGCCAGGCTGGAGGGCCAGGTGGCCATCGGCAGGCTGGTGAGCCGGTTCCCGTCCCTGGCCCTCGGCGGCGAGGTGACCTGGAGCGACCGGGTCGAGCTGCGCAACGCGAAGACCGTGCCCATCACGGTCTGACCCTCGATGAAGGGACTGCCGGGCAACGACTGAACCCAGTCGTCGCCCGGCAGTCCTTCTTTCCGCTAGGTTCCTCCGAGCACGGACGTCGGGGGGCACGCGTGCATCGCCGCGGCGGAGGGATCGAGACGATGGCCGGTGGTTCCAGAGGCGCGGCGCGGTGGGCGGTGGCGGCGTTCGTGGTGGCGAACGTCGTCATCGTGGAGGTGCTGTTCTTCACCGCGGGACCGGGGAAGAACCCGACGCTGACGGTGGCGAAGTTCTTCGGGGTGCACGCGGCGCTGACCGCGGCGGTGCAGGTCCTGCTGGTGTCGCGGCTGCCGTGGGTGGAGCGGCGGATCGGGATGGACCGGCTGACCGGGTGGCACCGGTGGGTGGGGTTCGCGCTGGTGTGGACGGTGCTGACGCACGCGGTGACCGTGGTGCTGGGGTACTCGGCGCTGGGCGGGGAGTCGGCGGGGGCGACGTTCCTGTCGCTGGCGGCGGTGCCTGCCTCGCTGCTGGGGATGCTGGCGGCGGCGCTGTTCGTGGGGGTGGCGGCGACGTCGGCGCGGCGGGTGCGGCGCAGGCTGCGGTACGAGACCTGGCACGGCGTGCACCTGCTGCTCTACGTCGCTCTGCTGCTGGCGCTGGTGCACCAACTGCTGGAGACGACGACCTTCACCGCGTCGGTGGTGGCGGCGGTCTACTGGTGGTCGCTGGTGCTCTTCGCCTTCGGGTCGCTCATCGTGGGGCGTGTCGTGATCCCGGTCCGCCGCAACCGGTACCACCAGTTCCGGGTGTCGGCGGTGGTGCCCGAGTCGCGCGACGCGGTGTCGGTGTACGTGGTGGGCAGGCACATGGAGGAGCTGCCCGCGCGGGCCGGGCAGTTCTGCGTGTGGCGCTTCCCCGGGCACCGGCACTGGTGGAAGGCGAACCCGTTCTCGCTGTCGGCGGCGCCGACCGGGCGCGGTCTGCGGCTGACGGCGAAGGCGGTGGGGGAGGGCAGCGCCGGGCTCCGGGGCCTGAAGGTCGGTGAGCGGGTGTTCGTGGAGGGACCGTACGGGGCTTTCACGTCGATGAGGCGCACCCGGCCGGGGGTGCTGCTGGTCGCGGGCGGCGTCGGGATCACGCCCATCCGGTCGATGCTGGAGGAGCAGCCGGTGGGGGATCAGCCGGTGGGAGACGTGGTGGTGCTCTACCGGGTGCGCGACCAGGGCGAGGCGGTGCTGCTGCGGGAGGTGCGGGAGCTGGTGGCGGCGCGGCGGGGCAGGCTGCACCTGGTCACCGGACCGCGCGCTCCCGGCCTGCCGTCGTTCGACCCGGCCGCCGTGCACGCCTTGGTGCCCGACGTCGCGCTGCGCGATGTGTACGTGTGCGGTCCGCCCGCGATGACCGACACGGTGGTGGCGACCCTGCGGACCCTGGGCGTGCCGAAGTCCCAGGTGCACACGGAGAAGTTCTCGCTGGCGTGATCCGGGCCCACCTCTGACATCCGCTCAGGGGTCGGCCGCCGTTCGGTAGTCGTCGAGCTGGGGGAGGTCGTGGCCCAGGCGGTCGCGCTTGGCGGCGAGGTAGCCGACGTTGTGCGGGGTCGCGGTCACCAGCAGGGGGACCCGGGTGGCGACGGTGACGCCGTGGCTCTCCAGGGCGGCGACCTTGTCGGGGTTGTTGGACATCAGCCGCACCGAGCGGAGGCCGAGGTGGTGGAGCAGGCGGGCGGCGGGGGTGTAGTCGCGGACGTCGACGGGCAGGCCGAGCGCGGTGGCGGAGTCCAGGGTGTCCAGTCCGGCCTCGTCCTGGAGCACGTGGCTGCGGACCTTGGCGACCAGGCCGATGCCGCGGCCCTCGTGCCCGCGCAGGTACACCAGGACCCCGGAGCCCTCGGCGACGATGGCGTCGAGCGCGGCGTCGAGCTGGTCGCCGCACTCGCAGCGGACCGCGCGGAAGATGTCGCCGGTGGCGCACTCGGAGTGCACGCGCACCAGCGCGCCGTCGGCGGGCCGCCCGGCGACCAGGGCGAGGTGCTCGTGGCCGTCGGCGCGGAAGGCGACGGCGCGGAAGTCACCCTTCTTGGTCACCAGTCGTGACTCGGCGATGTCATCCTCGCTGAAAGCGTCCCGCATGCCTGTTCCTTTACCCTCGTCCGACCGACCATTCGACCACAAGACGGAGATGCCTCATGTTCAGCATTACGGTCCGTGATCACGTGATGGTGGCGCACAGCTTCCGCGGCGCGGTGTTCGGTCCGGCGCAGCGGCTGCACGGCGCGACCTTCGTCGTGGACGTCACGTTCGGCCGGGCCGAGCTGGACGAGGACAACATCGTCGTCGACATCGGCCTGGCCACCCGCGCGCTCGGCGAGGTGCTGGGCCCGCTGAACTACCGCAACCTCGATGACGAGCCGGAGTTCGCCGGGATCAACACCTCGACGGAGTTTCTGGCGAAGGTGGTCGCCGACCGGATCGCCGAGCGCGTGCACGCCGGAGAGCTGGGCGCGGGAGCGCGCGGCCTGGACAGGCTCACGGTCACGCTGCGCGAGTCCCACGTCGCGTGGGGCTCCTACGAGCGCCCGCTGTGACTGTCCACTTCGTCGTCCCCGGCGACCTGGACGAGCCCAGCGGCGGCAACGTCTACGACCGCCAGGTGATCACCGCGGCGGGCGGCGCGCTGCGCGAACTGCCCGTGCCGGGCCGCTGGCCGCTGCCCGACGCGGCGACGTCGCGCCGCCTGGCCGACGCCCTCGACGCGCTGCCCGACGGCGCGACCGTCCTGCTCGACGGGCTGTGCGCGTGCGGCGCGCCCGAAGTGCTGGAGCCGAGGGCGCGGCGGCTGCGGCTGGCCGTGCTGGTGCACCTGCCGCTGGCCGACGAGACCGGGCTCGCGCCCGGGGTCGCCGCCGACCTGGCGGCCCGGGAGCGACGCGTCCTGGCCGCGGCGCGGGTGGTCGTGACGACGAGCCCGTGGGCGGCCCGGTCGGTCGCCGAACGGCACGGCGTCGCGGCCGAGCGCGTGCGGACGGTGGTCCCCGGGGTGGTGTGGTCGGGTGTGCGGGCGAGCGGCGGAGACGGCGGGCGGCTGCTGTGCGTCGCCTCACTGACTCCCCGCAAGGCCCAGGACGTGCTGGTGACGGCCCTGGCCGAGCTGGCGGACCTGCCCTGGCGGTGCGCGCTCGTCGGCCCGTTGACCCGGGACGGCGGGTATACCGACCTCGTGCGCTCCCTCATCGACTCCCACGGCCTCGCCGACCGGATCAGCCTGCGCGGCCCCTTGTCGGGAGCCGCCCTGGAGGCCGCCTACGTCGGCGCGGACCTGCTCCTGCTGCCGTCCCGCGCGGAGACCTACGGCATGGTCATCACCGAGGCCCTGGCCTACGGCGTCCCCGCCATCGCCACCTCCGTCGGCGGCATCCCCGACGCCATCGGCCCCGGCGTCCTCGTCGCGCCCGAGGACCCGGCCGCCCTGGCCGCGGCCCTGCGCCGGTGGCTCGCCGACGCCGACCACCGCGCCCGCCTGCGCGCCGCGGCCGCCGCGACGCGCCCCCGCACCTGGGACCGGGCCGCCGCCGAACTGCTCGCGGCGGTGGCCCGATGACCTTCACCCCCGACTGGCTCGCCCTGCGCGAGCCCGCCGACGCGGCCGCCCGGTCGACCGCCCTGCTGCCGCCGCTCATCGATGTCGTGGCCGACCGCCCGGAGGTGGTCGTCCACGACCTCGGCTGCGGCACGGGCTCCATGGCGCGCTGGCTGGCTCCGAGGCTTCCCGCGCCGCAGCGCTGGGTCCTGCACGACCACGACCCGGCCCTGCTGGCGGTGGCGGCCTCGGCCGTCGACGGCGCGGAGACGCGGGTCGGCGACCTCGCCGCCGCCGACCTCCACGGCGCCGACCTCGTCACCGCCTCCGCGCTGCTCGACCTGCTCACCGAGGACGAGGTCGACGCCGTGGCGGCGGCCTGCGCGGGCCGGCCCGCGCTGCTGGCGCTCTCGGTCGCCGGACGCGTCGAGTTCGCCGAGCCCGACCCGATGGACGAGGCCTTCCAGGAGGCGTTCAACGACCACCAGCGCCGGGGCGGGCTGCTCGGTCCGGGTGCGGTGGCGGCGGCAGAGCGGGCTTTCGGCGCCCATGGGGCCCGGGTGCTCACCGCGGCCAGCCCCTGGCGGCTCGGCGGCGGGGCGCTCGCCGAGGAGTGGCTGGCGGGGTGGGTGGGCGCGGCCAGGCAGCAGCGCCCCGAGCTGCCCGCCGACTACCTCGACCGCAGGCGCGGGAGCCTCGACGTCCTGGTGCACCACACCGACCTGCTCGCGCTGCCGGGGAGCCGGAGATGAACTGGTGGCCGGCGGTGCGGGTGCTCGCGGGCGTGGCCATCCTGGCCGCCCTCGTGTGGCGGTTCGGGGCGGGGGCCTTCCTCGACGGGCTGGCGTCGGTGACACCGGGGGCGGTGGTCGCGGCGCTGGGGATCGGCGTCGCCACGACGGTCGTGTGCGCCCTGCGGTGGCGGCTCTTCGCGCACCGGCTGGGGCTGCCGCTGGGACTGCCGACCGCGGTGGCGGACTACTACGGGTCGCTGGCGGTGAACGCCGTGTTGCCCGCCGGGGTGCTGGGAGACGTGCACCGGGCGGTCAGCCACGGCGCGCGGGTGGGGGCGCTGGGGCGCGGCGTGCGGGCGGTGGTGTGGGAGCGCGGGATCGGACAGGCGGTGCTGGTGGCGGTGACGGCGGCGGTCGTGGTGGCGCACCTGGTGGGGACGGGACCATTGCCGACGGTCGCGGGTGCGGCGGGTGGAGGCGCGGCGGGTGGGGGTGTGGCGGACGGGAGCGTGGTGGGTGGGGGCGCGGAGGTGTGGGGGCTGCTGTGGGGTGTCGTGGGGGTGGTGGTGGTTCTGGCGGTGGGTGTGCTGGTGGCGCGGAAGCGGCGGTGGGTGCGGGTGGTCGTGGAGGACGTTCGGGCGATGGGGTGGGGCTTGGTGGTGGGTGCGGGGCTGTCGGTGGTGGCGGTGGTCGGGTACGTGGGGCTGTTCTTCGTCGCGGCGGGTGCCGCGGGTGTTGGTGTGGCGGTGGGGGATTCGCTGGTGTTGGCGGCCACGGCGCTGCTGGTCATGGCGGTGCCGCTCAGCGTCGGCGGGTGGGGGCCGCGCGAGGCTTATCTGGCGGCGGCGTTCGGGGTGCTCGGGTATGACGCCGCCGACGGGGTGCGGACGTCGGTGGTCTACGGGGTGCTCGCGCTGGTGTCCGCGGCGCCGGGGTTCGTTGTGCTGGCGGTGCGATTATGCGGTCAGCGCGGCCAGGTGCGCGGCGAAGGCGGTGGTGAGGTGGCTGAGGACGGCCGCGCCCTTGCTCGCGCTGCCCAGTGAGGGCGAGCCGATGACGCCGGACTCGGTGTAGGGGGCCATACCGGTCGTGAGCAGGTGCCTGCGGTCCTCTGCCTGCCAGTCGACGCCGCCGGGGCGGACGGCGTCCGGGGTGGTGTGCAGCAGGATCGAGGTCTCCAGTTCACCGGCGTGCATGTCGGCCGCCGACGTCGTCTCGATCCCGGCCGCCGCGCGCGCCCGAGACCACTCGCCGGGCGCGGGGAACAGCGCCATCGCGCCGTGCGACTCCTGGACCACATTGGACAGCACGTAGTTGCCGCCGTGCCCGTTGACCAGCACCAGCTTCGGCACCCCGGAGCGGCGCAGTGACTCGGCGATGTCGGTGACCACCGCGTGCAGGGTGCGGGCGGAGATGCTGACCGTGCCCGCCCACGCCGCGTGCTCGTGCGAGCAGGAGATCGTGATCGGCGGCAGCAGCAGCACCGGGTACGCGGCGGCCACCGCCCGCGCGAGCGCGCAGGCGACGATCGTGTCGGTGGCCAGCGGCAGGTGCGGGCCGTGCTGCTCGAAGCTGCCCACCGGCAGGACCGCGACCGACGCCGCGGCCTCTCGTGCGTCCACTGTGGTGGTGAGCGGGAGGAGGTCAGCCATGGCAGGCACGGTAGTCAATCCGGTGGCACAGCGCGCCGGAGAGCCGCGCCATGACCGACGGCAGCTCGGCGAACGGGCTCTCCCCACTGATCAGCGCGTCGAAGCGGGGGTCGGCCAGCAGCTCCAGGGCCAGGGCCATCCGCTCGGCGTGGTCGCGGTCGGGCCGGGCGAGCGTGCCCACCTGGGAGGCGCGCACGGCCAGCCGCCGGGAGTGGAAGTCCTCGCCGAGCGCGACACCGACGCGCCGGTCGCCGTACCAGCTCAGCTCGACCACCTCGCCGCCGTCGCGCAGCAGGCGCAGCGCCGTGGCCAGGCCCGCGTCGGTGGCGCTGGCGTGGAAGACGAGGTCGCACCCGCCCGCCGCCGCGTCCGGGGCGGCGAACCCGACGCCGAGCGCGGCGGCCGTCGCCGCGCGGGCCGGGTCGGTGTCGACCAGCTGCGCGCGCACGCCGGGGATGCCCGCCAGCAGCGCGGCGACCGCGGAGCCGACCATCCCCGCCCCGACGACGGCGACCCGGTCGCCCACCATCGGCCGCGCGTCCCACAGCGCGTTCACCGCCGTCTCCACCGTCCCCGCCAGCACAGCGCGCTCGGGCGGCACTGCGTCGGGCACGGGGGTGACCGCCGAGGCGGGCACCACGTAGCGGGTCTGGTGCGGGTACAGGCAGAACACTGTCCGGTCGAGCAGCTCCCGCGGCCCGGCCTCGACCACCCCGACGTTGAGGTAGCCGTACTTGACCGGCCACGGGAAGTCACCGTCCTGGAACGGCGCGCGCATTCGCGCCCACTGGCTCCGCGGCACCTGTCCGTCGTGGACCAGGGTTTCGGTGCCGCGGCTGACGCCTGTCCACAGAGTGCGCACCAGTACCTCACCGGGCCCGGGGGGCGGCACGTCAACGGTCAGCAGGGCGCTCTGGCCCTTCCCCGTGACCCAAAGGGCCCTCTCGGCGCGAATCACGTACCAACCTCCCGTTCGAGCGTCGATGATGGCGGCGATGACCACCGTCGCACACCCCAGAGCCGCCGAGTCCGCGGCATGGCTGGCCGCGCAGCTCGCGCTCCTCGCCGGGCTGACCGCCGCGCTCGGCCTCGGCCCGCTGGGCTGGGCCGTCGGCACCGGCTGCGCCGCGGCCACCCTGGTGCTGCTGGGCCGCGCGGTCCGCCCGGCCGGGCGGATCGGCCCGGCCGACCGGGTCACGCTGGGCAGGGCGCTGCTGGTGGGCTGTGTGGCGGCGCTGGTCTTCGAGCGCGCCGACGCGGTGGTGGTGCTGACCGCGGTCGCCGCCGTGGCCCTCGCCCTGGACTTCGTCGACGGTCAGGTCGCCCGCCGGACGGGCACCGCCTCGGCGGTCGGCGCCCGGTTCGACATGGAGGTCGACGCGTTCCTGATCCTGGTGCTCAGCGCGCACGCCGCGCTGGGCGTCGGGCCGTGGGTGCTGCTGATCGGCCTGATGCGCTACCTGTTCGTCGCCGCCGCGTGGGTCGCGCCGTGGCTGCGCGCGCCGCTGCCGCCGAGCTGGGCGCGCAAGGCCGTGGCCGCCGGGCAGGGCGTCGCGCTGGTGGTCGCGGTCGCCGTCCCGGCGGGCTGGCTGCTCGCGGGCGCGCTCGCGGCGCTGGTGTGGTCCTTCGGGCGCGACGTCCGGTGGCTGTGGGCGCGCAGAGGGGGCGCTGGTGGCTGAGCCGTCAGGCCGAGGTGAGCTTGGGCAGGTAGCGCAGCACGGCGACGTCGCCGAGGGCGGTGACCTCGGCCAGCCGGAAGCGGCGGGCCGGGCCGCCGGGGAAGGCCCCGGGGTGCAGGAAGCGCGGGGCGTCGGCCTGCCCGACGAGCATCGGGGCGACGGCGACGCGCAGCTCGTCGGCCAGACCGGCGGCGAGGAACGCGGTGTGCACGCGACCGCCGCCCTCGACCATGAGGCGGGCGACGCCGCGGCGGCCGAGGTCGTCCAGGACGTCGGCGAGGCCGGCGGTGGCCACGACGTCGGCGAGCCCGCCGACGGCGGCCGTGGCGGCGGTGAGCCCGTCGGCGGTGGTGTAGACGACGCGGGCGGCGTCCTGGTGCCAGAAGACCCGTTCGGGGTCGAGTTCGCCGCGCGCGGTGATGACCACGCCGAGCGGGTGGGCGGGCTTGCCGTCGGCGACGCGCGCGGCGCGGCGGGCGGGGTCGGCGACCAGCAGCCGGGGGTTGTCCCTGCGCAGGGTCCGGGCGCCGACGAGGATGGCGTCGGACTCCGCGCGCAGCGCGTCGACGCGGTCGAAATCGGCGGCGTTGGACAGCGGGAACCGGTCGGGGCCGGTGTCGTCGATGTAGCCGTCCACGCTGACGGCGACGCTCAGGAGGACATGGGGGCGCACGCCGCTCACCGTACGGTGCGCCGCCGGATCGTCACCGCGCTCGCCGCCGCGCTGGTGGCGGTGGCGCTGCTGCTGCCCTCGACCGTCGGCGACCTGTCGCCGTGGGCGTTCCTGCGCCTGCCGGTGGAGGCGCTCGCGGCGGTGCTCGCCCTGCTGCTGCTGCCCGCGGGCGCCCGGCGGCCCGCCGCGGTGGCCCTTGGCGCGGTTCTGGGGCTGTTGCTGCTGGTAAAGGCGTTGGACCTGGGGTTCGGGTCGGTGCGGGACGAGCCGTTCGACCTGGTCCTGGACTGGCCGCTGCTGCCGCCCGCGGTCGAGTACCTGGCGACGACGGGCGGGCAGGCGCTGGCGCTGGCGGTCGTCGTCGCGGTGTGCGCCGCCGCGCTCGCGGTGGTGGTGCTGACGGCGCTGGCGACCGGGCGGCTGGTCCGGATCGCCGCGGGCAGGCGCACGGCGGTGCTGCGGGGCACCGCGCTGCTGAGCGCGGTGTGGGTGGTCGTGGCGATCCCCGGGCTGCCGGTGGCGGCCGCGCCCGCCTGGTCGACGGCGCTGCAGCACGCCCGGCAGGTCGGGATCAGCCTGGGCGACGCGGACGCCTTCGCCGCCGAGGTCGCCGCCGACCGCTTCGCGGGGCGGCCGCTGCTGGGCGCTCTGCCCCGCCACGACGTGCTGCTGGTGTTCGTGGAGAGCTACGGCCGCACCGCGCTGGAGCACCCGGAACTGGCGCCGTCGGTGGGCGCGGTGCTGGACGCCGGGACCGAGCGGCTGGCCGCGGCGGGGTACGCCGCGCGCAGCGGCTACCTCACCTCGACGACCTCCGGCGGCGGCAGCTGGCTGGCGCACGCGACGCTGCTGGCCGGTGTGCGGGTGGACAACCAGCCCCGCTACGACGCCCTCATGGGCCGCGACCGGCTCACCCTGCCCAAGGCGTTCCAGGCGGCGGGCTGGTCGACCTTCGGGGTGATGCCGGGCATCACCCGCGACTGGCCGGAGGGCGCGTTCTTCGGCTACGACCGCGTCTACCCGGCCGCGGAGATGGGCTACGCGGGCCCGGCGTTCGGCTATGCGACGATGCCCGACCAGTACGCGCTGGCGTTCCTGGAGCGGGTGCGCCGCGCCAACGGCCCGCTGTTCGCGGTGGTGCCGGTGCTGTCGAGCCACGCGCCGTGGCGACCGCTGCCCTCGGCCCTGCCGTGGCCGGGGGTCGGCGACGGGTCGGTGTTCGCGACGATGCCGCACGGCGGCGAATGGCCGCAGGCGATCTGGACGCGGCCCGCCGCCGAGGTGCGCGCCGACTACGGGAAGTCGCTGGAGTACAGCTGGGCCACTCTGGTGTCCTATTTGGACTCGCATGCGGAAGGGGCGCCCGTGGTGATCGCGGTGGGCGATCACCAGCCAGCGGCGATGGTCACCGGCAACAGCCCGAACCGGGACTCGCCGATCACCCTCATCAGCCGCGACCCCGAGGTGCTCGACCGGATCGCGGACTGGCGCTGGACACCGGGGCTCCGGCCCGCGCCGGAGGCCCCCACCTGGCCGATGGCGGCGTTCCGCGACCGCTTCCTGACCGCATTCGGCTCAGCGGGCTGAGCGGGCTGAGCGGGCGGGGAGCGCGGCGAAGACGAGGGCGAGGACCGCGGCGTAGGCGTAGGCGTTGCCGGTCAGCAGCCGCCAGAGCTGCCACGGCTCCCGCGGGTCCCACCACCAGTGCGGCGCGGCGAGGACCAGCAGCATGCCCAGCGCGGTCGCGGCGATGACGGCCGGGCGGCGGGTGCGCCACGCGGCGACGCCGCCGGTGAGCAGGATCGGCACGACCCACACCCAGTGGTGGGAGTACGAGACGGGCGAGATCAGCAGCGCGGCGAGCGCGTTGAGGCCCAGCGCCCACGCAGGCCACCCGGCGGCGATCGCCCGGCGCATGCCGACGACCGCGATCCCGAGCACCGCGGCGGCCAGCAGCGGCCACAGCACGTCCGGGTCGACCCCGAAGCGGACCAGCACCACCTTGACCGACTGGTTCATCTCGTTGGCCATGCCCCGGTGCTGGGCCGAGCCGATGACCTCCTGCGTCCAGAACCGCACGGAGTCCGACCAGCTCAGCAGGAACCCGACAGCCGTGGCCACCGCGAAGGACACCCCGGCGGTGACCGCCGCGCGCCGGTCGCCGCGCAGGAGGAAGAACAGCACGAAGACCGCGGGCGTCAGCTTGACCGCCGCGGCGAGGCCCACCAGCGCGCCACGCGGCCAGCGCGGCGCGCGGACCAGGCAGTCGGCGGCGACCAGCGCCATCAGGAAGACGTTGATCTGCCCGAAGTGCAGGGTCTCCCGAACCGGCTCGACGAACAGGGCAACCGGCAGCAGCGCGCCGAGCAGCAGCGGGGAGGGGCGCACGTCCAGCGCGCGCAGCACGACGATGACCACGACCAGCAGCGCCGCGACCGTGGCGACGGCGAAGGCGGCACTGGCGAGCCAGTAGGGCAGGACGGTGAACGGGACGAGCGGGACGACGGCGAACGGCGGGTAGAGGTAGGGCAGGCGCATGCCGTTGCGCAGCTCGGGAAGTTCGCCGTAGAGGCTGCCGCCGTGCCACCAGGTCTGCACGGCGACGCGGTAGACGTCGAGGTCCATGCGGTAGGCGCCGGTGATCGCGCCGTCCTCGAAGGACAGGACGGCGAAGGCGGTCGCGGCGAGGCCGATGAGGACGAGGCAGGCGAGCGTCCAGCGGGTGTTCACTCGATCCTCCCGGTCGTCGGGGACGCCGGATCTTCGCACGGCCGCCCGTCGTGCGGAGGTCGGCGGGGTGGCAGACGATGGTCCGCCTACGACCGACTGAGAGGTGCCCATGAGCAAGAGCGATCAGCCACAGGCGGCCCCCGAGGTCGTCGACCGGGCCCGGTTCGACGCGGCGCTGGCCGAGCAGGTGGCTGCGGAGAAAGAGGTCACCAGGCACAACGACCGGGTCGCCGCGGCCCGCCGCCGGATGCCGATGGTCGAGGTGCCCGACTACGCCTTCACGGGCCCCGACGGCGAGGTCCGGCTGAGCGAGCTGTTCGGCGACAAGTACCTGCTGCTGGTCCAGAACGTCATGTTCGGTCCCGACTGGGAGGAGGGCTGCCCGAGCTGCACGTGGGCGGTGGACAACCTGCCCGCGGACATGCGGCGGCTGACCGAGGAGGGCATCGCCTTCGCGATGGTGTCCCAGGCGCCGAGCGCCAAGCTGGAGGCGTGGCGGGCCGAGCGGGGCTGGGACCACCGGTGGGTGTCGTCGGGGGACACGACCTACCACCACGACTGGGGCTGGACGCGCACGGACGACGCGGGCGAGGAGTACTGGATGCCCGGGTACTCCTACTACCTGCGCAAGGACGGGAAGCCGTACCTGACGTACATGACCACCCGCCGGGGGACAGAGGCCATCCTGCCGGTCGCGCACATCATGGACCGCAGCGTGTACGGGCGACAGCAGGACTGGGAGGACAGCCCGGCAGGCTGGCCGCAGTACCCGACCTACGGCTGACGCCGGGTGATCGGGGTTCGGTGAACCTGCCTCCCGGCGGGCCTGGCGCGCGACGACCGCATAGGCGATCACTCCGCGCGCGCCGGTTCAGCGCGTGGGCCGAGGCGGTCCGGCCGTAGGATCGGGCGAGGCCGACCCACGACTTCCGGGAGATCCGAGCGCATGACGAGCACGATCGGGCTGTGGTTGCGGCGGGAGGCCTCGCCGCACGAGGAGCGCACACCGCTGGTTCCCGGTGACGCGGCCGCGCTGGTCGGAGCCGGTGTCGAGGTCGTGGTGGAGGAGGCGGCGCAGCGGGCGTTCGCCGCCGAGGAGTACGCGGCCGCCGGGTGCCGGATCGTGCCCGCCGACAGCTGGCCGGACGCGCCGCCGGAGGCGGTGGTCCTCGGGCTCAAGGAGCCCACGCGCGCCGCCGAGGCGCTGGCGCACCGGCACATCTTCTTCGGGCACGCCTACAAGGGGCAGGTCGACGGGCCCAGGGTGCTGCGCCGGTTCACCTCCGGCGGCGGCACCCTGCTCGACCTGGAGGAACTGGTCGACGACGCGGGCCGACGGGTCATCGCGTTCGGGTTCTGGGCCGGGTACGTCGGCGCCGCGCTCGCCGTCCTGCACCACCGCGGCGAGCTGGCCGCGCCGCTGCGCTCCACGACGCGGGCGGAACTGGACGCCCGGCTGCGGGCCACGTCGTCGGAGCCGTCGGCTGAGCGGGCCGTCGTGCTCGGCGCGCTCGGCCGCTCCGGCCGGGGGGCCGTCGAAGCGCTCGGCGTGGCGGGCGTGCCGACCACCGAGTGGGACATCGCCGAGACCGCCGACCTGGACCGCGCCGCGCTGCTGGCGCACGACATCCTCGTCAACGCCGTCTTCTCGGCCGAGCCCGGCCCGCCGTTCCTCGCCGCCCCCGACCTGGCCGACCCGGGCCGCGCGCTGGCCACGGTCTCGGACGTGACCTGCGACGTCACCTCCGAGCTGAACCGCCTCCCGGTCAACGACCGGATCACCACCTGGGACGAGCCCGCCCGCAGGCTGCACGCCGACCCGGTGCTCGACGTCGTGGCCATCGACAACCTGCCGTCGCTGCTTCCCCGCGAGGCCAGCACGACCTTCTCGGCGGGCCTCACCCCGCACCTGCTGACCCTCGCCGCCGACAGTCCGGTGTGGACCAGGAGCCGCGCCCGCTTCGCCGACGCCGTCACCGGGCTGGGCTGAGCGCTCAGGGCAGGCGGTCGGCCACCGTGGCGGCCAGGGAGGCCAGCAGGGCGGCGTCCGGCGGGATCAGCCCAGGTCGTCGTCACGGTTCAGCTCGGCGATGATGCCGGGCGCCGCGCGGGCTGTCGTTCCACCAACGCGGTGACCTTGATCGGCGTCGTGCCGCGCTCGCTGGAGGCATGGGTGTCCACGATGTGAACCCCCATTCCAACGCCCGCGGTCGGTGTCACGCTCGGAGGAGCGTGTCCGGTGTCCGCCGACAGTGACCGAGGTTGCCTGATGCTCACGTTCCACTGGTTCCTGCCCACCACCGGTGACAGCCGCAACCTCGTCGGGGGCGGGCACGGGGTGCCCACCACGGCGACCGGTGGGGTCCGGCCCGCCACCAGCGCCTATCTCGGGCAGATCGCGCGCAGCGCCGAGCAGCTGGGCTTCACCGGGGTGCTGACGCCGACCGGGCTGTGGTGCGAGGACGCGTGGCTGACCACCGCGATGCTGGTGGGGGCCACCGAGCGGCTGAAGTTCCTCGTCGCGTTCCGGCCCGGCCTGCTCAGCCCGACGCTGGCCGCGCAGATGGCCGCGACGTTCCAGAACCAGAGCGGGGGCAGGCTGCTGCTCAACGTCGTCACCGGCGGCGAGGACCCCGAACAGCGCGCATACGGCGACTTCCTCGACAAGAACGCGCGCTACCGCCGCACCGACGAGTTCCTGTCCATCGTGCGCGCCCTGTGGCGGGGCGAACGCGTCACGCACGTCGGCGAGCACCTCACCGTCGACGGCGCCGCCCTGGTCAGGACGCCGGACCCGGTCCCGGACATCTACTTCGGCGGCTCGTCGCCCGCCGCCATCGACGTCGCGGGCGCCCGCACCGACGTCTACCTCACCTGGGGCGAGCCGCCCGCCCAGGTCGCCGAGAAGGTCGCCGCGGTGCGCGCGGCCGCCGCCCGGCACGGCCGCACGCCGCGCTTCGGCATCCGGCTGCACGTCATCTCCCGCGACCGCGCCGCCGACGCGTGGGCCGAGGCCCGGCGGCTGCTCGCCGCGCTCGATCCCGCCACGATCGCCCGCGTGCAGGAGGGGCTGGCGCGCAGCGGATCGGAGGGGCAGCGCCGGATGCTCGCCCTGCACGGCGGGCGCACCGACGCGCTGGAGGTCTCCCCGAACCTGTGGGCCGGGGTCGGACTGGTCCGGGGCGGGGCGGGGACAGCGCTGGTGGGCAGCCACGCGGAGGTGGCCGACCGCATCACCGAGTACCACGACGTGGGGATCTCGGAGTTCGTGCTCTCCGGCTACCCGCACCTGGAGGAGGCGTACTGGTTCGCCGAGGGCGTCTTTCCCGAGCTGGCGACGCGGGGGCTGTGGCGGGCCCCCGTCTCGGCGGGCTCGTCGGCGGGGGAGTTGAGCGTCACCGGGTGAGGGTCGGCACTGCCGACACATCTCGACCGCGGTCCTTCCGCGATTCCGGTGCCGGTGGTGATGATCTACGGGTGCTGGGGGCGGTCACCGCCGGAAGGAACGCGACGATGAGGTCCGGAAAGCTGGTCACCGCGGCGGTCATGGCGATGGTCGGCGCGTCACCCCGCGCTCGTGGAACGCGGCCAACCCGGTCGCCGCCATCAACCGCGCCCGCTCCGACATGGGCTACGACCCGACCTGGAACGACCCGAACAAGTTCGGCGCCAACGAGAACGACGTGCGGCGCGCCTTGGCGGCCAACGGCGTGAGCGCGCAGGTCGTGTTCAACGACATCGGGCGGCTCCTGCCGCACGTGCGCGCGGGCCGGCCGGTGATCATGGCGGGGAACATGAAGGACCTGCCGTGGTCGGGGAGCAACGTGCCGCACGTCCTGACCGTCGGCGGGTATGAGGGCGGCCAGTACCTGGTGCTGGACCCGGCGTCGCAGACGGTCGTCTACCGCACATCGGCCGCCGTGCTGACCGCTTGCTGGGACAACCACCTGGGGCGCGCGGGCGTGCTGCTCTGATCCCAGCCTCTCGGGCCCGCCTTCCCCCTGGGGAGGCGGGCCCGACGCGAGTGGATTCCGCCGCGATGCGGCCGGGTGGCGAAGTGAGTTCCACAAGCGGGGGAATAGGCGGGCGTAAACGAGCAGGGCGAGACAAGTAAGGGGTGGAACCGAGAAGGAAACAGGGGTGAGGCACGGGTTGGACTAGGGGGCGTTTAGCGGAAACACAGGGGGAGTTCAGGGGGTGGGGCCGCCAGGGGCCCGGACCGCGGCGTCCGCGCCGCGGCTCCGCCTCCTCGACGGACTCCGGTCCCTAACGCGACGGGGTGATCCAGCCGCGGTGCAGCGCTTCCGCGCCCGCCTGGAAGCGGCTGTCCACGCCCAGGTAGTCGAGCAGCTCCGAGACGCGCCTGCTGTAGGTCCTCGGGGACAGGCCGAGCCGCCTGCTCGCCGTGGTGTCGGTGGCGCCGCTGAGCAGCTGTTCCAGCACCGCCCTGAGGTGGGCGGGGGGCTGCCAGCCGATGCCCGCCGCCAGGTTGGCGTGCAGTCGGAAGGTGTGGTGGTCCTCGGCCTTCTGGGCCGGGGTGCGCAGGTCGGTGGCGGGCACGGGCTGGGCGGCGGAGTTGGGGCAGCTGGAGTGCGGCTCCAGCGGATCGGCCGTCGCCCTGCCCACCGCGACCAGGTAGGCGTCGGTCAGCTCGGGGCTGGGCTGCACGCCCGCGTCGGCGAGGGCGCGCACGCCCGCGCAGTAGACGTCGATGGCTTCCTGGGTGCGGCCGGTGCGGCTCAGGGCCAGGACCAGGTCCTTGCGCAGGCGCTCGCGCAAGGGGAAGCCCGCCACCAGGTCGCGGAGTTCCGGGATGGCCGTGACGTGGCCGCCGAGGGCCAGCTCCATCTCGATGAGGTCCTCGGTGGCGCTCAGGGCGCTTTCGCGGATCTTGAGGCACTCCGCGCGCAGCCCGGGGGCCGCGCCGGACATGGCCGTCAGCATGCTGAACGGTTGCTTGGGGTGCAGGGAAAGCGCTTCGCGGAACAGCGACCGCGCCTCGTTGAGGTCGCCCGCCATGGCCTGGGCGCGGGCGTTCCTCGTTTTTGTCTCGAACAGCAAGACATCGACGGTGGCCGGGGTCGTGCACAGGGCGAGGGCGCCCGCGTGGCCCAGCAGCACGGGGTGCTGGCCGGGGTAGTCGTCGGCGAACGTGTCGTTGAGGAGTTTTCGCAGTTCATCGGCAGCGGCGAGGATCTGGCGCAGCGCGCGGGCCGGGGGCTTGTCCCACAGGGTCGCGGCGATCGACTCGACGCCGATCAGCTGGTTGGGGCGCAGCGCCAGCGCTGCCAGGACACCCTGCCGGACCTCGTCCTCCACCTGGACGCGCAGGCGTCCGGCCACCAGTTCGGTCGCGCCGAGCAGGTGGATGCTGATCGGCGCTTCGTCCTTTGTGGACGGGCAGACCGAGAGGTCGGTCAACGGCATGGCCCCTTATGCCTGTACACGCGGGGTTTCCCGCGTGCGCACTGCTCCGTTCGCTGAATCTGAAACGGATTCGTAGTCGGTGTCGAGCTTCGTTCGCTTCCCGAGCGTAGCCGGGCGGCGGCGCGCGCACGGGGGGATTCGCGAAGTTCGTACCGCTGCGATTTGTACCACTTGCCTGCGGGGCCGCACGGGGGCGACACCGATGATCGACATCAGCCGTTCGGCGCAACGCCGAGGGCCATCGGGTGCAGCGAATGGGTCCTCGCTACTCGTAGTGACGGGATTTAGCACTGACTGTGTAATTCATTGTCAAGGGAATCAGTTGACTAGTTCACGCCATCGAGTTGTGCCGCGCGGCGCTCGCGTGATTGCGTGACGGTTGTCCGACGAGGGATCAAGGGGCCTCCGCGGTGTTGCGGACATCGCGTAGAAGGAGCTGTTCGGGGCTATGCGGGGGTCGTGTGGTGCAGTGGGGCGCTTGACGCCGGGCGGATGGCGGCAGTGTCCCGGGCGGTGGAAGACCGTCGATCGTCAGTCCGAGTTTCCTTCGTATTAACCGCGTCGCGATGCGATGGCGGTCGACAGAGGACGGTTGTGCCAAAGGCCGCCTCCGTCGACAGCGGGCATGGCATGGTGTGGTGCGGGGCAGCCGCTCCGCGTGACACGCACTACGCGCAGTATGCACAGTGAACTCGGTAGCTGATCGATCCACGCCCGGCGGCGTGGTGTCCGTGCGACAGGTCCAGACGGTCGGCTGCCACGATCCCGCCTCAGTAGGCGGTATGAGGAGTCCTAGATGGATGTGAAGACCGCGCCTGATGCCCTGCCGCGGAAGGCCGGTACTCGGGAGTGGCTCGGCCTCGGCGTGCTGGCGCTGCCGACCCTGCTGCTCTCGATCGACGTCACCGTCCTCAACCTCGCGCAGCCAAGCCTGGCATCGGACCTACAGGCGAGCGCGACGCAGGCCCTCTGGATCCTCGACATCTACGGCTTCCTGGTCGCGGGCTTCCTCGTGACCATGGGCAACCTCGGCGACCGCATCGGCCGCCGCAGGCTGATGATGATCGGTGCGGTCGGCTTCGCCGCCGCCTCGGTGCTCGCCGCCTACGCGAACTCCGCCGAGCTGCTGATCGCCGCGCGCGGTCTGCTCGGCTTCTTCGGCGCGATGCTGATGCCCTCCACGCTGGCACTGATCAGCAACATGTTCGCCGACCCCAAGCAGCGCGCGCAGGCGATCGCGGTGTGGGCGGGCTGCTTCGCCTCCGGTGTGGCGATCGGCCCGGTCGTCGGCGGTCTGCTGCTGGAGTGGTTCTGGTGGGGCTCGGTCTTCCTGATCGCGATCCCGGTCATGGTGCTGCTGCTGGTCAGCGCGCCGTTCCTGCTGCCGGAGTTCCGCACCGGCAAGTCCGCCAAGCTCGACGCGCTGAGCGTGCTGCTCTCTCTGGCCGCCATGATCCCGGTGATCTGGGGCATCAAGAAGCTGGCCGAGGACGGCATGTCCTGGGCGCCGCTGACCGCGCTGATCATCGGTCTGGTCTCCGGTGTGCTGTTCGTGATGCGCCAGAAGCGTCTGGCGGACCCGCTGCTGGACCTCAAGCTGTTCGCCGACTCCTCCTTCGGCGCGGCGCTGGTCGTGCTGCTGATCGGTGTCGGCGTCAGCGGCGGCGCCTACCTCTACCTCTCGCAGCACCTGCAGCTGGTCGAGGCCAAGAGCCCGCTGGACGCCGGCCTGTGGCTGCTGCCGTCGGCGGTCGCGCTGATGATCACCGCGGGCCTGTCGACAGCGCTCACGAAGTGGGTCCGCCCCGGCTTCCTGGTCGCCACCGGTCTGCTGATCTCCGCGGCGGGCTACATCCCGCTGATGACGGTGGAGCCGGACTCGGGCATGACGCCGCTCGTCATCGCCATGTCGGTGATCTTCGGCGGGCTCGGCCCGGTGTTCGCCCTCGGCACCGACCTCGTCGTCGGCGCCGCGCCGCCCGCCCGCTCCGGGTCGGCCGCCGCGGTCTCGGAGACCTCGCTGGAACTTGGCCTGGCGCTGGGCGTCGCGGTGCTCGGCAGCGTCGGCGCCGCGGTCTTCCGCAACGCCATGCTCGACTCGCAGCTGGTGACGGCACTGCCCCAGGAGGCCGCCGACGCGGCAACCGAGACGCTGGCCGGTGCGATGGTCGTCGCCGCCGAGGCCCCGGCCGAGGTCGGTCCCGCTCTGGCGGCCGAGGCCATCACCGCCTTCACCGACGGCTTCAACATCGCCTCGATCGTCTGCGGCGCGGTCGCCGCGGCCGTCGCGCTGGCGAGCTTCGTGCTGCTTCGCAACGTCCGGACTCCGCAGCCGGACCCCGAATCGGCCATGGCCGCGGCGTGAGTGGGATGAGCACCGTGCCCGAGCCGCGCTCGTGCCCGCCCTCGAACCCGGCAGCGAGTGGCCGGGGGGAAAGGGCGGGAACGGCGAACACGGCCAACACATCGAACACATCGAACACGTTGAACACACTGTCCAGCCGCCGCACCACGACCGCCCAGCGCGGGCTGGGGCGGGTCGCACGCGAGGAGGGGTCGTCCATGGAGGACCGGCTCGCCACGGCCGTCGGCAGGCGAGACGACACCGGCGACCTGTTCGAGGTGCTCGCCCAGGCCCGCCAGCTCATCGACCACGCGATCTCCAGCCGGGGCAACCAGGCCGTGTCGTCGGTGTCGAGCAAGAGCGTGCGCCGCGAGGTGATCCGCGACCTCGTCGCCAACGCCCAGCAGGACATCCGGTGCGTGGTGTCCTCCGAGCAGTTCCTCGACGAACTGGTCGAGACCTTTGCCGACCTGGACTTCGCCTCGATCGGCAAGCACGTGCACGTCGCCGCCGTGTGCGACGTGTCGACAGCGGACTCGCCGGTGATCGCCAACCTCGTGCGCTCCTACGACCTGAGCGTGCGGGTCGGGCACCGGGACCTGCCCGACATGCTGCTCATCGACCGCGGCCAGGCCTTCACCCGGCTCTCGCCCGCCGACGCGGACTCGCTGTTCATCTGGAACTCCGAGATGGTCAAGCTGCTGCACGCCTTCTTCGGCGAGGCCTGGCGCTCGGCCTTCGACCACCGGACCTACCAGCGGATGTCGCGCATCCACCGGTGCGCGCAGACGCGGCAGATCATCGATCTGCTCGCCAGCGGGAACAAGGACGAGGTGGCCGCGCGCAGCATGGGGATGTCCGTGCGCACCTACCGCCGCTACATCGCCGAGCTGATGCGGGACCTGGACGCGCAGTCCCGGTTCCAGGTCGGGGCCTGGGTGGCGCAGATGGGGCTCATCAACAGTCTCAAGGATCGGATGTAGACGACGTGATCGTGGTTGTGGCTAGGAGGGCTCGGGATGGCCAGCGGTGACTGGGTGAAGTCCGGTGAACACGTCATCGTGACCGGTGGCTCCAGCGGGATCGGCCTGGCGCTGGCCGAGCAGCTGGCCGAGCGCGGGGCGGTCGTGTCGCTGCTGGCCCGCGGCCAGGAGCGCTTGGACGCCGCCGCCGAGCGGCTGCGCGCCCTGAAGGCCGAGGTGCACGTGCGCAGCGTCGACGTCACCAACGCCGACGACGTCCGCCGCGCGGTCAAGGACCTTGAGGCCGAGGCCGGGCCGTGCGTCGCGCTGATCACCTCGGCGGGACAGGCCAGGGCGGGCCACTTCCTGGAGATGCCCGACGACGTCTTCCACACGATGATGGACGTCGACTTCTTCGGCACGCTGTGGGCGGCGCGCGCGGTGGCGCCGGGCATGGTGGAGCGCGGTCGCGGCACCATCCTCACGGTGGTCTCCACCGCGGGGCTCGCGGGTGTCTTCGGTTACACCGCCTACGGTCCGGCGAAGTACGCCGTCCGCGGGTTCACCGAGTCGCTGCGCCAGGAGCTCGCGCCGCACGGCATCACCGTGAGCGCGGTGTTCCCGCCCGACGTGGACACCCCGCAGCTGGCCGAGGAGAACAAGCACAAGCCCGCCGAGACCGCGGCGATCACCGGCTCCATCAAGCCGCTGGACCCCAAGGACGTCGCCCGCGACATCCTGCGCGGCCTCGACCGCGGCAAGCCGCTGATCTTCCTGGACGCCACCAGTCGCGCGCTGTCGACCGTCGGCGGCGCGATCGGCCCGGTGCTGCGCTGGTTCATGGACGGGAAAGTCCGTTCGGCGCAACGAAAGCTCGCATCCGCCGAGAAGTAATCGTCCGAATTGAACAAGGCGTGTCGCCCGCGTGACGCGGGCGATACGCCTTTCTTCTTGTCCCGTAACAGGTTCCGGTCACACTGGTTGTTGCGACCACAAGGACGGGGTTCCACCCTGCGCGCCTGCTGACAGCTTGTTGCCACCCTTTCGGGCGACTATGTCAGGTAGGTGCACAGTGTTCTCGTATTCGCCCAGTAAGCACCCGAACATCGCAATACTGCAGTAGAGGGAATCAGAGTTGGACGCCTGTCGGTCGCGCCGTCGCGGTGCCGCAGGTCTGCTGGTAGTCCCACGAGGACAAACAAGTCGATCCGTGGCTGTTGAGGGGAGAGGCGTGGTATGCGTCTAGTCGAAGGGGAGCTCCGTGTCTTCTGACAAGAACCAGCTGGTTGACGCGCTCCGTCGGTCGGTCAAGGAGTCCGAGCGGCTGCGCAGGGAGAAGCAGGAGCTGTCCGATCGGCTCAACGAGCCCATCGCGATCGTCGGCATGAGCTGCCGGTTCCCGGGAGGGGTGTCCTCGCCGGAGGACTTATGGGAACTGGTGCGCGGGGGCCGCGACGCCGTCACGGAGTTCCCCGCCGACCGCGGGTGGAACCTCGACGGCCTCTACCACGAGGACCCGGACCACCCCGGCACCGCCTACACCCGCGAAGGCGGGTTCATCGACGACTTCGCCCACTTCGACGCGGAGTTCTTCGGCATCACCCCGCGCGAGGCGCTGGCCATGGACCCGCAGCAGCGGCTGCTGCTGGAGGGCACCTGGGAGGCCATGGAGGACGCGGGCATCGACCCGGCGTCCCTGCGCGGCAGCGACACCGGTGTGTTCACCGGTTTGATGTACGCCGACTACCAGCACGTCGCCGGGGCGAGCGACAAGCGGGACGAGATCGAGGGCTACCTCATGATCGCCTCCGCGCAGAGCGTCGCCTCCGGGCGCGTCAGCTACACCTTCGGCTTCGAGGGCCCCGCCGTCTCCGTCGACACCGCGTGCTCGGCCTCGCTCGTCGCCATCGCGCAGGCCTGCTCCGCGCTGCGCCTGCGCGAGTGCTCGCTGGCCGTCGCCGGCGGTGTGACCGTCCTCTCGCAGCCCAGCATCTTCGTGGAGTTCGCCCGCCAGCGCGCCATCTCCGCCGACGGCCGCTGCAAGGCCTACGGCGCCTCCGCCGACGGCGTCGGCTGGGGCGAGGGCGTCGGCCTGCTCATGCTGGAGCGGCTCTCCGACGCGCAGCGCAACGGCCGCCGCATCCTCGCCGTCGTGCGCGGCGCCGCGGTCAACCAGGACGGCGCCTCCAACGGCCTCACCGCGCCGAACGGCCCGTCGCAGGAGCGCGTGATCCGCTCGGCGCTCGCGGGCGCGGGCCTCAAGGCGGGCGACGTGGACGCCGTCGAGGGCCACGGCACCGGCACCCGCCTCGGCGACCCGATCGAGGCCGAGGCGCTGCTGGCCACCTATGGCCGCGAGCGCCCCGCCGGTCCGCTGTGGCTCGGTTCGGTCAAGTCCAACATCGGACACACGCAGGCGGCCGCAGGCGTGGCCGGTGTCATCAAGATGGTGCAGGCGCTGCGCAACGAGACCCTGCCCCCCACGCTGTACGCCGCCGAGCCGTCGCCGCACGTGGACTGGTCCACCGGGGACGTCCGGCTGCTGTCGGAGGCGCAGGCGTGGCCCGCCTCCGCCGAGCGCCCCCGCCGCGCGGGCATCTCCTCCTTCGGCGTCAGCGGCACCAACGCCCACGTCATCATCGAGGAGGCCCCCGCGCCCGCCGAGGCGCCCGCCCCCGTCGACGCGACGCCACGCCTGGTGCCCGTCGCGCTGTCGGCGGCCAGTGACGCCGCGCTGCGGGCGATGGCCGACCGCGTCCGCGCCGAGCTGATCGCCAACCCCGGCCGCTCGACGGTCGACCTCGCGCACACGCTGAGCACCTCGCGCGCGCTGCTGGAGCACCGCGCGGTCGTCGTCGCGCCGGACCGCGGCGCGCTGCTGTCGGGCCTCGCCGCGCTGACCGCCAACGAGGAGGCGGCCTCCGTCGTGGAGGGCCGTCCCGTCGGCGGCAAGGCCGTCTTCGTCTTCCCCGGCCAGGGCGCGCAGTGGGCGGGCATGGCCGTGGAGCTGGCCGACAGCTCCCCGGTGTTCGCCGAGCAGCTCGGCCGCTGCGCCGAGGCGCTGACCCCGTTCACCGACTGGGCGCTGCTGGACGTGCTGCGCGGCGCGGACTCCGCCCCGTCGCTGGAGCGCGTCGACGTCGTGCAGCCGGCGCTGTGGGCGGTCATGGTGTCGCTGGCGGCGCTGTGGCGCTCCTACGGCGTCGAGCCCTACGCCGTGGTCGGCCACTCGCAGGGCGAGATCGCCGCCGCGTGTGTCGCAGGTGGACTGTCTCTTGAGGATGGCGCGCGCGTCGTCGCGCTGCGCAGCAGGCTGGTCCGCGACCGGCTCGCGGGCAAGGGCGGCATGATGTCGATCACGCTGCCCGCCGAGCAGGTCACCGAGCGGCTGACCCGCTACGCCGGGGTCGCCATCGCCGCCGAGAACAGCCCGACGACCGTTGTCGTCGCGGGCGACCCGGACGCGCTGGAGGCGCTGCGCGCCGAGTGCGAGCGCGACGGCGTGTGGGCGCGCCGCGTCACCGTGGACTACGCCTCGCACACCGACCACGTCGAGGCGATCGAGGCCGAGCTGGCCGAGGCGCTGCGGCCGCTGGCCCCGCGCGCGGGCTCGATCCCGTTCTACTCCACCACGAAGGCGGGCTTCGTCGAGACGGGAACGCTCGACGCCGCCTACTGGTACCGCAACCTGCGCGAGCCCGTCGGCTTCGCCCAGGCCATCGGCGCGCTGATCGGCAAGGGCGCGAACGTCTTCCTGGAGATGTCGCCGCACCCGGTGCTGACCATGGCCGTCGAGCAGACCGGCGCCAAGCGCGCCATCGGCTCGCTGCGCCGCGACGACGGCGGCCTCGACCGCTTCGCCACAGCCCTCGCGGGCGCGCACGTCGCGGGCCTGCCCGTGGACTTCTCGTCCTTCCACGCGGGCGGGCGCACCGTCAAGCTGCCCGCCTACCCGTTCCAGCGCGAGCGCTTCTGGCCGAACAAGGCCACGAGCGCAGGCGACGTCACCGCCGCCGGTCAGCAGCGCGTCGGGCACCCGGTCCTCACCGCCGCGGTGCGCGTCGCCGACCGCGACGAGTGGCTGTTCACCGGCCGCGTGGGCATGCAGACCCAGACCTGGACCCGCGACCACGCGGTGTTCGGGGCGACGCTGGTGCCCGGCACGGCCATGGTCGAGTGGGCCGCCGCCGCGGGCGAGCACCTGGGCCTGCCGGTGCTGGACGAGCTGATCCTGGAGGCGCCGCTGGTGCTGTCCGAGGACGGCGCGCACGAGGTGCAGGTCTCCGTCGGCGCCCCGGCCGAGGACGGCCGCAGGAAGGTGGCGGTCTACAGCAGGCCGACCGCCGAGGCAGCAGGCTCCTCTGAGGGAACCGAGAACGCGGCGGTGTGCCACGGCACCGGCTGGCTCAGCGAGCAGGGCGCGGCCGTCGAGCCGTTCCCCGCCCAGTGGCCGCCGTCGGGCGCCCGGCCGATCCCGGTGCACGACCTGTACGACCGGCTGGCGTTCATCGGCTTCGAGTACGGCCCGGTCTTCCAGGGCCTGCGCTCGGCCTACCGCGTCGGCAAGGCCGTCTACGCCGAGCTGGCGCTGCCGGAGGACACCTCCACCGCCGGGTACGCGGTGCACCCGGCGCTCTTCGACGCGGCGCTGCACTCCTCGCTGGTCGACAAGGACGAGTCCGCCACCGTCGAGCTGCCGTTCTCCTGGTCGGAGGTGCGCTTCGCCGAGGGGGCGCGGGACCAGAAGACCGGCGCCACCACGGCCAGGGTGCGGCTCACCCCGCACGGCGACACCGGCCTGCGGCTGGACGTGGCCGACGCCGAGGGCGCACCGCTGGTCTCCGTCGGCGCGCTCGGCCTGCGGCCGCTCGCCCCGGGCGCGCTCGTCCCGGCCAAGAAGGCCGAGGACTCGCTCTACCAGGTGCGCTGGGCCGAGGTCCGCGCGGACGAGGCGGGCACCGGCACGGTCGTGCGCCTCGGCGGCGCCGACAGCACCCTCGGCTCCCTCGGCGCCCTCGGCGCCGATGGTGCCGAGTACGCCGACCTGCGCGCGCTGGAGCGCGCGCTGGCCGACGGCGCGGCTGTCCCGGATGTGGTCGTCGCCTCGGTCGCCACGCCGCTGGGCGAGCCCGCCGCCGCGTCCCGCGAGGCCGCCGCGAACGCGCTGGGCCTCGTCCAGGCGTGGCTGGCCGCCGACCGCCTCGCCGACGCGCGGCTCGTCGTGCGCACCGTCTCGGGCGCCGCGATCGGCGCGGAGACCCCGGACATCGCGCAGGCCGCGGTGTGGGGCCTGCTGCGCAGCACCCAGTCCGAGCACCCCGGCCGCTTCCTGCTGGTGGATGTCCGCGAGGGCGACATCCAGGGCGGGATCGACTGGGCGGCGCTGGGCGAGCTGGACGAGCCCGCGCTGGCCGTGCGCGAGGGCAGGCTGCTGGCGCCGCGCCTGGAGCGCGCGCCGCAGGAGCAGCCCGCCGACGACACGTGGCGGCTGGCGGTGACCCGCGCCGGGTCGCTTGAGGACCTGGCGATCATGCCGGGCAACGGCGGCCGCGCACTCGGGGCCGGCGAGGTCCGCATCGCCGTGCGCGCCGCGGGCCTGAACTTCCGCGACGTGCTGATCGCCCTGGACATGTACCCGGGTGACGCGCCGCTGGGCAGCGAGGCCGCGGGCATCGTGCTGGAGACCGGCGCGGAGGTCACCGACCTCAAGCCCGGCGACCGGGTGATGGGCCTGGTGACCGACGCGTTCGGCCCGGTGGCCATCGCCGACCGGCGCACGGTCGTGCCGGTGCCGAGCAACCTGACCTTCGCCGAGGCCGCCGCGGTGCCGGTGGTCTACCTGACCGCCTACTACGGCCTGGTGGACCTCGCGGACCTGCGGGCCGGGCAGCGTCTGCTGGTGCACGCCGCCGCGGGCGGTGTCGGCATGGCCGCCATCCAGCTGGGCCGCTACTTCGAGGCGGAGATCTTCGCGACGGCGAGCCCGCACAAGTGGGAGGCCGTGCGCGCCCTGGGCGTGCCCGCCGGGCGCATCGCCTCCTCGCGCGACCTCGGCTTCCGGGACCACTTCCTGGACGTCACCGGCGGCGAGGGCGTCAACGTCATCCTCGACTCGCTCGCGGGCGAGTTCGTGGACGCCTCGCTGGACCTGCTGCCCGAGGGCGGCCGGTTCATCGAGATGGGCAAGACCGACATCCGCGACCCGGAGGTCGTCGCCCACGAGCGCGCGGGCGTGCGCTACCGCTCCTACGACCTCATCGAGGCCGGGCCGGAGCGCATCCAGGAGATGCTGCTCGACATCGCCCGGCTCTTCGAGTGGGGCGTGCTCACCCCGTCGCCGATCCGCGCCTGGGACGTGCGCGACGGCGTGGAGGCGTTCCGCTTCCTGCGCGAGGGCCGCAACATCGGCAAGGTCGTGCTGACCGTGCCGCCCCCGCGCGAGGCCGACGGGACCGTGCTCATCACCGGCGGCACCGGCGGCCTCGGCGCGCTGTTCGCCGAGCACCTGGTCACCGAGCACGGCGCGCGCAACCTGCTGCTGGTCAGCAGGCGCGGCCGGGCGGTCGACGGCGTCGACGCGCTGGCCGCGCGCCTGGAGTCGCTCGGCGCGGCCGTGCGCATCGAGGCCTGCGACGTCGCCGACCGCGACCAGCTGGGCAAGCTGATCACCTCGCTGGACCGCCCGCTCACCGCGGTCGTGCACGCCGCGGGTCTGCTCGACGACGGTGTCGTCGAGTCCATGACGCCCCAGCGCGTCGACAAGGTGATGCGCCCGAAGATCGACGCCGCGTGGAACCTGCACGAGCTGACGGCGGGCCTGGACCTCTCCGCCTTCGTGCTGTTCTCCTCGGCCGCGGGCCAGCTGGGCAACCCGGGCCAGGCCAACTACGCCGCCGCCAACGCCGCGCTCGACGCGCTGGCGCAGCTGCGCCGCTCGGCGGGCCTGCCCGCCACGTCGCTGGCGTGGGGCCTGTGGGCGGACTCGACCGGCATGACCGGCGAGCTGGACGAGGCCGACCTGGCCAGGATGCGGCGCACCGGCATCGGCGCGCTGTCCTCGGCGACCGGCCTCGGCCTGTTCGACCGCGCCGTCACCGCCGCCGCGTCGGTCCTGGTGCCGATCGAGCTGGACGCGACCGCGCTGCGGGCGCAGGCGGGCGTCGGTTCGCTGCCCGCGCTGCTGCGCGGCCTGGTCCGCGCCCCGGCCCGCCGGGCGGGCGCGGCGGGCGGCTCGCTGCGCGAGCGCATCGCCGCCGCGGGCGCCGACCGCGACGAGATCGTGCTGGAGCTGGTGCTGGCCCAGGTCGCCGCCGTGCGCGGCGAGGCGTCCGGGGCCGACATCGACGCCGGGCGCGCGTTCAAGGAGCTGGGCTTCGACTCGCTGGCCGCCGTGGAGCTGCGCAACCGCCTCAACCGGGCCACCGGCCTGCGCCTGCCCGCCACGCTGGTCTTCGACCGGCCGACGCCTGCCGACGTGGCCGCGCTGATCCGCTCCGAGGTGGGCGGCGAGGCCGCCGAGGCGCCCGCGCCGTTCGACGCCGAGCTGCGCGCCCTCGAGGAGGTGCTGGTCGCCGTCGCCGACGACAAGGACCAGCTGGCCGAGCTGGCCCCGCGCCTGCAGTACCTGACCAACCGGATGCGCGAGGTGCTGGCCTTCGCGGGCGCCGACAAGTCCGATGTGGATGACACGGACGACGGCCTCGACGTGGTGTCCGACGAAGAGATGTTCGACCTCATCGACAAGGAGCTCGGGTCCGTATGACCGACACAGCGGACGAGCAGAAGCTCCGGACGTACCTGCGCAAGGTCACGACCGAGCTGAAGACCGCGAACCGGCGGCTGCGCGAGCTGGAGCAGCGCGACGCCGAGCCGCTGGCGATCGTGGGCATGGCCTGCCGCTACCCGGGCGGGGTCGACAGCCCCGACGAGCTGTGGCGGCTGGTGTCCTCCGGGCAGGACGCGATCACCGCGCTGCCCACCGACCGCGGCTGGGACCTGGAGCGCCTCTTCGGCGGCGACCCGGAGCAGCCGGGCTCGGTGACGACCGCCTCGGGCGGCTTCGTCGACGGCGTCGGCGACTTCGACGCCGACTTCTTCGGCATCGGCCCGCGCGAGGCGCTGGCCATGGACCCGGCGCAGCGCATCGCGCTGGAGACGGCGTGGGCGGCCTTCGAGGACGCGGGCATCGACCCGACGGCCCTGCGCGGCACCGACACCGGCGTCTTCTGCGGCGCGGTGACCTCCGACTACGGCGGCACCATGCCCAAGGAGCTGGAGGGCTTCCGGCTCACCGGCACGCAGAGCAGCGTCGTGTCCGGCCGCATCGCCTACAGCCTGGGGCTGGAGGGCCCGGCGGTCACCGTGGACACGGCGTGCTCGTCGTCGCTGGCCGCGCTGCACATGGCGGGCCAGGCGCTGCGGACGGGGGAGTGCTCGCTCGCCCTCGTCGGCGGCGTCACCGTCCTGGCCGGACCGTTCCTGTTCCTGGAGTTCTCCCGGCAGCGGGGCCTGGCCCCCGACGGCCGCTGCAAGGCCTACGCGGCGGCCGCCGACGGCACCGGCTTCGCCGACGGCGTCGGCCTGCTGGTGGTCGAGAAGCTCTCCGACGCCCGCAAGAACGGCCACCGCGTGCTCGGCCTGGTGCGCGGCAGCGCGCTCAACCAGGACGGCGCGAGCAACGGGCTCACCGCGCCCAGCGGGCCGTCGCAGGAGCGGGTCATCCGCGCCGCGCTGGCCAGCGCGGGCCTGAGCCCGGCCGAGGTCGACGCGGTCGAGGGCCACGGCACCGGCACCCAGCTCGGCGACCCGATCGAGGCGCGCAGCCTGCTCGCCACCTATGGCAAGGACCGCGTCGGCGAGCCGCTGTGGCTCGGGTCGATCAAGTCCAACATCGGGCACACCTCCGCGGCCGCCGGTGTCGCGGGCATCATCAAGATGGTCATGGCCATGCGCCACGACCTGCTGCCGCCGACCCTGCACGTGGACGCGCCGTCGCCGCACGTGGACTGGGAGTCCGGCCAGGTCCGGCTGCTCACCGACGCCCAGGACTGGCCGCGCGGCCCGCACCCGCGGCGCGCGGCGGTGTCCGGCTTCGGTATCAGCGGCACCAACGCCCACGTCATCCTCGAAGAGGCCCCGCCGGTCGAGGTCGAGGCCGAGGCCATCGAGCGCCCCGCTCCCGTGGCCGCTGTCGTGCTCTCGGCGCGTGGTGACGAGGCCCTGCGCGCCCAGGCGCTGCGGCTGCGCGAGCGCGTCGCCGCCGACGCCGGGCTGACCGCGGCCGACGTCGCCCACTCGACGGTGACGACCCGCGCGCTGCTGGACCGGCGCGCGGTCGTGGTCGCCGCCGACCGCGACGAGCTGCTCGCCGGGCTCGCCGCCGTCGAGTCCGGCACGCCCGCCGTCGCGGGCCGGACCGCGTTCCTGTTCTCCGGCCAGGGGTCCCAGCGCGCCCGCATGGGCGCCGGGCTGGCCGCGGCGTTCCCGGTGTTCGACCGCGCGCTGGCCGAGGTCTGCGCGGAGCTGGACCCCAGGGTGGGCCGCTCGGTGCGCGAGCTGGTCGAGGCCGAGGAGGGCACGCCCGCCGCCGAGCTGCTCGACGCGACGGAGTACACGCAGGCCGCGCTGTTCGCCGTCGAGGTCGCGCTCTACCGCCTGGTGGAGTCCCTCGGGATCACGCCGGACTACCTGATCGGGCACTCGGTCGGCGAGATCGTGGCGGCGCACGTCGCCGGGTCGCTGTCGCTGGCGGACGCCTGCGAGCTGGTCGCCATCCGCGGTCGCCTGATGGGCGCGCTGCCCTCCGGTGGCGCGATGGCCGCGATCCAGGCGACCGAGGCCGAGATCGCCCCCGAGCTGGCCGCCTTCGAGGGCAGGCTCGCCGTCGCCGCGGTCAACGCCCCCGGCGCGGTCGTCGTCTCCGGCGACGCCGACGCCCTGGACGAGCTGCTGGCCGGTCTGACCGACCGCAAGACCACCAGGCTGCGGGTCTCGCACGCCTTCCACTCCCCGCGCATGGAGCCGATGCTCGCCGACTTCCGCGCGGTGCTCAACCGCCTGCGGTTCGCCGCGCCGAGCATCCCGGTCGTGTCCAACCTGACCGGTGAGCTGGTCACCGCCTACGACGCCGAGTACTGGGTGCGCCACGTTCGCGAGGCCGTGCGCTTCGCCGACGGCGTCGCCACCCTGCACGACCTCGGCGTCCGGGTGTTCCTGGAGCTGGGCCCGGACGCGGCGCTGACGCCGATGGCCCGCCAGTGCCTGGAAGACGGCGCGCGCGCCGTCTTCGCCCCGGCCCTGCGCCGCAAGCGCGCCGAGGCCGAGTCCTTCGCCGCGTTCCTCGGCCAGGTGCACATCGCGGGCGGCGCGAACGGTGCGGTCGACTGGTCCGCCTACTACGCGGGTACCGGTGTGCGGCAGGTTCCGCTGCCCGTCTACGCCTTCCAGCGCAACCGCTACTGGCTCGCCCCCGACAGCGGCGCGTCCGCGGCGGGCGTGCGCGGGCTCGGCAGGCTGGAGCACGCCGTGCTCTCCGGCGGCGTGCGCCTCGGCGACCGCGACGAGTGGCTGTTCACCGGCCGGATCTCCACTGAGGACCAGCCGTGGACCGCCGAGCACGTGCTGTTCGACACCGTCGTGGTGCCGGGCACCGGCATCGTGGAGCTGGCGCTGACCGCCGGTTCGCGGGTCGGCGCACCCGTGGTGGACGAGCTGGTCCTTGAGGCCCCGCTGGTGCTGACCGCGGGCGTCGCCCGCCAGCTCCAGATCACCGTCGACGTCGCCGACGACGCGGGCAACCGCGACGTGGTCGTCTACTCCTACGCCGAGTCCGCCGCCGACGAGCCGACCTGCCACGCCCGCGGCGTGCTCGGCGACGCCCCCGCCCCCGCCCCCGCGCAGTCGTGGTCCGAGCAGTGGCCCCCGGCAGGCGCGCAGCCGCTGCCGGTGGACGAGCTGTACGGGCAGCTCTCCGACCTCGGCTACACCTACGGTTCCGCTTTCCACGGCGTGCGGGCCGCGTGGCGCGACAGCGACAGCACCTACGCCGAGGTCGTGCTGCCGGAGACCACCGACAGCGCAGGCTTCGGCGTGCACCCGGCGCTCTTCGACGCCGCCCTGCAGAGCGGCGTCGTGCTGCTCACCGAGGGCGGCGGGCACCGGATGCCGTTCAGCTGGCACGGGGTGCGCCTCGGCGGGTCGAGCAGCACCCGGCTGCGGGTGCGCTCCTCGCGCACCGGCGCCGACGCCCTGCGCCTGGAGGCCGTTGACGAGACCGGCGCCCCGGTCGTCTCGATCGGCACCATGGCGGTGCGCCCGGTCGAGCAGGCCAAGCTGGAGGGCGGCAAGCGTCCGCTCTACACCGTCGAGTGGGTCCCGGTCGAGGCGACCGGCCCCGCTGCCTGCGTCGTCGCCCTGTCCGATCTGGACAGTGCGACCGACGTTCCCGACCTGGTGTTCGCCGACCTCGCCGACCTCACGGGCGGCACGGCGTTGGAGACCGCGGCCCGCGCGCTCGCCGTGGTGCGCTCCTGGCTCGCCGACGAGCGCGCCGGGGACGCCCGCCTCGTCGTGGTGACCCACGGCGCCGTCGCCGTCGGCGCGGAGTCCACTGACGTCGCCCAGGCCGCTGCTTGGGGTCTGCTGCGCGGTGCTCGCGCCGAGCACCCCGGCAGGTTCCTGCTGGTCGACACGGGCACGCAAGCCGCCGAGGTCGACTGGGCCGCCGTGCACGCCGCCGACGAGCCCGAGCTGGCCGTCCGCGACGGCAAGCTGCTCGCCCCCCGCCTCACCCGCGCCGCCCAGGGCGGCGCGCCCCACAGCTGGGACGCCGACGATGTCGTCCTGATCACCGGGGGCACCGGCGGGCTGGGCGCGGTCTTCGCCCGGCACCTGGCCGCGAAGGTGCGGCGACTGGTGCTGGTCAGCCGTCGCGGCGAATCGGCTCCCGGCGCGGACGCGCTGGCCGCCGAGCTGCGCGCGCTGGGCGCCGACGTGCGGATCGCCGCCTGCGACGTGGCCGACCGCTCCCAGGTCGCCGCGCTGCTGGCCGAGGAGCCGGTGACGGCCGTGGTGCACGCCGCCGGCGTGCTGGACGACGGCGTCGTCGCCGGTCTGACCGACGAGCAGCTGCGCCGCGTGCTGGGTCCGAAGGTGGACGCCGCGTGGCACCTGCACGAGCTGGCCGGGGACCTCTCGGCGTTCGTGCTGTTCTCCTCCGTCGCGGCGCTGATCGGCAGCCCCGGCCAGGCGAACTACGCCGCCGCCAACACCGCGCTGGACGCGCTGGCCGCCGTGCGCCGCGCCGCCGGGCAGCCCGCCACCTCGGTGTCGTGGGGCCTGGTCACCGGCTCCACCGGCATGGGCGACCAGCTGGGCGAGGCCGACCTGGCCCGGCTCGCGCGGATGGGCATCGGCCCGCTGCCCGCCGAGCAGGCGCCGGACCTGGTCGAGCACGCGCTCGCCCTGGACACCCCGCTGGTGGCCGCGGTCGCGCTGGACACCACCGCGCTGCGGGCACAGGCGCGCTCCGGCGCGCTGCCCGCGCTGTTCCGCAAGCTCGCCCCCACCGCCGCCCCCGCGGCGGGCGGCAGCCTCGCGCAGCGGCTGGCCCCGCTGTCGGACGCCGACCGCGAGCGCACCGTCCTCGACATCGTGCTGGCCAAGGTCGCCGCGGTGCTCGGGCACTCCTCGGCCTCGGCGATCGACCCCGAGCGGGCCTTCAAGGACCTCGGCTTCGACTCGCTGAGCGCCGTCGAGCTGCGCAACACCCTGAACCAGGCCGTCGGCGTGCGCCTGCCCGCCACCCTGGTCTTCGACCACCCGAACCCGGTCGCCGTGGCCCGCGCCATCACCGGGCTGGTGCTCGCGACCGCGCAGACCGCGCCGACGGGGCCGACGGCGCCGTCGCGACCGCGCGTCTCCGACGCGAGCGACCCGCTGGTGATCGTCGGCATGGCCTGCCGCTACCCGGGCGGGGTGACCTCGCCGGACGAGCTGTGGGACCTGGTGTCCTCCGGCCGCGACGCGATCACCGGACTGCCGACCGACCGCGGCTGGGACATCGAGCGGCTCTACGACCCGGACCCCGACCAGATCGGCGCCGTCTACACCACCGGCGGCGGGTTCCTGGAGCGGGCGGGCGACTTCGACGCCGACTTCTTCGGGATCAGCCCGCGCGAGGCGCTGGCGATGGACCCGCAGCAGCGGCTCATGCTGGAGGTCTCCTGGGAGGCCCTGGAGAGCGCCGGGATCGACCCGCTGTCGCTGCGCGGCAGCGACACCGGCGTGTACTGCGGCACGGTGACCACCGACTACGGCGGCATGACGTCCTCGGACCTGGAGGGCTACCGCCTGACCGGCACGACGTCGAGCGTGCTGTCCGGCCGGATCTCCTACTCGCTGGGCCTTGAGGGCCCCGCGCTGTCGGTGGACACGGCGTGCTCGTCCTCCGGCGTGGCGCTGCACCTGGCCGCGCAGGCGGTGCGGTCGGGGGAGTGCTCCCTGGCCATCGCGGGCGGCGTCACGGTCATGGCGGGCCCGTACCTGCTGACCGAGTTCAGCCGCCAGCGCGCGCTGTCCCCGGACGGCCGCTGCCGGGCGTACTCCTCCGACGCCGACGGCACCGGCTTCGCCGAGGGCGTCGGCGTGGTGCTGATCGAGCGCCTGTCCGACGCGCGTCGCCGCGGTCACCACGTCTTGGCGGTGCTGCGGGGCTCCGCGGTCAACCAGGACGGCGCGTCCAACGGCCTGACCGCGCCGAACGGCCCGTCGCAGGAGCGCGTGATCCGCACGGCCCTGGCCAGTGCCGGGCTCACGACGTCGGATGTGGACGTTGTCGAGGGGCACGGCACCGGCACCAAGCTCGGTGACCCGATCGAGGCGCAGGCGCTGCTGGCCACCTACGGCCAGGAGCGCTCGGGCGACCCGCTGTACCTCGGCTCGATCAAGTCCAACATCGGCCACACCTCGGCCGCCGCCGGTGTCGCCGGTGTCATCAAGATGGTGCAGGCGCTGCGCCACGGCGTGCTGCCGCCGACGCTGCACGTGGACGCGCCGTCGCCGCACGTCGACTGGGAGTCCGGCGCCGTCGAGCTGCTGACCGAGACCCGCGAGTGGGACTCGGCCGGTCGGCCCCGCCGCGGCGCGGTGTCCTCCTTCGGCGTCAGCGGCACCAACGTGCACCTGATCATCGAAGAGGCCCCGGCCTCGGACGAACTCGCCGAGGCCGCCGCGCCGCTGCCCGCCGTGCCGGTGGTGCTGACCGCCCGCGGCGAGCAGGCGCTGCGGGCGCAGGCCCGCAAGCTCCGCGAGCACCTCATCGCCCGTCCCGAGCTGTCCCCGGTCGACGTCGGCTTCACCTCCGTGGTGAACCGGGCGCAGCTGGAGGACCGCGCCGCCGTGGTCGCCGCCGACCGCGACGGCCTGCTCGCCGGGCTCGGCGCGCTCGCCGACGCCGAAGCGGCCGACAGCGTCGTGCTGGGCAAGCCGCACCGCGGTGGCGCGGTGTTCGTCTTCCCCGGCCAGGGCGCGCAGTGGGCGGGCATGGCCGTGGAGCTGCTGGACTCCTCGCCGGTCTTCGCCGCCCGCCTCGCCGAGTGCGAGGCCGCGCTGAGCGAGTTCGTGGACTGGTCGCTGACCGACGTGCTGCGGCAGGTCGACGGCGCGCCGACCTTCGAGCGCGTCGACGTGGTGCAGCCCGCCCTGTGGGCGGTCATGGTGTCGCTCGCGGCGCTGTGGCGCTCGCACGGCGTGCGGCCCGCCGCGGTCGTCGGGCACTCGCAGGGCGAGATCGCCGCGGCCTGCGTGGCCGGGGCGCTGTCCCTGGTCGACGGGGCCCGCGTGGTCGCGCTGCGCAGCAAGCTGGTGCTGGAGCACCTGGCCGGGCACGGCGGCATGGTGTCGGTGGCGCTGTCGGCGGCCAAGGCCGAGGACCTCGTCGCGCCGTACGAGGGCCGGGTGTCCGTCGCCGCGGCCAACGGCCCGACGTCCTCGGTCATCGCCGGTGACCCTGGCGCGCTGGAGGAGATCATGGCGCGCTGCGCCCGCGAGGGCGTCTGGACGCGCAAGGTGAACGTGGACTACGCCTCGCACTCGGCGCAGGTCGCGGCCATCGAGACCGAGCTGCTCTCGGTGCTCGCCCCGGTGCGGCCCACCGAAGGCGACATCCCGTTCTACTCCACTGTGGAGGGCCGCTACCTCGACGCCGCCGACGCGGTCGACGCCGGGTACTGGTACCGCAACCTGCGCGGCCGGGTCGGCTTCGAGCCCGCCATCGCCGCGCTGGCCGAGTCCGGCATGGGCTGCTTCATCGAGATGTCCCCGCACCCGGTGCTCGCCTCCCCCGTCGAGGAGACGGTGGCGGGCCGCGCGGCCGCGGTCGGCTCGCTGCGCCGCGACGACGGCGGGCTGGCGCGGTTCACCGCGTCGCTGGCCGAGGCGCACCTGGCGGGCGTGCCCGTCGACTGGACGGGCTTCTACGCCGGGAGCGGCGCGCGCCGCGTCGCGCTGCCGGTGTACGCCTTCCAGCACAGCCACTACTGGCTCACGCCCACCGCCCGCGACGGCGACGTCCGCGCGGCCGGTCAGCAGGCCGTCGACCACCCGGTGCTCTCCGCCGCGGTCGAGGTCGGCGACCAGGACCAGTGGGTCTTCACCGGCCGCATGTCCCAGGACAGCGCGCCGTGGACCCGCGACCACGTCGTGTTCGGGCTCGTGCTCGTGCCCGGCGCGGCCCTGGTCGAGCTGGCGCTCACCGCGGGCCGCCACGTGGGCGCGGCGACGCTCGGCGAGCTGGTCCTGGAGACGCCGCTGATCCTGGACGACGCCACCGTGCGCGTGCAGGTCACCGTCGGCGCGGCCGACGACGACGGCCGCCGCGAGGTCGCCGTCTACACCGGACCCGAGATCGAGGACGAGGCCACCGCCCTGGTCTGCCACGGCCGCGGCTGGCTCACCGCCGACACCGCGCCGCTGGAGCCGTTCCCGGCGCAGTGGCCGCCCGCCGGTGCCGAGCCGATGACCGTCGACGCGCTCTACGAGCGGGTCCACGAGCACGGCAGGCTGACCGACATCGGCTTCGACTACGGCCCGGCCTTCCGGGCGGTGCAGAAGGCCTGGCGCCTCGGCGAGGAGGTCTTCACCGAGCTGGAGCTGCCCGAGGTCGCCGGCGCGGCCGACGGCTTCGCCCTGCACCCGGCGCTGTTCGACTCCGCCCTGCACGGCGGGCTCGGCATGCTCGACAAGGGCGGCGACAACGCGGGCGGGCTGCCGTTCTCCTGGGCGGGCGTGCGCCTGGACCAGGTCGGGCGCACCCGCATCCGGGTGCGCATCAGCCTGGCCGACGACGCCGCGCTGCGCCTGGACATCGCCGGTGAGGACGGGACCACCATCGGCAGCGTCGGCAGGCTCGACGTGCGCCCGGTGGAGCGCAAGCAGCTCGGCTCGCCGCGCCGCGGCAGGCCGCGCTCGCTGTACCGCATCGACTGGACCCCGGTCTCGGTGACCCGCTCCACGCCGCCCCCGGTCGCCGTCCTCGGCGACGTGGCGGTGCCCGGCGAGCGCTACGCCGACCTGGCCGAGCTGCAGCGCGAGGTCGCCAACGGCGCGACGTCGCCCGGCCTCGTCGTCGCCGCGATCGACGCTCCCGACGCCGACCTCGCGGCCGCCGCCGGGACCGCGGCGCGCCGGGCGCTGGCGCTGGTGCGCCAGTGGCTGGCGGGCACCTGGTCCGAGGACGCGCGACTGGTCGTGATGACCCGCAACGCCGCGGGCGTCGCGGGGGAGGGCGCCGACGTCGCCCAGGCCGCGGTCTGGGGCCTGCTCCGCAGCGCCCAGTCCGAGCACCCCGGCCGCTTCGTGCTGCTGGACACCGACGACACCAAGCCGGACTGGGACGCCCTCGCGGGCGCCAAGGAGCCGCAGCTGGCCGTGCGCGACGGGCGGGTGCTCGCCCCGCGCCTGGCCCAGGCGGTCACCGACGGCGTGGCCGCGGTGTTCGACCAGGAGAAGACGGTGCTGGTCACCGGCGGCACCGGCGGGCTCGGCGCGCTCATCGCGCGCCACCTCGTCGCCCGCCACGGTGTGCGGCACCTGGCGCTGGTCAGCCGCAGCGGACCGGCGGCGCCGGGCGTCGAGGCGCTGGTCGCCGAGCTGGAGGCGGCGGGAGCCGCTGTCCGGGTGGCCGCCTGCGACGTCGGCGACCGGGCCCAGCTGGCCGACCTGCTGGCCTCGCTGGAGCGCCCGCTGACCGCGGTCGTGCACGCCGCCGGTGTGCTCGCCGACGGTCTGGTCGAGGCCATGACCGACGACCAGCTCGCCAAGGTCATGCGGCCCAAGGTCGACGCCGCCTGGCACCTGCACGAGCTGACCGCGGGCACCGAGCTGGCGGCGTTCGTGCTGTTCTCCTCGGTCGCCTCGCTGATCGGCAGCCCCGGACAGGCGAACTACGCCGCGGCCAACGCCGCGCTGGACGCCCTGGCCCAGCACCGCAAGGCCGCGGGCCTGCCCGCGACCTCGCTGGCCTGGGGCCTGTGGGAGGACACCGCGGGCATGGCGGGCACGCTGGACGAGACGAGCCTGGCGCGGCTGCGCGGGCTCGGCGCGATCCCGCTGTCGGCCGAGACCGGCCTGGAGCTGTTCGACCACGGCCTCGCGGCCACCGACGCGGTCCTCGCCCCGGTCCAGCTGGACACCGGCGCGCTGACCGTCCAGGCCCGCGGCGGCGCGCTCGCGCCGCTGCTGCGCGGACTGGTGCGGATGCCCGAGCAGCAGGCCGAACCCACCGGCGGGTCGCTGGAGCAGCGCCTCGCCGGGGCGTCCGACGCCGAGCGCGAGAAGATCGTGCTCGACGTCGTGCGCGGCCACGTCGCGGCCGTCCTCGGCCACGAGAGCGCCGCGGCCATCGAGGCCGAGCGCGCCTTCCAGGACATGGGCTTCGACTCCCTCGGCGCGGTCAACCTGCGCAACCGCCTGACCCAGGCGACCGGGGTCCGGCTGCCCGCCACGCTCGTGTTCGACCACCCGACGCCCGCCGCCGTGGCGCGCGTCCTGCTCGGCCACTTCGGCGGCGCCCCCGAGGCCCCGTCGATCGATGAGGAGCTGTCCCGCCTTGAGGACATGCTCGCCGAGGTCGCCGAGGACGAGCGGCGCAGGGTGGCCGACCGGCTGCGGGCGCTGGTGGGCGCCCTCTCGCACAACGGAAACCACGCCAGTGAGCAGATCGAGGCCGCGACCAGCGCGGACGAGGTCTTCGCCCTGCTCGACGCCGAGTTCGGTGACGCATGACGAAGGACGGGAACATGGGTGCAGGTAGCGAGAACGAGCAGGACAAGCTGCTCCGCTATCTGAAGCGCACGGCCGCCGATCTCAGCTCCACCAAGGCTCGGCTGGCCGAGCTGCAGGAGCAGGCCAGCGAGCCGATCGCGATCGTCGGCATGAGCTGCCGCTACCCGGGCGGCGCGGTGACCCCGCAGCGCCTGTGGGAGCTGGTGTCCGAGGGCACCGACGCGATGTCGACCATGCCGACCGACCGCGGCTGGAACCTCGAAGGGCTCTACGACCCCGACCCCAACCAGCTCGGCAAGGCCTACAGCCGCGTCGGCGGGTTCGTCGACGGCGTCACCGACTTCGACGCGGAGTTCTTCGGCATCAGCCCGCGCGAGGCGAAGTCGATGGACCCCCAGCAGCGCATGCTGCTGGAGGCGGCGTGGGAGGCCTTCGAGGACGCGGGCATCGACCCGCTCTCGCTGCGCGGCACCGACACCGGCGTGTTCTGCGGCGTCGGGTCCTCCGACTACGCCGTCGGTCCGGCGGGCAGCCTGCCCCAGATCGAGGGCCTGCGCCTGACCGGCTCGACCTCCAGCGTGGTCTCCGGACGCGTCTCCTACACCCTGGGCCTGGAGGGCCCGTCGATCTCGATCGACACCGCGTGCTCCTCCTCGCTGGTCGCGCTGCACCTGGCGGCGCAGGCGCTGCGGGCGGGCGAGTGCTCCATGGCGCTCGTCGGCGGCGTCACCGTGCTGTCCGGGCCGTTCCTGTTCGTGGAGTTCTCCCGCCAGCGCGGCCTGGCCCCGGACGGCCGCTGCAAGCCGTACGCGGCGGCGGCCGACGGCACCGGCTTCGCCGACGGCCTCGGCCTCGTCGTGGTGGAGCGGCTTTCCCGCGCCCGCCGCCTCGGGCACAACGTGCTCGCCGTCATCCGCGGCAGCGCCGTCAACCAGGACGGCGCCTCCAACGGCCTGACCGCCCCGAACGGCCCGTCGCAGGAGCGGGTGATCCGCGCCGCGCTGGCGAACGCGGGCCTGCGCCCGCGCGACGTCGACGCCGTCGAGGGCCACGGCACCGGCACCAAGCTCGGCGACCCGATCGAGGCGCACGCGCTGCTGGCCACCTACGGCAAGGACCGCGACGGCGACCCGCTGTACCTGGGCTCCATCAAGTCCAACGTCGGCCACAGCTCCACGGCCGCGGGCGTCGCCGGTGTGATCAAGATGGTGCAGGCGCTGCGCAACCGCACCCTGCCGCCGTCGCTGCACATCGATGAGCCCTCCCCGCACGTGGACTGGGACTCCGGCGCGGTGTCGCTGCTGACCTCCGCGCGCGAGTGGACCGCCAAGGACCGCCCGCGCCGCGCGGGTGTCTCCTCCTTTGGCGTGAGCGGCACCAACGCCCACCTCATCCTGGAGGAGGCGACCCCCGAGGAGCCCGCCGACGGGCCGTCGGGGCGAATCACCGTCACCGGCAGCCTCGCCGACCTGCCCGCCGTGCCCGTGCTGCTCTCGGCGCGCGGAGGCCAGGCGCTGCGCGCGCAGGCCGAGCGGCTGCGCGCCCACCTCGTCGAGCACCCGGCGGTCACCGCGCTCGACGCGGGCCTGTCGGCGGCGACGTCGCGGGCGCACCTGGAGGACCGCGCCGCGGTCGTGGCCGAGGACCGCGATGGCCTGCTGGCCGGCCTGACCGCGCTCATCGACGGCGAGCCCGTCGACAGCGTCGTCACCGGCCGCGCCACCGGGGGCAACCCGGTCTTCGTCTTCCCCGGCCAGGGCGCGCAGTGGGCGGGCATGGCCGTGGAGCTGCTGGACACCGCGCCGGTCTTCGCCGCGCGGATCGCCGAGTGCGAGGCCGCCCTCGGCGAGTTCGTGGACTGGTCGCTGACCGGTGTGCTGCGCGAGGCCGAGGGCGCGCCGACGCTGGAGCGCGTCGATGTCGTGCAGCCGGCGCTGTGGGCGGTCATGGTGTCGCTGGCGGCGCTGTGGCGCTCCCACGGCGTCGAGCCCGCCGCCGTGGTCGGGCACTCGCAGGGCGAGATCGCCGCGGCGTGCGTCGCGGGCGGTCTGTCCCTTCAGGACGGCGCGCGCATCGTGGCGCTGCGCAGCAAGCTGGTGCTGGAGCGCCTGGCCGGGCACGGCGGCATGGTGTCCGTCGCGCAGCCCGCCGAGCGGGTCACCGCGCTGATCGCCCCCTACGAGGGCAAGGTCTCCATCGCCGCCGAGAACGGCCCGGCCTCGGTCGTGGTCTCCGGCGCCCCGGACTGCCTGGACGACCTCATCGCCCGCTGCGACGCCGACGGCGTCCGCGCGCGCCGGGTGAAGGTGGACTACGCCTCGCACTCCGCGCAGGTCGAGACCATCGAGGACGCGCTGCTGGCGGCCCTCGCGCCGGTCGCGCCCACCTCCGGGCAGATCCCGTTCTACTCCACTGTGGACAGCGCGGTCATCGACACCGCCGCCATGGACGCCGCCTACTGGTACCGCAACCTGCGCGAGCGCGTCGAGTTCGCGCCCGCGGTGCGCGCCCTCATCGACAGCGGCGCGGGCTGCTTCCTGGAGATGTCGCCCAACCCGGTGCTGACGATGGCCGTCGAGGACACCGCCGACGCCCACGGCGCCGGCGACCGGGTGTCGGTCGTCGGCTCGCTGCGCCGCGGCGAGGGCGGCCTGCCCCGCTTCACCCGCTCGCTGAGCGAGGCGCACATCGCCGGCGTCCCCGTCGACTGGGCGGGCTTCTTCGCGGGCAGCGGCGGCACGCTCGTCGCCCTGCCGACCTACGCCTTCCAGCGCAAGCGCTTCTGGATCGAGCCCGGCACCACCGGCGGCGACGCCGCCACCGCGGGCCAGCGCGCCGTCGACCACCCCGTCATCACCGCCGCCGTCGCGGTCGGCGACCGCGACGAGTGGGTGTTCACCGGCCGCGTCTCCCAGGAGACCCAGCCGTGGACCCGCGACCACGTGGTGCTCGACAGCGTCGTCGTGCCCGGGATCGCGCTGGCCGAGATGGTCGTCACCGCCGGCCGCACCGTGGGGTGCCCGGTCGCCGAGGAGCTGGTGCTCGCCGCGCCGCTGACGCTGTCCGCCGACGAGGTCCGCCACCTGCAGATCACCGTGGGCGCCGCCGCCGAGGACGGCCGCCGCGAGGTCGCCGTCTACAGCCGTCCCGCCGAGCAGCAGGACGGCGAGCGCCAGGAAGCGCTCTGCCACGGCCGCGGCCACATCGGCCCGGAGACCGCCACCACCCTGCGCTGGCCCGAGCAGTGGCCGCCCGCCGACGCCGACGCCGCCTCGGTGGACGAGCTGTACGCGGACATGGCCGACCTCGGCTACGGCTACGGCCCGACCTTCCTGTGCGTGCGGGCGCTCTGGCGCCGCGAGCGCGAGGTGTTCGCCGAGATCGCGCTGCCCGACGGCGCCGACACCGGCGGCTTCGCGCTGCACCCCGGCCTGCTCGACGCCGCCATGCACGGCGGCCTGCTGGAGAAGGAGTCCGGTGGCGGCGTCGTGCTGCCGTTCTCGTGGTCCGGCGTGCGCATCGGCGCCGGCGGGCAGCAGAGCGCCCGGGTGCGGATCACCGGCCTCGGCGACTCGACGCTGCGCGTGGACGTGGTCGACGCCGAGGGCGAGTCCGTGCTGCACATGGACAAGCTCGTCTTCCGGCCGGTCGACCCGGCCCAGCTCGGCGGCGGCAGCGGCGCCGGCGAGGCGCTGCACCGGCTCGACTGGACCGAGGTCGCGCTCAGCGCGGGCCAGGCCCGCGTCGAGGTGCTGGGGGAGCGCTTCGCCGACCTGGCCGACCTGGACGCCGCCCAGGAGAGCGCGGATCTGGTCATCGCGCTGATCCCCCGGGGCGCGGGCTCGCCCCCCGCGGCGGTCAAGGCCGCGACCAGCGCGGTGCTGGGTCTGGTCCGGCAGTGGCTTGCCGTCGACCGGCCCGAGGGCGCCCGCCTGGTCGTCGCCACCCGCGGCGGCGCGGGTGTCGGGGCCGAGGCCGCCGACCTCGCCTCCGCCGCGGTGTGGGGCCTGGTGCGCAGCGCGCAGTCGGAGAACCCCGGCCGCTTCGCCCTGGTCGACCTCGACCCGGCCGACGCCGAACTGCCCGACTGGTCGGTGTTCGCAGGCGGCGACGAGCCGCAGCTGGCGCTGCGGGCCGGGCGCGCGCTGGCACCCCGGCTCGCCCGCGCGCCCCAGGAGCCGGTCGGGTCGCTCTGGCGGCTCGGGCTCACCGGCTCGGGCTCGCTGGACGACCTGGCCGTCGTGCCGTCGACCGCGGACCGCCCGCTGGGCGCGACCGAGGTGCGCGTGGACGTGCGCGCCGCCGGTCTGAACTTCCGCGACGTGATGATCGCGCTCGGGGTGTACCCCGACGCGGCCCCGCTGGGCAGCGAGGCCGCGGGCGTCGTGGTCGAGGTGGGCGCCGGGGTCACCGACTTCGCCGTCGGCGACCGCGTGTTCGGCTGCGTGCCGGAGGGCTTCGGCCCGCTGGCCGTGGTGGAGCAGGGCATGGTCGCGGCGATGCCGTCGGCCTGGTCCTTCGCCCAGGCCGCGGCCGTTCCCGTCGCCTTCCTCACCGCCTACCACAGCCTCGTGGACCTCGCGCAGGTCCGCGCGGGCGACCGGGTGCTGGTGCACGCCGCCGCGGGCGGTGTCGGCATGGCGGCGGTGAAGATCGCCCAGCACCTGGGCGCGGAGGTGTTCGCGACCGCGAGCCCGGCCAAGCGCGCCGCCGTGCGCGCGCTGGGCGTGCCGGACGAGCGGATCGCCTCCTCGCGCGACCTGGACTTCCGCGAGCGCTTCAGCGCCGGGGTGGACGTCGTGATCAACTCGCTCGCGGGCGAGTTCGTCGACGCCTCGCTGGCGCTGCTGTCCGACGGCGGTCGCTTCATCGAGCTGGGCAAGACCGACATCCGCGCCGAGGCCCCCGCGGGCGTGCGCTACCTGGCGATCGATGTCCTGGAGTCCGCGGGTGCCGAGCGCGTCCGCGAGCTGCTGACCACCGTCGCGGCGATGATTGAGCGCGGCGAGCTGACCCACTCGCCGATCCGCTGCTGGGACGTGCGCGACGGCGTCGCGGCCTTCCAGCACCTGCGCGAGGGCCGCAACACCGGCAAGGTCGTGCTGACGGCGCCCGCCCCGATGGCGCTCGACGGCACCACCTTGATCACCGGCGGCACCGGCGGTCTCGGCGCGGTCTTCGCCCGCCACCTGGCGGGCCGGGGCGCGCGCCGCCTGCTGCTGGTCAGCCGCCGCGGCCCGGCCGCCCCCGGCGCGGAGGCGCTGGCCGCCGAACTGCGCGAGCTGGGCGCCGACGTCCGCGTCGCGGCCTGCGACGTGGCCGACCGGGCGCAGGTCGCCGACCTGCTGGCCGGTGAGCCGGTGACGGCGGTCGTGCACGCGGCCGGTGTCCTGGACGACGGCGTGGTCACCAGCCTCACCGACGAGCGCTTCGCCCGCGTGCTCGGCCCGAAGGTCGACGCCGCGTGGCACCTGCACGAGCTGACCGCCGAGCTGTCGGCGTTCGTGCTGTTCTCCTCCGTGGCCGCCCTGGTGGGCAGCCCGGGGCAGGCGAACTACGCCGCGGCGAACGCCGCCCTGGACGCGCTGGCCGCCACCCGGCGCGCGGCCGGGCAGCCCGCCACCTCGCTGGCGTGGGGCCTGTGGGCCGACAGCGCGGGCATGACCGGCGAGCTGGACGGCGACGCGCTGGAGCGCCTGGAGCGCATGGGCGTCACCGCCATCGGCGACGAGCTGGGCACCGCCCTGTTCGACGCGGGCACCGCCGCCCGCCACCCGCTGCTGGCCCCCGTGCTGCTGGACATGGCCGCCCTGCGGGCCCGCGCCCGCGCCGGTGCCCTGCCGCCGCTGCTGCGCGGCCTCGTCCGGGCCCCGGCCCGGCGCGCCGACGCGGGCGGCTCGCTGGCCCAGCGCCTGGCCGGCGTCGCCGAGGCCGACCGCGAGCAGGTCGTGCTCGACATCGTCCGCACGCACGCCGCCGCCGCGCTCGGCCACGAGTCGGCCGACGCCGTGCAGTCCGACCGCGCGTTCAAGGAGATGGGCTTCGACTCCCTCAGCGGGGTCGAGCTGCGCAACCGGCTCGCCCAGGTGACCGGTCTGCGGTTGCCCGCGACGCTGGTCTTCGACTACCCGAACCCGGCCGCCGTGGCCCGGATGCTGCTCGCCGAGGCGGGCCCCGTCGAGCGGGCCCGGCCCGTCGTGGCGGCCCGGCGCGAGGCGATCGACGCGGGCGACCCGCTGGTGATCGTCGGCATGGCCTGCCGCTACCCCGGCGGGGTGTCCTCGCCGGAGCAGCTGTGGGAGCTGGTCTCCACCGGTCGCGACGCGATCACCGGGCTGCCGACCGACCGCGGCTGGGACCTGGAGCGGCTCTACGACCCGGACCCCGACCAGCCGGGCACGCTGTACACCCGCGGCGGCGGGTTCATCGAGGGCGTCGCCGACTTCGACGCCGAGTTCTTCGGCGTCAGCCCGCGCGAGGCGCTGGCCATGGACCCGCAGCAGCGGCTCCTGCTGGAGGCCGCGTGGGAGGCGTTCGAGGACGCCGGGATCGATCCGCAGTCGCTGCGCGGCACCGACACCGGCGTGTTCTGCGGCGCGGTGACGACCGACTACGGCGCGGCGCACCTGCCGGAGATGGACGGCTACTACCTCACCGGCACCACCTCCAGCGTCGTCTCCGGCCGGGTCGCCTACAGCCTCGGCCTGGAAGGTCCCGCGGTGTCGGTGGACACGGCGTGCTCCTCGTCGCTGGTGGCCCTGCACCTGGCCTCGCAGGCGCTGCGCTCGGGTGAGTGCTCCATGGCGCTGGTCGGCGGCGTGTCCGTGCTGACCGCGCCGCACCTGCTGGTGGACTTCAGCCGCCAGCGCGGCCTCGCGCCGGACGGCCGCTGCAAGGCGTACTCCGCGCACGCCGACGGCACCGGCTTCTCCGACGGCCTGGGCCTGCTGGTCCTGGAGCGCCAGTCCGACGCCCTGCGCCACGGGCACCGCATCCTGGCCGTGCTGCGGGGTTCCGCGGTCAACCAGGACGGCGCGTCCAACGGCCTGACCGCGCCGAACGGCCCGTCGCAGGAGCGCGTGATCCGCACGGCCCTGGCCAACGCCGGGCTCACGGCGTCCGATGTGGACGCTGTGGAGGGCCACGGCACGGGCACGATGCTGGGTGACCCGATCGAGGCGCAGGCGCTGCTGGCCACCTACGGCCAGGAGCGCTCGGGCGACCCGCTGTGGCTCGGCTCGATCAAGTCCAACATCGGGCACAGCTCGGCCGCCGCGGGCGTCGCCGGTGTGATCAAGATGGTGCAGGCCATGCGCCACGGGATGCTGCCGCCGACCCTGCACGCCGAGGACCGCTCCCCGCACATCGACTGGGAGTCCGGCGCCGTCGAGCTGCTGACCGAGGGCCGCGAGTGGACGCGGGCGGACCGCCCGCGCCGCGCGGGCGTCTCCTCGTTCGGCGTCAGCGGCACCAACGTGCACCTGATCCTGGAAGAGGCCCCGGGAGCGAACGAGCCCGCCGAGCCCGCCGAGCAGGCTGTCCAGCCGCTGACCCCGGTCGTGCTGGCCGCGCGCGGCGAGGCCGCCCTGCGGGCGCAGGCCGAGCGGCTGCGCCAGCACGTCCTGGCCCGCCCGGACCTGTCGGTGGCCGACACGGCGTACACGTCGGTGACGACGCGCGCCCTGCTGGAGCACCGCGCCGCCGTGGTCGCCGCCGACCGCGACGAGCTGCTCACCGCCCTCGCCGCGCTGGCGACCGGCGAGCGCGCGGCCGGGGTGACCGAGTCGGTCGCGGTGTCCGGCAAGACGGCGTTCCTGTTCTCCGGGCAGGGGTCGCAGCGGGCCGGGATGGGTGTGGAGCTGGCCGCCGCCTACCCGGTGTTCGACCAGGCGCTGACCGAGGTCTGCGCCGAGCTGGACCCGAGGGTCGGGCGCTCCGTCCGCGAGCTGATGACCGCCGAGGACGGCTCGCTGGACCGCACCGAGTTCACCCAGGTCGCGCTGTTCGCCTTCGAGGTGGCGCTGTTCCGGTTGGTGGTGTCCCTCGGCATCAGGCCGGACTACCTGATCGGGCACTCGGTCGGCGAGATCGTGGCGGCGCACGTCGCGGGGTCGCTGTCGCTGGCGGATGCCTGCGAGCTGGTCGTGACCCGTGGCCGCCTGATGGGCGCGCTGCCCTCCGGTGGCGCGATGGCCGCGGTCCAGGCGAACGAGGACGAGGTCCTCGCCAAGCTCGCCGCCTTCGGCGACCGCCTGGCGGTCGCCGCGGTGAACGCCCCCGGCTCGGTGGTCGTCTCCGGCGACGCCGACGCCATCGAGGAGTTCCTGGCGCTGTGGACCGACCGCAAGACCACGCGCCTGCGGGTCTCGCACGCCTTCCACTCCCCGCGCATGGAGCCGATGCTGGCCGAGTTCGCCGCCGTGGTGCGCGGGCTGCGTTTCACGCCGCCGACGACCCCGGTCGTGTCCAACCTGACCGGCGAGCTGGTGGCCGAGTACGACGCGGACTACTGGGTGCGCCACGTGCGCGCCGCCGTGCGCTTCGCCGACGGCGTGCGCGCGCTGCACGAGGCGGGCGTCCGCCGGTTCCTGGAGCTGGGCCCCGACGCCGTGCTGACGCCGATGGCCGAGCAGACCGTCGACAGCACCACCGGCCAGGGCCACACCCCGGCCACCGTGTTCGCCGCCGCGCAGCGGGCCCGCAGGCCCGAGCAGGCGACGTTCGCCGGTTTCCTCGGCACCGCCCACATCAGCGGGTCGAACGTGGACTGGCAGGGCGTCTACGCGGGCACCACCGCCCGCCAGGTGCCGCTGCCGACCTACGCCTTCCAGCGCGAGCGGTACTGGCTGGTGACCCGCGACCGCGGCGGCGACGTCGGCGCGGCGGGCCTCGGCCACGCCGGGCACCCGGTGCTGGCTGCCGCCGCCCAGGTCGCCGACCGCGACGAGTGGATCTTCACCGGCCTGCTCTCGACCGAGACGCAGCCGTGGACCGCCGACCACGTCGTGCTGGGGGCCACGATCGTCCCGGGCACCGCGCTGGTGGAGCTGGCGCTGGCCGCGGGCGCGCGGACCGGCTGCCCGGCCCTCGACGAACTGGTCATCGAGGCCCCGCTGCTGCTGACCGACGGCGTCGCCAGGAACCTCCAGGTCACCGTGGGCGTCCCGGGCGATGACGGCCGCCGCGAGGTCGCGGTGTTCACCCGCGCCGCCGCGGTGCGCGACGAGGAGCCCGAGCCGACGGTCTGCCATGCCCGGGGCCTGCTCGCCCCGGCGGGCGAGCCGATCGCCGACTGGACCGGCCAGTGGCCGCCCGCGGGCGCCCAGGAGCTGTCGGTCGACGCGCTCTACGACGGCATGGCCGACCTCGGCTACGACTACGGGCCCGCGTTCCAGAGCGTGCGCGCGCTCTTCAAGCTCGGCGCGGAGGTCTACGCCGAGGTGGCGCTGCCGGAGGGGACGAGCGGGGACGGCTTCGGCATCCACCCCGCCCTGTTCGACGCCGCCATGCACGGTGGCCTGATGCAGCAGGGCGAGGACGTGTCCGCCGTGCTGCCGTTCTCCTGGTCCGGTGTGCGGCTGGGCCGGGTTGGCCAGTCGCGGGTCCGCGCCCGCATCAAGCCCACCGAGGGCCTGGCGCTGAGCGTCGACATCACCGACGAGTCCGGCGAGCCGGTGCTGAGCATGGCGCGCCTGGACATGCGCCCGGTCGAGCAGTCGCAGCTGTCCTCCGGGCAGCGCGACCGCAAGAACTCGCTGCTGCACGTCGACTGGGCCGAGGTCGAGGTCGCGCCCGCGGCCTCGCGGGTCGTCGTCATCGGCCGCGACACCGCCGACCTCGGCGCCCTGCTCGGGGAACTGGAGGACGGCGCGGAGCGGCCCGATGTCGTGGTCGCCACCGTCGCCGCGCTGCCCGACGCCGGACCCGGCACCGCGCTCGCCGCGGCGGCCGACGCCCTGGCGCTGGTGCAGCGCTGGCTCGCCGAGCCCGCCTTCGCCGACGCCCGGCTCGTCGTGGCCGCCCCGCGCGGCCTCGCGGTGGGCGGCGAGGCCCCCGACCCGGCGCAGGCCGCGGTCGCCGGTCTCGTGCACAGCGTGCGGGCCGAGCACCCCGGCCGGTTCATGGTCGTGGACGCCGACCTGTACGCCGACGCCCCGGACTGGAGCGCGCTCGCCGCGCTGGAGGAGCCCCGCCTCGCCCTGCGCGACGGCCGGGTGCTGGCGCCGCGCCTGGCGCGGCTGGCCGCCGAGCCGGGCCCGCTGCCGGAGTTCCCCGGCACGGTCCTGGTCACCGGTGGCGCCAGCGGTCTCGGCGCGACGGTCGCGCGGCACCTGGTGCACGCCCACGGCGTTCAGCGGCTGCTGCTCGTCAGCCGCCGCGGCGCTGCCGCCGACGGCGCGACCGCCCTGGTGGCCGAGCTGGAAGCGGCGGGCGCGGCGGTGCGGGTCGAGGCCTGCGACGTGGCCGACCGCGAGCAGCTGGCGAAGGTGCTGGAGTCGCTGGAGGGCCCGCTCTCCGGTGTCGTGCACGCCGCCGGTGTGCTCGACGACGGGCTCGCGGCCTCGCTGACGGTCCACCAGCTCGACCGGGTGCTGCGGCCGAAGGTCGACGGCGCGTGGAACCTGCACGAGCTGACCGAGGACATGGCGCTGAGCGCGTTCGTGGTGTTCTCCTCCGCCGCGGCGCTGATCGGCAGCCCCGGCCAGGCGAACTACGGCGCCGCGAACGCCGCCATGGACGCGCTGGTGCAGCGCAGGCACGCCGACGGCCTGCCCGCCACCTCCCTGGCCTGGGGCCTGTGGAGCGACGCGGGCGGCATGTCCGGCGAGCTGTCCGACGACCAGCGCGCCCGGCTGACCCGCCTGGGCATCGGCACGATCGACGCCGAGACCGGTCTGGCGCTCTTCGACGACGCCCTGGGCCAGGACACCGCCGTGGTCGTCCCGATGCGCCTGGACCCGGCGGCGCTGCGCGAGCAGGCCAGGGCCGGGGCGCTGCCCGCGCTGCTGCGCGGCCTGGCCCCCGCCCCCGCCAAGCGGGCGCAGGAGCAGCGCTCGCTCGCGCGGCGGCTGGCCACCGTGGCGCAGGCCGACCGCGTGGCGGTCGTGCTGGACGTGGTGCGCGCGCAGGTGGCCGCCGTGCTCGGCCACGGCTCGGCCACCGCGGTCGACCCGGCCAAGGCGTTCAAGGACATGGGCTTCGACTCGCTGTCCGCGGTGGAGTTCCGCAACCGGCTCGGCCAGGAGGCGGGGGTGCGGCTGCCCGCGACCCTGATCTTCGACCAGCCGACGCCGCAGGCGGTCGCGGAGCACCTGCTCACCCTCGTCGCCCCCGACGAGGCGGCCGTGGCCGCGCCGTCGGAGGAGGACGAGCTGCGCGCGCTGCTCGCGGCGATCCCGCTGGCCCGCTTCCGCACGGCCGGGCTGATCGACACGCTGCGCGAGCTGGCGGCGGGCGACCCGGTCGTCGTCGAGGAGAGCGCCGAGGCGGGCACGTCGATCGATGACATGGACGCGGCAGCGCTGCTGCGGCTGGCACGAGAGGGCTCGGCGTGATCGCCGCGGCCAGGGAACTCACACGGCTGTCGATGTCCGACGGCGTGAATCAACGGCGATGTGGGCGCGAGCAGCGCTCCACACGGAGGTAACGGGGCACATGCCGAATCAGGAGAACGACTTCGTAGAGGCGCTGCGGAAGTCGCTCAAGGACAACGACCAGCTGCGCCAGGAGAACCGCAGGCTGCGCGCGCGGTCGAGCGAGCCGCTGGCGATCGTGGGCATGGCGTGCCGCTACCCCGGTGGCGTCTCCTCGCCGCAGGAGCTGTGGGAGCTGGTCGCCGACGGCCGCGACGGCATCTCGGCGATGCCGACCGACCGCGGCTGGGACCCCGACCGGATGTATGACCCCGACCCCGACCGCCTCGGCTCGGTGACCTCCCGCGGCGGCGGCTTCATCGACGGCGCGGGCGACTTCGACGCGGAGTTCTTCGGCATCAGCCCGCGCGAGGCCATGGCGATGGACCCGCAGCAGCGCCTCATGCTGCCCGCGGCCTGGGAGGCCCTGGAGAGCGCCGGGATCGACCCGCTGTCGCTGCGCGGCACCGACACCGGCGTCTACCTCGGCGTCATCACCTCCGACTACGGCACCGCGCACCCGGACGTGGAGGGCTACCGGCTCACCGGCGAGTCGACCAGCGTCGTCTCCGGCCGCATCGCCTACAGCCTCGGCCTGGAAGGGCCCGCGGTGTCGGTCGACACGGCGTGCTCGTCCTCCCTGGTCGCCCTGCACCTCGCCGCCCAGGCGCTGCGGGCGGGGGAGTGCTCGATGGCGCTGGTCGGCGGCGTCACCGTCATGTCCGGCCCGTTCCTCTACGTCGAGTTCAGCCGCCAGCGCGGCCTGTCCCCGGACGGCCGCTGCAAGGCGTACTCCTCCGGCGCCGACGGCACCGGCTTCTCCGACGGTCTCGGCGTGCTGGTCGTGGAGCGCCTCTCCGACGCCCGCCGCCGCGGCCACAAGGTGCTGGCCGTCATCCGCGGCTCCGCGGTCAACCAGGACGGCGCGTCCAACGGCCTGACCGCGCCGAACGGCCCGTCGCAGGAGCGCGTCATCCGCGCCGCCCTGACCAACGCCGGGCTCACGACGTCGGATGTGGACGCCGTCGAGGGCCACGGCACCGGCACCAAGCTGGGCGACCCGATCGAGGCCCAGGCGCTGCTGGCGACCTACGGCCAGGAGCGCTCTGGCGCCCCGCTGTACCTGGGCTCCATCAAGTCCAACATCGGGCACAGCTCGGCCGCGGCCGGTGTCGCCGGTGTGATCAAGATGGTGCAGGCCATGCGCCACGGCGTGCTGCCGCCGACCCTGCACGCCGACGACCCGTCGCCGCACGTGGACTGGCAGGCCGGCGCGGTCGAGCTGCTGACCGAGGGCCGCGCCTGGACCCCGGCCGAGCGCCCGCGCCGCGGCGCGGTCTCGGCCTTCGGCGTGAGCGGCACCAACGCGCACGTGATCCTCGAAGAGGCCCCGGCCGCCGAGCCCGCCGCCGACGCCGCCGAGCCGCGCACCCTCGGCGCGGTGCCGGTGGTGCTCTCCGGCCGCGGCGCGCAGGCGCTGCGGGCGCAGGCCGAGCGGCTGCGCGCGCACCTGCGCTCCGCCGACTTCGCCGACCTCGCCGACTGTTCAGTCGCCGACATCGCCCTTTCGCAGGTGAGCGCCCGAGCGCTGCTGGAGCAGCGCGCCGTCGTGGTGGCCGACAGCCGCGAGCAGCTCATCGAGCGCCTCGCCGCCGTCGTCGACGGGGTGCCCGGCCCCGGCGCGCACGAGGGCGCCGCCGCCTTCGGCAAGACCGCGTTCCTGTTCTCCGGCCAGGGGGCGCAGCGCGCCCGCATGGGCGTCGAGCTGGCGCGGCTGTTCCCGGTGTTCGACCGCGCGCTGCGCGAGGTGTGCGCCGAGCTGGACCCGAAGGTCGGCCGCTCGGTCCTCGCCCTCATGACCGCCGAGGAGGGCACGCCCGAGGCCGAGCTGCTCAACGCGACCGAGTACACCCAGGTCGCGCTGTTCGCCTTCGAGGTGGCGCTGTACGCCCTGCTCGACTCCCTCGGCGTGAAGCCGGACTACCTGATCGGCCACTCCGTCGGCGAGATCGTCGCCGCCCACGTCGCCGGGGCGCTGACCCTGGCCGACGCGAGCACGCTGGTCGTCGCGCGCGGCAGGCTGATGGGCGCGCTGCCCACCGGCGGCGCGATGGTCGCCGTGCAGGCGGGCGAGGCCGACGTCGCCGAGTCGCTGGCGGGCTTCGCCGGTCGCCTGGAGATCGCGGCCGTGAACGCGCCGCAGTCGGTCGTGGTGTCCGGCGACGCCGACGCCGTGGCGGAGTGGCTGCCGCGCTGGGACGGGCGCAAGTCCACCCGCCTGCGCGTCTCGCACGCCTTCCACTCCGCGCGCATGGAGCCGATGCTGGAGGAGTTCCGCGCCGTCGTCAGCGGTTTGACCTTCGCCGCGCCGCGCGTGGCCGTGGTGTCCAACCTGACCGGTGAGCCGGTCACGGCCTACGACGCCGAGTACTGGGTGGCGCACGTGCGCCAGGCGGTGCGCTTCGCCGACGGCGTGCGCGCGCTGTGGGACGCGGGCGTCCGCCGGTTCCTGGAGCTGGGCCCGGACGCGGTGCTGACCGCCATGGCCCGCCAGACCATCGACACCTTCGGCGAGTCCGAGACCTCCCCCGCGGTCGTCCTTCCCGCCCTGCGCAAGCACGGTTCCGAGGACGAGACCTTCGCCGCGTTCCTCGGCCAGGCGCACACGGCGGGCGCGGCGGTCGACTGGGCCGCGTACTTCGCGGGCACCGGCGCACGGCGCGTCGCGCTGCCGACCTACGCCTTCCAGAACGCGCGCTACTGGCAGATGCCCGTCGCGGGCTCCGGCGCCGGCGCGGGGTTCACCCCCGTCGACCACGCCGTGCTGGCGGGCGCCTCGCGCCTGGGCGACCGCGACGAGTGGCTGCTCACCGGCACCATCTCCACCGGCACCCACCCGTGGACGCTGGACCACGTCGTGCTCGACGCGACGATCGTGCCCGGCACGGCGCTGGTGGACCTGGCGCTCACCGCGGGCCGCGTCGCGGGCTACCCGGTGGTCGACGAACTCCTGATGGAGTCGCCGCTGCTGCTGGACGAGTCGACGGTCTACGCCGTCCAGGTCACCATCGGCGCGCCCGGCGAGGACGGCCGCCGCGAGATCGGCGTCTTCACCCGACTGGAGAACGCCGAGGACTCCGACGCCGAGGGCGCGATCACCTGCCACGCCAGGGGCTGGCTCGCCGAGGAGCGGCCGGTCGCGGCGGAGGAGCCGACCGAGTGGCCGCCCGCCGGGGCCGAGGAGTTCCCGATCGAGGGCTGGTACGACCGCCTCGCCGAGACCGGCTACGACTACGGCGCGACCTTCCGCGACGCCCGCAGGGTGTGGCGCATCGGCGCGGACCTCTACGCCGACATCGCGCTGCCGGAGGACACCTCCGGCGCCGGCTACGGCATCCACCCCGGTCTGTTCGACGCCGCCCTGCACATCGGGCTGGCCGGCCGCGACCTCGAGGGCCCCGGCCCGGTGCTGCTGCCGTTCCTGTGGTCCGGTGTCAGCCTGGTCCGCACCGCCGCCTCCAGCGGGCGCGCCCGGATCATCTCGATGGGCGAGCAGGCGGTGCGCCTGCTGGTCACCGACGAGGCCGACCAGCCGGTGGTGCGCGTCGACAAGCTGGCGCTGCGGCCGGTCGACCGCTCCCAGCTCACCCGCGCGCAGGACGTCGTGCGCAACTCGCTGTTCAGCGTCGACTGGGTCGAGGCCGCCGCACCCGCGGCGCGCGAGCAGGCCGTCGTCGGACTCGGCGAGAGCCCGGTGTCGGGTCTGAGCTACCCGGACATGTTCGTCCTGGAGGAGACCGAGTACGACGGCACTCCGGCCCCCGAGGTCGTCGTGACCTCGTGCCCGACGCCCGCGGGCGCCGGGCACGACGCGGCGCGCGGCGCGGCCAACGCCGCGCTGGAGCTGGTGCGCCAGTGGCTGCTCAGCGACTTCTGCGCCGAGTCGACGCTGGTCGTGGTGACCCGCGGCGCGGTGGCCGCGGTGCCCGGCGAGCAGGCCGACGTCGCCCAGGCCGCGGTCTGGGGCCTGGTGCACAGCGCCCAGTCCGAGCACCCGGGCCGGTTCGTGCTCGTGGACCTCGGTGTGGACGGTGCCGCGGACGAGCCCGACTGGGCCGCGGTGCTCGACCTGGACGAGCCGCAGATCGCCCTGCGCGGCGGCGTGTTCGTGGTGCCGCGCCTGGGCCGCATCGCCGAGCAGCCCGCCGCGGGCCACGAGTGGCCCACCGACGGCACCGTGCTGGTCAGCGGCGGCACCGGCGGTGTCGGCGCGTCCGTGGCCCGCCACCTCGCCGAGCGCGGCGTGCCGCGCCTGGTGCTGCTGAGCAGGCGCGGCATCGAGGCCGCGGGCGCGGTCGACCTGGTCGCCGACCTGGAGACCGCGGGCGCCCAGGTCCAGGTCGTGGCCTGCGACGTGGCCGACCGCGAGCAGATCGCCGCGGTCGTCGGCGGCATCGCCGACCTGCGCGGCGTCGTGCACGCCGCCGGTGTGCTGGACGACGGCGTGGTGGAGTTCCTGACCGGCGACCGCCTCGACGGGGTGCTCGCCCCGAAGGTGGACGGCGCGTGGCACCTGCACGAGCTGACCGCCGAGGCCGACCTCACCGCGTTCGTGGTGTTCTCCTCGGTCGCCTCCCTGGTGGGCAGCGCGGGCCAGGCCGCCTACTCGGCGGCGAACGCGGCCGTCGACGCCCTCGTGGCGGCGCGGCGCGCGGCCGGGCTGCCCGGCACCTCGCTGGCGTGGGGCCTGTGGGCCGACCCGGCGGGCATCGCGGGCACCCTGGACGAGACCGGCCTGGCGCGCCTGGACCAGATGGGCATCGTGCCGCTGTCCACCGAACTCGGCCTGGCGCTCTTCGACCGCGCGCTCGACCTGGACCGGGCGCTGCTGGCCCCGGTGCGCCTGGACACCGCGGTGCTGCGCAAGCACGCGAGCGCCGGTGGCCTGCCGCCGCTGCTGCGCGGCCTGATCCGCGTCGCGGGCCGGACCGAGACCGTGCGCTCGCTGGCCAGCCGCCTGGCGGGCGTCGCCGAGGAGAACCACGCCGACGTCCTGCTCGCGCTGGTGCGCGAGCAGGTCGCCGGGGTGCTCGGGCACAGCTCGCCGGAGGCCATCGAGCCCGCCAGGGAGCTGGCGGAACTGGGCTTCGACTCGCTGAGCGCGGTCGAGCTGGCCAACCGCATCAACCGGCTCACCGGGCTCAAGCTCGAAGGCACCCTCGTCTTCGACCACCCGACGCCCAACGCCATCGTCGCCCACCTGCTGACGCTGGTGGAGCCGGAGGACGGCGTGGCGCAGGAGTCGGCGCCCGCGCCCGAGCGGGCCGCCGACGAGGACATCCGGGCCCTGCTCGACAGCATCCCGGTCGAGGACCTGCGCGCCGCGGGCGTCCTGGACACCCTGCTCGACCTGGCGAACCGCCGCACCGGAGCCCCCGTCGGGGCGGTCTGACGGCCCGGCGCCGCGGACACCGACAGATCTGACAAGGAGTCACGAAGACATGGAAGCCCCCGAAGCCGCCGCCCCGGCCCCGGTCGAGGCCGAGTCCGTGCGGGCCGTGCCCGCCACGAGCATCAAGGGACCGCGCACCCCCGGGTTCCTGCAAGGCGTGCAGCTGTTCGCCTCCCCGACGAAGTTCATGCGCTCCTGCCGCGACAAGTTCGGCAAGCGCTTCGTGCTGAAGATCTTCCCGCAGGCCGACCTGTACGTGCTCACCGATCCGGTGGACATCAAGGAGATGTTCCTGGCGCCCAGGGACGTGCTGCACACCGGCCAGGGCAGCGCGGCGCTGGAGAAGTACTTCGGGCAGACGGGTCTGGCCTGGCTGGACGAGAAGGAGCACCTGAACCGCCGCAAGCAGCTGATGCCCTCGGTCAAGGGCGGCGCGCAGAAGCGGGTCGAGGCCGCGATCACCGAGATGGCCAAGGAGGCCGTCGCGTCGTGGCCGCGCGGCGAGGTGCTGTCGCTGCGCCCGTACGTGCACAAGTTCACCATCGAGGTCATCCGCGAGGTCGTGTTCGGCAAGCACGTCCCGTCGAACTGGCCGCAGCTGTTCGACGCGATCTGGGACATGCTGAAGCTCAACGACAGCGTGACCACGATGATCGAGACGCACAACATGTCCCCGCTGGGCGTGCGCACGATGCGGGCGATCAAGCCGCTCGGTCTGGACAAGTTCTTCAAGGACCGCGACCGCACCGACGCGCTGCTCGCGGAGGCGGTGGCCGAGCGCCTGGACTCCGGCGAGCCCGGCGACGACATGCTCGCGGTGATGCTCAACATCAAGCGCGAGGACGGCTCGCCGCTGAGCGCCACCGAGCTGCGCGACGAGATCATGACGATGTTCGTCGCGGGCACCGAGACCACCGCGGGCGGCATCTGCTGGGCGCTGGAGCACCTGACCCGGCACCCGGACAAGCTGGAGAAGCTCACCAAGGAGGTCGACGAGGGCACGGACGACACGTACCTCACGGCCACCGTGCACGAGATCCTGCGGCTGCGCCCGCCGAACCCGCAGATCATCCCGCGGGAGGTCGTGAAGCCGGTCGTCCTCAACGGCGTGCGCTACGAGCCGGGCGACCAGCTGTGGGCCAGCGGGTACCTGCTGCACACCGACCCGGACGTGTACCCGGACCCCGACGAGTTCAAGCCGGAGCGCTTCGTCGGCGTCAAGCCGGGCGCCTACACCTGGATCCCCTTCGGCGGCGGCCACACCCGCTGCCTCGGCGACCGCATCGCGATCATCGAGACGAAGGAGGTGCTGCGCGAGGTGCTCACCACGTGTGAGCTGCGTCGCCCCGACCCGAGGGAAGAGGCGCCCACGAGCCGCACGGTGACCATGACTCCCAAGCGTGGAGCCAAAATGGCGCTCGAACCGCGTCGTCAGCCAGTAAGCGGCTGATCACGGACCGTCCACGCTGTCCCGTATCGTTGCCGGTGGAGCGGAAAGCCCCATACGGTGAGGAGACATCTGATGAGAATCCCCAACTCCGAGTTCACCAAGCGGCCGTGGCGCATCCACGAGTTCGCCAGTGACTTCGAGGTGGAGGACGTCTGGTCGCTGCCCACGCCGGGCGGCCCGGACGACCTGGGCCGCTTCGCGCGGGGCTTCACCGCCCCGAACACCAACGAGATCTCGGACAAGGCCACCAGCGTCCTGTTCGCGATCCGTTGGCGGCTCGGCAAGATCTTCGGCTGGGACGACGAGGACAAGGGCGTCAAGAAGCGGGTCGTGAGCCTGCGCGACCGGCTCCCGGAAGACCTGAAGAACGGCGACCGCGGGCCGGACTTCTCCGGCGTCCCGTTCCGGTCGGTCTACATGACCGACACGGAATGGGTCTCCGAGATCGCCAACAAGACGGTGCACGCGCTGATGCACGTCGGGTGGGTCGAGGACGGCAAGGGCGGCCACCACGGTGTGATGACCGCGCTCGTCAAGCCGAACGGCGCGTTCGGAAAGCTCTACATGGTCGGGATCAAGCCCATCCGGTACACCGTCGTGTACCCGCAGCTGATCCGGTCCATCGGCAAGAACTGGCCGCAGTACACCTGACGGCGGCCGGTGCGCATCCCACAAGTACTCAATGGGTTCTCGGCAACGGAATGAGGCCGCGCACGATGACAGAGATGCCAGGTTGGAACTTTGACAAGTTCGCCGAGGGTATTCGGGCTATGGGAGTCGGCAACGTGCCGGTGTCCGGGATCATCCCGGGCCCGCAGCACGGCACCGACAAGCTGATCACGAACTTCGCCTCGGTGAACCTGCTCAACCTCCAGCGCCGCGAAGACGTGATGGACTGCCTCGTCGACGCGACGCGGCAGTACGGGCTCGGCAGCGGTGGCACCCGCGTCATCCAGGGCATCACCCCCGCGCACGTGGACATGGAGCAGACCGTCGCCGAGTACCTCGGCAAGGAGGCGGCGATCAGCTTCGCGACCGGCACGGTCGCGAACATCGGCTTCGTGAACGCGATGGCGAGCACCCAGCAGTTCATGGCGGGCGTCGCGATGGTCAACCGCGACGTCGTGTTCGTCTACGACCGGGATGCGCACTGGTCGCTCTGGAAGGCCGCCGAGGGCCTGAAGTTCGGCGAGCGGCTGTTCTCCTTCCCCCACAACTCGGTGGAAGGTCTTGAGGAGGTCCTCAAGAAGCTGAAGGGCAAGCGGGTCGTCGTCGTCATCGAGTCGGTGTACTCGATCGACGGCACCGTGCCCGCGATGCACGAGATGGTGGACGTGTGCGAGAAGTACGGCGCGCTGTCCTACGTGGACGACGCGAACGGCTTCCTGGTCTACGGCCCGGCGCACCGCAAGTTCCACAAGGAGTACGAGGGCATGCGCCGCGCCACCTTCATCATGGTCTCCATGAAGAAGGCGGTCGGCCTGGAGGGCGGGCTCATCGCCGGCCCCAAGGACGCCATCGACTCCTTCGAGCTGATCTCCGGCGCCAGCTCGTTCACCGCCGGTGTGCTCGCCCCCGCCGCGGCGGGCACGGCCTACATCACCAAGCTGCTGGCCTACCGCGAACCCGAGATCGTCGACGACTACCTGGCGAAGGTCGCCGACTTCCGCAAGAAGATGCTCGACGTCGAGCTGCCCATCACCGACACCGAGACGTGTTTCACCTCCGTCGTCGTCGGTGACGAGCGCAAGTGCGTCGAGCTGTACAACGCCTACCTCGAGGAAGGCATCCGGGTTCCCCCGTACCTGTACCCGGCGGCCCGCCGCGGCGGCGCGGTGCTGCGCATCATCCTGAACGCGGGCCACACCGACGAGCAGATCGACCACTTCATCGACGTCTCCAAGCGCTTCCTCGCGGAGAAGAAGCTGTGAGCCCAGGAGCGGTGGGCCCAGGAGCAGTGAGCACCGCGCGGTCGGGGTGCGAGTGGGGTGCTGGTCCCTGATGGAGCGCAAGGACAGCAGGAGTCCCGTCGGTCGGATCAGCGCGGGCACCCACGCGGTCATCACCGGCGGGTCGAGTGGGATCGGCTTCGCGACGGCGCGGCTGCTGGTCAGCCGCGGCGCGCGGGTGTCGCTGGTGGCCCGCGACGCCGAGCGCCTGGAGAAGGCCGCGCGCAAGCTCCAGGACTGCGGCGGCCGGGTGGCGACGGCCTCGGTGGACGTCGCCGACCAGGACGGCGTCGACAAGGCCTTCGCCGGCTTGGTCGAGCGGCAGGGGGCGTGCGACATCCTCGTCACCTCGGCGGGGATCACCCACCCCGGCTACTTCGGCGACCTGTCGCCGGAGGTGTTCCGCCGGGTCATGGACACCAACTACTTCGGCACGCTGTGGCCGATCCAGGCGGTCGTCCCGCAGATGATCGAACGCGGGCGCGGCTCGATCGTGGGCATCTCCTCGCTCGTGGGCATGTACGGCACCTTCGGCTACACGGCGTTCAGCCCGTCGAAGTTCGCCGTCCGCGGGCTGCTGGAGTCGCTGCGCGACGAGCTGACCCCGCACGGCGTGCACGTCGGCTACGTCTGCCCGCCGGACGTGGACACCCCGCACTACGCCTACGAGCAGCCGCACCTGCCCGCCGAGTACAAGGCGTTCGCCAACGCCATGGCGGTGATGCCGCCGGAGGAGGTCGCGGGCGAGATCGTGCGCGGCATCGAGCGGCGCAAGTCCAGGATGGTGATCGGCGCGACGAACCAGCTGGCGGTGGCGACCTTCGGGCTCCTGCCCGGGGCGCTGCACTGGTACGTCGACCGCGTGGTGCGCAAGGTGCGCCGCAGGGGCGGCTCGGGCGCGCCGGGCCGGGGCGACCGGCGCTTCTTGCGATAGGGGGCGCGCGCGGCCGAGTGGCCGCGCCCGCGTAATGGGGATCAAAGCGAGTTCGCTGCTGCTGCGGCCGAGGAATGGGAACTGATGGACATCAACGACGCACGGGGTACGGCCGATCGCCTGCCCGATGACGCCGTAGCGGTGGTGGGGATGGCGTGCCGGGTGCCCGGCGCGAACGACGTGGCGGGGTTCTGGCGGCTGCTCTCCGACGGCGTGGACGCCATCAGGGAGGCCCCGGAGGGCCGCTGGTACGACGTCCCCGAGCTCGACCGGTATCGCCGGGGCGGGTTCGTCGACGCCGTGGCCGACTTCGACGCGGAGTTCTTCGGCATCTCCCCGCGCGAGGCCGCGGCGATGGACCCGCGCCAGCGCATGGCGCTGGAGCTGGCCTGGGAGGCCGTGGAGTCCAGCGGCACCGCGGCCGAGCGGCTGCGCGGCAGCGACACCGCGGTGTTCCTCGGCGCGACCGGCGACGACTACGCCGCCGTGGTCCAGCGCTACGGCCCGGACGTCGTCTCCCACCACTCGCTGGCCGGGCTCAGCCGCGGCCTGATCGCCAACCGGGTCTCGCACCGCTTCGGCTTCCACGGTCCCAGCCTCTCGGTGGACACCGCGCAGTCGTCGTCGCTGGTGGCCGTCCAGCTCGCCTGCGAGGCCCTGCGCACCGGCTCCACGCGCATGGCGCTCGCCGGCGGCGTGCACCTGAACCTGCAGCCCGCCAGCACGCTCGCCCTCGCCAGGGCGGGCGCGCTGTCCCCGGACTGCCGCAGCTACACCTTCGACGCCCGCGCCAACGGCTTCGTGCGCGGCGAGGGCGGCGGCGTGGTCGTGCTCAAGCGCCTGTCCGACGCGCTCGCCGACGGCGACCTCGTGCACTGCGTGCTGGTCGGCGGCGCGGTCAACCACGACGGCGCGGGCCAGGCGCTGACCGTCCCCGACGGCGACGCGCAGCGGGCCATGCTGAGCGCCGCCTACACCCGCGCGGGCGTCGACCCCGCCCAGGTCCAGTACGTCGAGCTGCACGGCACCGGCACCCGCGCGGGCGACCCGGTCGAGGCGGGCGCGCTCGGCGCCGTGCTCGGCGCGGGCCGGTCGGGCCGCGACCGGCTGCTCGTGGGCTCGGTGAAGACGAACATCGGCCACCTCGACGCGGCCGCAGGCGCGGTCGGCCTGATCAAGGTGGCGCTGTCGATGCGCCACGGCCAGATCCCGGCCAGCCTCAACTTCCAGGAGCCGCACCCGGCGATCCCGCTGGACGAGTGGAACCTCTCGGTCAACACCGCCACGCGGGCCTGGCCGGGCGACGGCCCGGCGCTCGCGGGCGTCAGCTCCTTCGGCGTCGGCGGCGCGAACTGCCACATTGTTGTCGCCGCGGCCCCCGCCGCCGCCGCCCCCGCCCGGGAGCCTGCCGCGTCCGCCCCGGCCGCCGAGCGCGCCGTCCCGGTCGTGGTCTCCGCCGGATCGGCCGCCGGGCTGCGCGCCCAGGCCGCCCGGCTGGGCGACTGGCTGGCCGCCGAGGAGTCGCTGACCCCGGCCGACGTCGGCTTCTCCACCGCCACCACCCGCTCGGCGCTCAAGCACCGCGGCGTCGTCGTGGCGCAGGACCGCGCCGAGCTGGCCGACGGCCTGGCCGCGCTGGCCGCCGGGCTGCCCGCCGCAGGCACCGTCGAGGGCACCGCGACCGCGGGCTCCGGCGTGGTGTGGGTGTTCCCCGGCCAGGGCTCGCAGTGGGTCGGCATGGCGCTGGAGCTGTGGGACACCGCGCCCGCCTTCGCCGCCAGGATGGACGAGTGCGAGCGCGCGCTGTCGGGTCTGGTGGACTGGACGCTGCGCTCGGCCCTCGCCGACGAGACCCAGCTCGCCAGGGTCGACGTCGTGCAGCCCGCCCTGTTCGCCGTGATGGTCTCCCTCGCCGAGGTGTGGCGGGCCGCCGGTGTCGTGCCGGACGCGGTCGTCGGCCACTCCCAGGGCGAGATCGCCGCCGCCTGCGCGGCCGGGATCATCTCCCTGGCCGACGGCATGCGCCTGGTGGTCGCGCGCAGCCGCGCCATCAACGAGGGCCTCTCCGGCCGGGGCACCATGGCCTCGATCGCCACCTCGGCCGCCAACATCGACACCAGCACCGTGTTCGTCGCCGCGGACAACGGCCCCAACGCCGTGGTGATCTCCGGCGACGTCGCGGCCGTCGAGGCCGTCGTCGCCGACTGGGCCGCCCGCGACGTCCGGGCGAAGGTCATCCCGGTCGACTACGCCTCGCACTCCGCCCACGTGGAGTCCGTCCGCGACGAGGTCCTCACGGCCGCGCGGGGCATCGCGACGACCGACACCGGTGTCCGGTTCTGCTCCACGGTGACCGGCGGCGACCTCGACGTCGCCGAGCTGACCCCTGAGTACTGGTTCCGCAACCTGCGCGAGCCCGTCCGCTTCGCCGACTCCGTCGCCGCGCTCGCCGCCGCGGGCCACAGCGTGTTCGTCGAGATGAGCCCGCACCCGGTGCTGGCCTCCTCGGTCCAGGACATCACGGCGCGGTCCGAAGAGGACACCGCCGCGGACACCGTCGTGCAGGGCTCGCTGCGCCGGGGCGAGCCCCAGTGGCGCAGGCTGGTGCTGTCGATGGCCGAGCTGAACGCCCAGGGCGTGCCGGTCGACTGGACGGCCCTGTTCGAGGGCGCGTCCCGCGTCCCGCTGCCGACCTACGCCTTCCAGCGCAAGAGCTACTGGGTCTCCGGCGACATCACCGAGCAGACCCAGGCCGCGCGGCCCCCGGCGGCGCAGTCGTCCTCGGCTCCGGCCGAGCCCGCGACCCGGCTCGGGGAGAAGGAGCTGCGGACGCTGGCGCACGCGCACGCCGCGGTCGTCCTCGGCCTCGGCGGCCCGAAGGACGTCGACGGCGCCAGCACCTTCAAGGAGCTGGGCTTCGACTCGGTCATGGCCGTGGAGTTCAGCAACCGCCTGGGCACCGCCCTGGACCTGCGGCTGCCGACCTCGCTGACCTTCGACCACCCCACCCCCGACGCCGTCGTGCGGCACCTGAGCGGCACGCTCTCCGGCGCCGCTGACGAGGTGGCCGCCGTGGGCGGCTGGTCCGACGACCCGATCGCCATCGTCGGCATGAGCTGCCGCTACCCCGGCGCGGTCGACTCGCCGGAAGACCTGTGGCGGCTGGTGTTCGACGGTGTCGACGCCATCGCCCCGTTCCCCGCCGACCGCGGCTGGGGCGCCCCGGTCGGCGAGTACGCCCCCGTCGGCGGCTTCCTGCCCGGCGCGGGCGACTTCGACGCGGGCCTGTTCCGCATCAGCCCGCGCGAGGCCGTGGCCATGGACCCGCAGCAGCGGCTCGTCCTCGAAGTGGCCTGGGAGGCCCTGGAGCGGGCCGGTCTGGACCCGTCGGCCCAGGTGGGCACCCGCACCGGCACCTTCATCGGCGCGATGGCCCAGGACTACCTGCCCCGCCTCGCCGAGGTGCAGGACGAGCTGGCCGGGCACGCGCTGACCGGCAGCGCCGCCAGCGTGATCTCCGGGCGCGTCGCCTACTCCCTCGGCCTTGAGGGCCCGGCCGTCACGGTCGACACGGCGTGCTCCTCGTCGCTGGTCGCGCTGCACATGGCCGCGCAGTCGCTGCGCTCGGGGGAGTCCACCCTCGCCCTCGCCGGCGGTGTCACCGTCATGGCCACGCCGGGCATCTTCGAGGAGTTCTCCCGGCAGAAGGGCCTGGCCGAGGACGGCCGCTGCAAGGCCTTCGCCGGCGCCGCCGACGGCACCGGCTGGTCCGAGGGCATCGGCGTCCTCGTGCTGGAGCGCCTCTCCGACGCCCGCCGCAACGGCCGCCGCGTCCTGGCGGTGCTGCGCGGCAGCGCGGTCAACCAGGACGGCGCGTCCAACGGCCTCACCGCCCCCAACGGCCCCTCGCAGGAGCGGGTGATCCGCCAGGCGCTGGCCAACGCCGGCCTCAAGCCCGACGACGTCGACGCCGTCGAGGCGCACGGCACCGGCACCGCGCTGGGCGACCCCATCGAGGCCCAAGCGCTGCTGGCCACCTACGGCCGCGACCGGTCCGAGCCGCTGCGGCTCGGCTCGATCAAGTCCAACATCGGCCACACCCAGGCCGCCGCGGGCGTCGCGGGCGTCATCAAGATGGTGCACGCCCTGCACAACGGCGTCCTGCCCCGCACGCTGCACGTCGACGAGCCCACCCCGCACGTGGACTGGGAGTCCGGCGCGGTCGCGCTGCTCACCGAGCAGACGCCGTGGCCCGAGGTCGGCAGGCCCCGGCGCGCGGCGGTGTCGTCCTTCGGCATCAGCGGCACCAACGCGCACGTCATCATCGAGCAGGGCGACCCCGCCCCCGAGCCGGGCACCGAGCGCGAGGACGCGCTGGTCCCGTGGCTGGTGTCCGGCCGCACGGCCGCCGCGCTGACCGCGCAGGCCCAGCGCCTGCACAGCCAGGTCACCGGCGACCCCGAAGACCCCGAGGTTTCCGAGGGCGCACTGGCCGTCGACGCCGTCGCCAGGACGCTCGCCACCGGGCGCGCGGCCATGGAGCACCGTGCCGTCGTGCTCGGCGCGAACCGCGGCGAGCTGCTGGCCGGGCTCGCCGCGCTGGCCGACGGGCAGCGCTCGGCGCAGCTGGTCAGCGGCGTCGCGGGCGCGGCCCCGGAGATCGGCGTGCTGTTCACCGGGCAGGGCAGCCAGCGCATCGGCATGGGCCGCGAGCTGGCCGCGCGCTACCCCGTCTTCGCCGAGGAGTGGGCGCGCGTGTGCGCCGCGCTCGACCCGCTGCTGGAGCGCCCGCTGGGCGAGGTCGTCGGCGCGGAGCCGGAGTCCGAGACCGCCGCCCTGCTGCACGAGACGGCGATGACCCAGCCCGCGCTGTTCGCCTTCGAGGTGGCCGCCTACCGGCTGGTCGAGTCCTTCGGCGTCGTGCCGTCCGTCCTGGTCGGACACTCGATCGGCGAGCTGGTCGCCGCGCACGTGGCGGGGGTGTTCTCGCTGGAGGACGCCGCGCGCCTGGTCGCGGCCCGCGGCAGGCTCATGCAGCAGCTGCCCCGCGGCGGCGCGATGGTCGCCATCGAGGCCGACGAGGAGGACGTCTACGCCGCGCTGGAGGACTACGCCGACACCGTGTCGATGGCCGCGGTCAACGGCCCCACGGCGTGCGTGATCTCCGGCGAGGAGTCCTCGGTGCTCGACATCGCGGGCATGTTCGCCGACGCGGGCCACCGGACCCGGCAGCTGCGCGTCTCGCACGCCTTCCACTCCCCGCTCATGGAGCCGATGCTCGCCGAGTTCGCCGAGGTCGCCGCCTCGGTGACCTACTCGGCGCCGACGCTGGCGGTGGTCTCGAACGTGACCGGCTCGGTGGCCGGGCCGGGCGAGCTGGAGAACCCCGAGTACTGGGTGCGCCACGTGCGCGGCGCGGTCCGCTTCGCCGACGGCGTGCGCGCCGCCCTCGCCGAGGGCGTGGGCGCGTTCATCGAGGTCGGGCCGGATGGCGTGCTCTCGGCGATGGCCAAGGAGACCATCGGCGGGTCCGCCCCCGACGTCGTCGCGGTGCCGGTGGTGCGCAAGGACAGGCCGGAGGCCAAGGCCTTCGCCGAGGCGCTCGCCCGCCTGCACGTCGCGGGCGCCGCCGTGGACTGGGCCGCCTACCTCACCGCCGAAGGGCTCTCGGCCACCTCGGCCGACCTGCCCACCTACGCCTTCGAGCACCGGCGCTACTGGGCGTCGGCGCGCGCCGACGTCGTCGCGGGCCCGGCGGCCGGGGACCACCCGTTCCTGACCGCGAGCACGGAGCTGGCGACCACCGGCCAGCTCGTCGTCGGCGGGCGCATCCGGCTGGCCGACGAGCCGTGGCTGGCCGACCACCGCATCTTCGGCGCGGCCGTGCTGCCCGGCGCGGCCAGCGTTGACCTGGCGCTGCGGGCCGCGAAGGAGGCCGGGCTCGGCGGTGTCGCCGAGCTGACGCTGCTCGCGCCGCTGGCGCTCGGCCACGACGCCGACGTCGAGGTGCAGCTGATCGTCGACGCCACGGTTGACGGCAAGCGCTCGCTCGAGGTCCACGTCCGCACCGCCAAGGGCGCGCCGTGGACCCGGATGGCCACCGGCGTCCTCGCCGACACCCCGCTCGCCGAGTCCGGCGAGTCGGTGTGGCCGCCCTCGAACGCCGAGGTCGTGGACATCGCGGACCTCTACGCCGGGTTGTCCCGTCGCGGCTACGGCTACGGCCCCGCCTTCCAGGGCGTGCGCGCCATGTGGCGCGACGGCGACGCGTTCTTCGCCGACGTGGAGCTGGAGCAGGGCAGGCACACCGCCGCTGGGTTCGCCGTCTCCCCGGCGCTGCTGGACGCGGCGCTGCACCCGGTGCTGGTGCTGCTCGGCCAGGCCGAGCCGGACAAGGTGCTGCTGCCCTACTCGTGGGCGGGGGTCGCGCTCGGCGAGACCGCCGGGACGAGCGTGCGGGTCCGCGTCCGCGAGACCGGCGCGAACGAGGTGTCGGTCCAGCTGAGCACCCCCGATGGCGCACCGGTGCTGTCGGTGGCCTCGCTGGCCCTGCTGCCCGCCTCGGCCGACCAGGTCGTCTCCGGCGCGGTCGCCGACGCGCTGTTCGCGCTGGACTGGCAGCCGCTGGGCTCCTCGGGCGAGCGGCCGGACGACGTGGCCGTCACCTGGCTGAAGTCCCCGGTCGCCGACGACGTGCCGTCCGCGGCCCGCGCGCTGGCCGCCGAGGTGCTCGACCAGGCCAAGAGGTGGGCCGACTCCGGTCAGCGGCGCATCGTCGTGACCCGCCTGGCCGTCTCGGTGGGCGAGGGCGACGAGCCGGACGTCGCGCAGGCGCCGGTGTGGGGCCTGCTGCGCTCCGCGCAGACCGAGCACCCCGACACCGTCGTCCTGGTGGACGTGGACGACGACGCGGCCTCTGCCGCGCTGGTCGAGACCATCGGGTTCGCCGAGCCGCAGGTCGCGGTGCGCCGAGGCGTGGCCTACGTGCCGCGCCTGGCGCAGGCGTCCGCGGCGGCCGAGGCCGCGCAGCCGGATTGGTCGGCGGGCACCGTGCTGCTCACCGGCGCGGGCGGCGCGCTCGGCTCGCTGCTGGCCCGGCACCTGGTGTCGGCCAAGGGGGCGCGCAAGCTGCTGCTCCTGAGCAGGCGCGGCGAGAGTGCCCCGGGCGCGGGCGAGCTGACCGCGGAGCTGACCGCGCTGGGCGCCGAGGTGACCCACGCGGCCTGCGACGCCGCCGACCGCACCGCCCTGGCGGCCCTGGTCGATGCCGTCCCGGCCGACGCGCCGCTCACCGCGGTCGTGCACCTGGCCGGTGTCGTCGACGACGCCGCGGTCGCCAACCTGACGCCGGAGCAGCTGGAGACGGCGCTGCGGCCGAAGGTCGACGCCGCCTGGAACCTGCACGAGCTGACCAAGGACCTGGACCTGTCCGCGTTCGTGCTGTACTCCTCGGTCGCGGGCACCTTCGGCACCGCGGGCCAGGCGAACTACGCGGCGGGCAACGCCTTCCTCGACGCGCTGGCGGCCCACCGCCACGCGGCCGGGCTGCCCGCGGCCTCGCTGGCGTGGGGTCCGTGGGAGATCGGCATGGCGGGCGCCCTCAGCGAGGTCGACCTGGCCAGGCTGCGCCGCACCGGGTTCGTCCCGATCCCGGACGCGGCGGGCACGGCGATGTTCGACGCCGCGCTGCGCCTGGGCGCACCCGCGGTGGTCCCGGCGATCGTGGACCGCGCCGCGCCGGGCGCTGTGGCGCACGTGCTGTTCCGCACGCGGACCGAAACCGTGGAGGCGGCGGCTGTCGAGGAGGCAGCAGTGCCCCCGGTGGTCAAGCGGCTGGCCGATGTCGCCGCCAAGGAGCGCGTCGAGGCCATGGTGGAGCTGCTGCTGTCCACGTCGGCCGTGGTGCTCGGCTACCCGTCCACCGACGACCTGGAAGCCGACATGTCGTTCCAGGAGATCGGGTTCGACTCGCTGAGCGGCATGGACTTCCGCAACCAGGTGAAGGTGGACACCGGGGTCGAGATCCCGGCCACGATCATCTACAACTACCCGACCCCCGCGGCGCTGGCGAGCCACCTGGTGGACCGCATGTTCGGCGCCGGGGACGACACCGAGGCCGCCGACGAGTCGGCGGCGGCGATGTCCGAGCTGGACGACGAGATCGACGGCCTGGACATCGACGACCTCATCCAGCGCACACTCACCGACTGATGGGCAACGTGATGAAACCCGAGGACCTGAAGGGTATCCGCCAGTTCGTCCGCACCGAGCTCGCCGCGGGCGGGACGGACCTGGACGCGCTGCACGAGAAGCCGGTGGAGCTCTACGAGCGCTTCCGCGACACCGGCCTGGCCAACTGGTGGCTGCCCGAGGAGCTGGGCGGGCGCGGCCTGACGCTGGAAGACAGCGTGGAGATCGTCAACGAGCTGTCCTACGGCGACGCCGGAGTGGCCTTCACGCTGTTCATCTCCATCCTGGGCACGACGATGGTGCAGCTCTACGGCTCGGATGAGCTCAAGGAGCGCTACCTCAAGCCGATGGCGTCGGCGGGCACGTTCTGCGCGACGCTGGGCAGCGAGCGCACGTCGGGCAGCGAGCTGAGCAAGATCGAGACGATGGTCCGCAAGGACGGCGGCGATCTGGTGATCACGGGGGAGAAGTACTTCTCCACCAACACCGACTTCGCCGACTTCATCGTTGTCGTGGCCCGCTCGGCCGACGACCCGGAGGACTACGCCGCGGTCGTCGTGCCGCGCGAGACGCCGGGCATCGAGGTCGTGAAGCGCTGGGACGTCATCGGCCTGCGCGCCTCGCACACCTACCAGGTGTCGCTCAAGGACGTGCGGGTGCCCGCGAGCAACCGCCTGGCCGGGTCCGGCCTGCGCCTGCTGGAGATCGCGCTGAACGCCAGCCGCATCCTGATCGCCACCACGGCGCTCGGGATCTCCCGGCGCATCAGGGACGACTGCATGACCTACGCCAAGGCCAAGCCGTTCCGCGACGGCACGCTGCTGGAGAGCCCGGTGTTCGCCCAGCGGCTGGGTCAGATGGAAGTCCAGATCGACGTGATGAAGAGCCACCTGCTGCGCGCGGCGCGCGACTTCGACGCGGTCATGGCGGGCGAGGACGCGGCGGCAGCGTTCGTGCGCAGCGGCACGCTGAAGACGGCGCTGACGGCGAAGATGTTCTGCGGTCAGGCGGGCTGGGAGGTGGCCAGCGTCGGCTCGGAGATGTTCGGCGGCTTGGGCTACACCCACGACGCCCGCATCGGCAAGCTGATGCGCGACATCCGCTACGTGTCGGTGGTCGAGGGCGGCGACGACGTCCTGCGCGAGCTGGTCTTCGGCCGCTACGTCGTCCCCGTGCCCCGGCGGACGTGACATGACCGCCGTCTCCACCCCGCTGTGGGTCCGCCGCTTCCACGCGCGGGAGAAGACCACACGCTTCGTCGTGTGCTTCTCCCACGCGGGCGGCTCGGCCAGCTACTTCTTCCCGTTCTCGGAGCTGCTGCCCGACGACGTCGAGGTCCTGGCCGTGCAGTACCCCGGCAGGCACGACCGCTACCGCGAGGCCCCCTTCGAGCACATCGAGGACTTCGTGGACCCGATCGCGGCGGCCCTGGAGCCCTACCTGGAGCACCAGGTGGCCTTCTTCGGCCACAGCCTGGGCGCCCTGGTCGGCTTCGAGGTGACCCGCCGCCTGGAAGAGCGCGGCCACACCCTGACCACGTTCTTCGCCTCCGGCCGCCGCGCCCCCTCCACCTGGCGCGACGAACGCCCGGAAACCCTCACCGACGAGGAGTTCATCACCGAGATCCAGAAGCTCAACGGCACCAGCGCCGCCGCCTTCGCCGACGAGGACCTGGTCCGCATGGTCCTGCCCACCCTCCGCAGCGACTACACGGCGGCGGCGAACTACCCGGTCAACACCGACCGGACCATCAAGTCCCCGGTAGTGGCCCTCATCGGCGACGACGACCCGAAGTGCACCATCGCCGAAGCCGAAGCCTGGTCCGGCCACGCCCGCGGCGGCTTCGCCATCACCGTCTTCCCCGGCGGCCACTTCTACCTGGACAACCACCGCCAGGAACTGGCCACAGTACTGGCGGGCGCTTTCTCCTGACCGCCCGCCTCCAGTGAACCGCCTCCCCCCATCCCCCTGGGGAGGCGGTTCACGCCGTTGTGGGGACCGGACCGCTGACCAGGTGACACGACACGATCGAACGCACTCGTACCGGTGGAGGGCGGAGCTGACCTGCGGCTGTGTCACCGACCTCCTGACACACGGCGAATCGCGGCCGTCGTCAGAATGCGCCGCCGCCTTGTCGAACGATCGCCGGATGGGGTTCCCGGAGGATCGTGGACTTCCCCGCCGACCCGATCGAACCGCGACACGGCGTGCAGGAGCGTCAGCGGGAGATGGCGCAGGAGTTCGCCGAGTTCAAGCTGCGCCACGCCGAAGCCGAGGTCGCCCCCTGCGCGCCCAGATCGCCGCCCACGACGCCGCTGCCCGCGGCACCCCGCCCACGGCACCGCCCGGCCCCAGAAGGGACCGGGCGGTGTCCGCACAGGGAGGGACTAGGCCGTGGGGGCCAGGTAGAGCAGTCGGTTCGGGGAGCCCGAGCCGGGGCTGGTGATCACGTTCGGCGTGGACGCCGACACCAGGGTGCTGGCGACCTGGGCCGGGGTCAGGCCCGGGTTGCCGCTGAGCACCCGCGCCGCCGCACCCGCGACGTGCGGGGACGCCATCGACGTGCCGCTGATGGTGTTGGTCGCGGTGTCGCTGGTGTGCCAGGCCGAGGTGATGTTCTGGCCGGGGGCGAAGATGTCGGTGCAGGTGCCGTAGTTGGAGAACGACGCGCGGGCGTCGGTGTTGGTGCTGGCGTTCACCGTGATGGCCTCGGGGGTGCGGGCCGGGGTGAAGTTGCAGGCGTTGGAGTTGGAGTTGCCGGAGGCCAGCGCGTAGGTCACGCCGTCGGCGATGGAGCGGCGGACGGCGTTCTCCAGGGAGGCGTTGGTGCCGGAGCCACCCAGCGACATGTTGGCGACCGCCGGGCCCGAGGTGTGGTGGTTGGTGACCCAGTCGATGCCGGCGATGACGCCCGCCCAGCTGCCGGAGCCGCTGCAGGACAGGACCTTCACCGCGACCAGGCGCACCGACTTGGCGATGCCGTAGGAGGTGCCGCCGACGGTGCCGGCGACGTGCGTGCCGTGGCCGTTGCAGTCGGTGTTGTTGCCGTCCCCGACGGTGTTGGTGCCCCAGACCGCCCGGCCGCCGAAGTCGCGGTGGGTGGTGCGGATGCCGGTGTCGAGGACGTAGGCGGTGACGCCCGAGCCGGTCGTGGTGTACGAGTAGCTGTTGTTCAGCGGACGGTTGCGCTGGTCGGTGCGGTCCAGGCCCCAGGACGGGGTGGGGGACTGCGTCGCGGCGAGGCTGACCCGGCCGTTCTGCTCGACCATCGCCACGGACGGGTCCGCGGCCAGACGGCGGGCGGCCTTGGCGCTCATGGTGCCGGAGAACCCGTGCACCGCGTGCTCGTAGGTGTGCTCGACGGACACGCCGTGCCGGTCGGCCAGGGCGCCGGTCAGGGAGCGGGCGCTCTGGGTGCCGAGCGCTCCGTCCTTGAAGGTCACGATGTAGCTGCCGGGGATGGCGTTCGCCGCTGAGACGACGGTCCCCTCGGCCGCGGCGGTGGCCTGGCCGGTCAGGACCGCGGAGGCGGCGGCTGAGACCGCCAGCACGGCCACCATGCGGGTTCGGGCAGCGCGGAAGCGCGTCATAGAGGTATCTCCCTCACGACGGGACTTGGCAGGGTTTTGTGCAGTCCGCGCGGACTTCTTCTGACTGTAAGCGGCCATCCTGGGGTCGACAATCGGCTGGTTGACACCTAACGAGGTACTGCGTTCGGCCGAGAACAGTTGACAACTGATGGGTGATCGAACGCCGCGCGCCCGGTAAGGTCCCGCGCCCGCGCGGGCTCGGAGTCTCGACCGCCGAGGGAGTTTTGCCTCCGTTCGACGTACTTCCGTTCGCTCTCAGCACTCTTTCGTTGACCTCAAGCGAAAGTAACCATACCGTCATCCCGAGTGTGATCTGGGCTACACCCGGACAGACCACACGGCCCTCCTTGTCAGTCGAGTCCCCTGCTCACGGCTCATAAGGGAGTTCCGTCCATGCCCTTCGTCCCTGCCCTGCGCCGCCGGGCCGCAGGCCCGCTCGCCGCTCTGGCCGTCCTCCTGCTCGCCCTCTCCGCGACCGTCCCCGGGCGCGCGCAGGCCCAACCGCCCCCGCAGGAGCCCGGCGTCACGCTGCGCGTCTTCGACCTGCAGGTCGGCCTGTCGAAGCTGTGCACGCTCAAGCCCGGCCAGACCCCGAACGTCGACAAGCTCATGCCGACGATCAACTGGACGACCGCGCAGGACTTCGGCTTCACCGACTACTTCGCCGCGCAGGTCATCGCCAACATCACCGTGCCCACCACGGGCACCTACAACTTCCGCCTCACCAGCGACGACGGCTCGCGCCTGCGCGTCGGCAACACCGTGGTGATCGACCACGACGGCCTGCACGGCGCCGACCCGCCGAAGACCGGCTCGGTGCAGCTGACCGCGGGCATGCACGCGCTGCGCATCGACCACTTCGAGAACGGCGGCGACCAGCGCATCACCCTCGACTGGCAGCCGCCGGGCGCCTCGGGCTACACCCTGGTGCCCACCAGCGCCCTGTCCACCGACGCCGGCGTGGTCCGGGTGACCGCGCCGGGCCGCAAGGAGTGCGAGACCGGCGCGGACTCCCCGGGCGACGGGCTGCCGCTGACCGGCGTGCACCCCAACTACACCCTGACGAACCTGCGCCCCTCCGGCTTCACCCCCCAGGTCGCCGGGATCGACTGGCTGCCCGACGGCCGCGCCGCCATCGTCACCTGGGGCGGTACTGACAACGAGACCGGCGAGGTCTACCTGCTCTCGAACGTCACCGGCACGACCAGCCCCGCGCGGGTGACCACCCAGCGCATCGCCCAAGGCCTCAAGGAGCCCATGGGCATCACGTACGCCGACGGCAAGCTGTACGTGTCCGAGAAGGACGGTCTCACCGAACTCAACGACACCAACGGCGACGGCGTCACCGACAACTACCGCAGGGTCGCCACCTGGCCCTACGGCGGCAACTTCCACGAGTTCGCTTTCGGCCTGCTCTACAAGGACGGATTCTTCTACCTGAACCTGTCGGTGTCGATCAACTACGGCGGCGCGACCACCAACCCGCAGCCCGCGGCGAACCGCGGCACGACCATCAAGGTCAACAAGGCGACCGGCGCGGTGTCCTCTGTCGCAGGCGGCCTGCGCACCCCGCACGGCATCGGCTGGGGCCCTGAGGACGGCATCTTCGTCACCGACAACCAGGGCGACTGGCTGCCGTCCTCCAAGCTGCTGCACATCAAGCAGGACCGCTTCTTCAACCACTTCGTGAACCCGGCGGGCCCCTTCGACAACCGCCCGGTCACCAAGCCGGTGCTGTGGCTGCCGCAGAACGAGATCGCGAACTCGCCCAGCAACCCCGTGCAGCTCAGCACCGGGCCGTTCGCCGGACAGCTGGTGTTCGGCGACGTCACCTACGGCGGCCTGCAGCGCGCGTTCCTGGAGAAGGTCAACGGCGAGTACCAGGGCGCGGTGTTCCGCATGACCCAGGGCCTGGAGTCCGGGGTCAGCCGCATCAGCCTCGGCCCTGACGGCGCGATCTACACCGGCGGCATCGGCGCGGGCGGAAACTGGGGCCAGCCGGGCAAGCTCGCCCACGGCTTCCAGAAGCTGACCCCGACCGGCACGGGCGCCTTCGACATCCTCGCCATGCGTGCCGTCGACGGCGGCTTCGAGTTGGAGTACACCCAGCCGCTCTCCGACGCCACGCTGGCGGACCTGGCGACGAAGTACAGGGTCAAGCAGTGGCGCTACGCCCCGACCGCGGCCTACGGCGGACCGAAGATCGATGAGAAGACCCTCACGGTCAGCTCGGCCACCCCGTCGGCCGACCGCAAGAAGGTCACGCTGAAGGTCGCCGGGCTGCTGTCGGGCCACGTCGTGCACGTGCGCTCGCCGAAGCCGTTCGCCAGCCAGGCCGGGACGTCGCTGTGGAGCACCGAGGCCTGGTACACGCTGAACAGCCTCATCGGCGCGGGGCCGCGCACCGGGCAGATCACCGGCATCGGCGGCAAGTGCGCCGACGTCGACAACTCCGGCACCGCCGATGGCACGAAGATCCAGCTGTGGACCTGCAACGGGACCGCCGCCCAGCGGTGGACCCTGCCCGGCGACGACACCGTCCGGGTCCTCGGCAAGTGCCTCGACGTGCGCAACGGCGGCACCGTGAACGGCACGGTCGCGCAGCTGTGGACCTGCAACTCCACCGGCGCGCAGCAGTGGGTCCCCGACCCCACCGGCGCGCTGCGCAACCCGCGCTCGGGGCGCTGCCTCGACGCACTCGGCGGCAGCAGCGCCGACGGCACCGTCCTGCACATCTGGGACTGCCACACCGGCGCGAGCCAGCGCTGGACCCTGCCATGACCCACCCCTCTACTCAGGACACATCAGGGCGGAAGGACGGCACTACCATGTCTCCCACTTCGCGCGGCCTGGCCCGCCTGGGCACAGCCGCGCTGCTGATCGCGGGCCTCGCCGCGGCCGTCCCCACCGGGACGGGCGCGGCCGCCCCGCTCGACCCCGCGCCGCCCGCCGCGGCGGCGCCCACGTTCCAGCAGGTCACCCTCGCCCGCGGCGAAGCCGAGATGGGCGAGCCGATGTCGATGACGGTGCTGCCGGACCGCTCGGTGCTGCACACCTCCCGCGACGGCACGATCCGCTTCACCGATGCCGCGGGCAACACCCGGGTGTCGGGCCGGGTCGCCGTCTACGCCCACGACGAGGAGGGCCTGCAGGGCATCGCCGCGGACCCGAACTTCGCCACCAACCGGCACGTCTTCCTCTACTACGCGCCACCGCTGTCCACACCGGCCGGTGACGCCCCGTCGGGCGGGACGAACTTCTCGGCGTGGAACGGCGTCAACCGGCTGTCCCGGTTCGTGCTCAACGCCGACGGCACGCTCAACAACGCCAGCGAGCGGATCGTGCTCGACGTGCCCGCCAGCCGCGGCATGTGCTGCCACGTCGGCGGCGACATCGACTTCGACGCCGCCGGGAACCTGTTCCTGAGCACCGGCGACGACACCAACCCATTCGCCTCCGACGGCTTCAGCCCGCTGGACGAGCGCACCGACCGCAACCCGGCCTTCGACGCCCAGCGCAGCAGCGGCAACACCAACGACCTGCGCGGCAAGCTGCTGCGCATCAAGGTCAACGCCGACGGCAGCTACTCGATCCCGGCGGGCAACCTCTTCGCGCCGGGGACTGCCAACACCCGGCCCGAGGTCTACGCCATGGGCTTCCGCAACCCGTTCCGCTTCAACGTGGACAAGGCCACCGGCATCGTCTACCTCGGCGACTACGGCCCTGACGCGGGCGCGGCGAACCCGCAGCGCGGCCCGGCCGGGCAGGTGGAGTTCAACCGGATCACCGGGCCGGGCAACTTCGGCTGGCCGTACTGCACCGGGCGCAACACCACCGCCGAGACCTACAACGACTTCAACTTCGCCACCGGCGCCTCCGGCGCGAAGTTCGCCTGCGCGAGCGGTCCGGTCAACAACTCCCCGAACAACACCGGCAGGCAAACGCTTCCGCCCGCCCAGCCCGCCTGGCTGCCCTACGACGGCTGCTCGGTGACCGGCCTCGGCTGCGGCAGCGAGTCGCCCATGGGCGGCCCGGTCTACCGCTACAACCCGAACCTCAACTCCGCGGTCAAGTTCCCGCAGTCCTACGACGGCCACTTCTTCGCCACCGAGTACGGTCGCCGCTGGATCAAGGACATCACCGTCAACGCCGACGGCTCCCCGGGCACGATCGCGAACTTCCCGTGGACGGGCACGCAGGTGATGGACGCCGCCTTCGGGCCCGACGGCGCGCTCTACGTGCTCGACTACGGCACCGGCTGGTTCGCGGGCGACCAGAACTCGGCGCTCTACCGCATCGAGCACACCGCCGACGGGCTCGCCCCGGTGGCGCAGGCGTCGGCCAACCGCACCTCCGGACCGGCGCCCCTGGCGGTGACGTTCTCCTCGGCGGGCTCCTCGGACCCCGACGGCGACCCGATCACCTACCGCTGGACCTTCGGCGACGGCGGCACCTCCACCGCCGCCAACCCCACCCACACCTACACGGCCAACGGCACCTACACCGCGACGCTGACGGTCACCGACAACACCGGCAAGTCCGGCAGCGCCAGCGTCCGGGTCAACGTCGGCAACACCGCCCCGACGGTCGTGCTGCACGAACCGGCGAACGGCCAGCTGTTCAACTTCGGCGACGCCGTGCCGTTCCGCATCAGCGTGACCGACCCGGAGGACGGGACGGTCGACTGCTCCCGGGTCAAGATCAGCTACATCCTCGGCCACGACTCCCACGGCCACAAGCTGACCGAGGCCAGCGGCTGCTCCGGCACCCTCCAGACCCCCGTCGACGGTGAACACGACCCCAACGCCAACATCTACGGCGTCTGGGACGCGGAGTACACCGACAACGGCGGCCTGACCACCCACACCCAGCACGTGACGCAGCAGAAGAACCGCCAGGCCGAGCACTTCGGCACGAACAACGGCGTGCAGGTGGTGGACAAGGCCGTCGCGCACGGCGGCAAGGCGGTCGGCTACATCGACAACGGCGACTGGATCGCCTTCCAGCCCTACGTCCTGTCCAACGCCACGGCGTTCACCGCCCGGGTCGCGTCGGCGGGCGCGGGCGGCACCATCGAGATCCGCGCGGGCTCGGCGACCGGCACCCTGCTGGGCTCGGTGGCCGTCCCGGTGACCGGCGGCTGGGAGACCTTCACCACCGTCAGCACGTCCCTGTCGGCCCAGCCCTCGGGCACCACGACGCTGTACCTGCGCTTCACCGGCGGCGCTGGCTCGCTGTTCGACATCGACGACTTCACCTTCACCACCGGCACGACCAGCGGCCCGCGCACCGGCCCGATCACCGGCCTGGCGGGCAAGTGCGTCGACGTGAACGGCTCGAACACCGCCGACGGCACCAAGATCCAGCTGTGGACGTGCAACGGCACCGGCGCCCAGCGCTGGACCCTGCCCGGCGACGGCTCGATCCGGGCGCTCGGCAAGTGCCTGGACATCCGCAACGGGGGCACCGCCAACGGCACCCTCACCCAGCTGTGGACCTGCAACGGCACCGGCGCCCAGCGCTGGACACCCCAGCCCGACGGCACCGTGCGCAACCCCCAGTCCGGCCGCTGCCTGGACGCCTCCGGCAACAGCAGCGCCGACGGCACGGCCCTGCACATCTGGGACTGCGTCGCGGGCGCGGCCAACCAGCGCTGGACCCTGCCATGACCGGCCTGACCAAGATGCGGGCTCTGGCACCAGCCAGGGACAGGCGCGGGCGACCCCCGTGCCGCCCCGGCGACGACCATCCCGCCACGTGTCCGGTGTCGGGTTCGCGCGCCCGGGAGATGTCGGGCACCGCTGTGGCCGATCCGGTCCCGCGCGGCTCGGCGGGTGGAGCGCGGGTGGGCTGTGCCCGCGTCGACCTCGCCCCGCGCGGCTCGGCGGGCGGAGCCCGCTGGGGCCGTGCCCGTGCCGACCGGAGCCGACCGGCTCCGGGGCCCCGCCACGACCGGCCCGTCCGCCGCGCCCCCGTCCCGGGCCGGACCCTGCCATGACCACCCCGAGGAGAGAACCCATGTCCCGTCTGCGCAGAGCGCTGCTCGCGCTCGGCTCCGCGCTGGCCTGCGCCGTCACCTTCGCGCCGTTCTCGGCGCAGGCCGCTGACCGGGCGCCGGCCGCCAACCCGGTCGTGGCCGCCGATCCGGCCTACAAGGTCCTGGTCTTCTCCAAGACCGCGGGCTTCCGGCACTCGTCCATCCCCAACGGCCTGCAGGCGATCCGCGACCTCGGCTCCGCCAACAACTTCACCGTCGACGCCACCGAGAACGCCGCCGCCTTCACCACCGCCAACCTCGCCCAGTACCGCGCCGTGGTGTTCCTGATGACCACCGGCGACGTTCTGGACAACACCCAGCAGGCCGCCTTCGAGTCCTACGTGCGCGGCGGCGGCGGATACGTCGGCGTGCACTCCGCCTCCGACACCGAGTACGGCTGGTCCTTCTACGGCGGCCTGGTCGGCGCCTACTTCCACTCCCACCCGCACATCCAGCAGGCCACCGTCCGCGTCGAGGACCGCGCGCACGCGTCCACATCACACCTCGGCAACGACTGGGTCCGCACCGACGAGTGGTACAACTTCACCACCAACCCCCGCTCGGGCGCCCGCGTGCTGGCGCGCCTCGACGAGAGCACCTACACCGGCGGCAACATGGGCGATCACCCCATCGCCTGGTGCAAGCCCTACGAGGGCGGCCGGTCCTGGTACACCGCGGGCGGCCACACCGAGCAGACCTACGCCGAGGCGGGCTTCCGCGCCCACCTGCTCGGCGGCATCCGCTACGCCGCCGGCGTGACCAAGGCCGACTGCCGCGCCGAGACCGGCTATACGCCGATCTTCGCCAACAGCCTCACCGGCTGGAGCCAGGCAGGCCCCGGCAGCTTCGCCCTGTCCGACGGCACGCTCACCTCCCAAGGCGGCATGGGCCTGCTCTGGTACTCGGCCAAGGAGTACCGCTCGTACTCCCTGAAGCTCGACTGGCGCATGCCCGGTGACGACAACTCCGGCGTCTTCATCGGGTTCCCGGCCAGCAGCGACCCGTGGTCGGCGGTCAACAACGGCTACGAGATCCAGATCGACGCCACCGACTCCGCCGACCGCACCACCGGCGCGGTCTACGGCTACAAGTCCGCCGACATCGCCGCCCGGGACCGGTCGCTGAACCCGCCGGGGGAGTGGAACACCTTCGAGCTGCTGGTCGAGGGCGAGCGCCTGCAGATCTTCCTCAACGGCACCAAGATCAACGACTTCACCAACACCGACCCGGCGCGCAGCCTCCTGCAGGGCCACATCGGCCTGCAGAACCACGGCGCGGGCGACGACGTCTCCTTCCGCAACATCCGGGTCAAGGAGCTGGGCAGCGGCCCCGGCCCGGGTCCCCGCACCGGCCAGATCACCGGTGTCGGCGGCAAGTGCGTCGACATCAGCGGCTCGAACACCGCCGACGGCACCAAGATCCAGCTGTGGACGTGCAACGGCACCGGCGCCCAGCGCTGGACCCTGCCCGGCGACGGCTCGATCCGGGCGCTCGGCAAGTGCCTGGACATCCGCAATGGAGGCACCGCCAACGGCACCCTCACCCAGCTGTGGACCTGCAACGGCACCGGCGCCCAGCAGTGGACCGCCCAGGCCGACGGCTCGCTGCGCAACCCCCAGTCCGGCCGCTGCCTGGACGCGATGAACGCCGGCACGGCCGACGGCACCGCCCTGCACATCTGGGACTGCCTCAACGTCGGCAACCAGAAGTGGGTCCTGCCGTAACCACACCGTGAACAGCACTCGCCGGCCAGGTGGAAGCCCACCTGGCCGGCGAGTGCTGTCCGGTCCCGACAGACTTTCGGGAGAATCTTCGCGGTCCGGTGTCGGATCGGGCGGGAGGCGTTCGTAGCAGGGTGGGAGGTGTCCGCGACGGGCTCCTCGGACCGGAAGGACAGGCCATGAGGCTGACGATCACCACCAACGTCTCCGTCGACGGCGTGATGCAGGGGCTCGGGGGGCCCGAGGAGGACCGCAGGGACGGGTTCACCCGTGGCGGCTGGGCGCTGCCGCTGTTCGACGCGGAGGTCGAGGAGCTGCTGGGCCGGGTCTACCAGCGGGCCGACGCGTTCCTGTTCGGCCGGTGGACCTTCGAGGTCTTCGCCGGGTCGTGGGGGCAGGTGGCGGACGCGGGCACGAGCCTCATCGCCGACGCGCTGAACTCGCGGCCCAAGTACGTGGTGTCCACGGCGCTCGCCGAACCCGGGTGGGCGGGCACGACCGTTCTCCCCGATGTCGAGGCCATCCGGGCGCTGAGGGACGCGCCGGGGGGCGAGCTGCAGGTGCACGGCAGCCTGAGCCTGGCCCGCTGGCTGCTGGACAACCAGCTCGCCGACGAGATCACCCTGTTCACCTACCCGGTGGTCATCGGCCAGGGCATGCGCCTGTTCCCGGCCGACGGCGCGGACGCCGCGCTGGAGCTGGTCGAGTCCCGGGCCGCCGCGAACGGGGTCACGGTGCAGGTCTACCGGCCCGCCGGTCGCCCCCGGTACGCACACTAGGGGGATGAGCGACATGCAGTACCTGATCTCCGTGATCGATGACCGGACCGGCTCGGCCACCCCGGAGGAGATGGCCGCGATCACCGCCTTCAACGAACGCCTCCAGGCCGACGGCAACTGGGTCTTCGCCGGCGGCCTGGCCCACCCGCACACCGCGACCGTGATCGACAACCGCGGCGCCGAGCCGATGATCACCGACGGGCCGTTCCTGGAGTCCAAGGAGTACCTGGCCGGTTTCTGGGTCCTGTCGGCGCCCGACCTCGACGCGGCCATCGCGCTCGCCGCCGAGGGGTCGCGGCACTGCAACCGGCGCGTCGAGGTCCGGCCGTTCCTGTGAGCGGCGCCGCCGAAGCCGCCGTCACCCGGGCCCACCGCGCGGAGTGGGCCCGGGTGGTCGCCGCCCTGACCAGGCGCTTCGGTGACCTCGACCTCGCTGAGGAGGCCGCGGCCGAGGCGTTCGCGACCGCCGTCGAGCGGTGGGGCGCCGACGGCGTGCCGCCCAACCCCGGCGCCTGGCTGAGCACCACCGCCACCCGCAAGGCCATCGACCGCATCCGGCGCGAGAACAAGCGCGACGACAAGCACAGGGAGGCTCGGATGATCCACGACGACGACCCGCCCGAGCCCGTCGGCGCGGTCGACGACGACCGGCTCCGGCTGATCTTCACCTGCTGTCACCCGGCGCTGGCCGTCGAGGCCCGCGTGGCGCTCACGCTGCGCATGGTCGGCGGCCTGACCATGCCCGAGATCGCCCGCGCCTTCCTCGTCGGGGAGGCGGCCATGGGCAGGCGGATCACCCGCGCCAAGGCGAAGATCACAGCGGCCCGCATCCCCTACCGGGTGCCGTCGGCGCAGGACCTGCCCGCCCGCGTGTCCGGGGTGCTGGCCGTCCTGTTCCTCATCTTCAACGAGGGCTACCTGGCCACCGGCCCCGACACCCCGCCCGTCCGCCACGACCTGACCGCCGAGGCCATCCGCCTGACCCGCCTGCTGCGCGCTCTGCTGCCCGAGGACGGCGAGGCGACCGGCCTGCTGGCGCTGATGCTGCTCACCGAGGCCCGCCGCGCCGCCCGCGTGTCGGCGGACGGCGAACTGGTCACCCTCGACCAGCAGGACCGCGGCGCCTGGGACCCGGCCATGGTCGCCGAGGGCCACCGCCTGGTGCGCGAACGCCTGGCCACCGGGGCGGCCCCCGGCCGCTACCAGCTCATGGCCGCCATCAACGCCGTCCACACCTCGGCCCGCGACCTGCGCGACACCGACTGGTCCCAGGTCGTGGCCCTCTACACCCACCTGGCCCGCCTCGACCCGTCCCCGGTCGTGGCCCTCAACCGGGCGATCGCCGTCGCCGAACTCGACGGCCCGGAGGTGGCGCTGGCAGCCGTCGACGGCCTGGAGTCGCCCCTGTCCGGCTACCACGCCTTCCACGCGACCCGCGCCGACCTGCTGCGCAGGCTCGGGCGGGACCGGGAGGCGCGGACGGCCTACGACCAGGCCGTCGCCCTGGCGGGCAACGCGGCCGAGATCGCCGCCCTGACCCGCCGCCGCGACCAGCTGGGGGACTCGGTCTAGCCGGTCAGCGCGTCGAGGGCCATCCGCCGGGTGGGGTAGGTGTCGAGCAGCTCCGGCAGCGACGAGATGGTGAGGACGTGGCCGACGATCTCGCTGTGCACCAGGCCGACGGGCACGCTGTGCCGCTGGGCCAGGTCGTGCAGGACCACGAGCGCGTGGACGCCCGCCGAGGCGAAGAAGGTCACCGCGGCCAGGTCGACCAGCACCGCGGCGGGCTGGTCCTCGATGACGGCCTGGACGGCGGCGATCATCTCGGGCGCGGTCGCCATGTCGATCTCGCCCGCGACCACGGCGACGGCGCAGCCCTCTTCCACCGCGACGCCGACGGACATGACGGGCGGGTGCTTCGGCGGTTCGGACACGGGCTCTCCTTCGGACCTCCTCACCGTAGTCCCGGGCGGGGGAGAACCCCAGCTCGCGACGCCGGGAAGGTCAGGGCGAGATGCCCACACCCGGCCGGTGCCGCAGCACCAGCTCCTCGACCGGGGACAGCGCGGGCCAGCGCAGGCCACCCGGTCGGGCGTACACCCTCGCCGAGTAGTCGGCCGGGCGGTAGGCGGGGTCGAAGAAGCAGCCGGTGCCGTAGACCTCGTTGAACCTCGGGCACTCCCTGGCGATGGCGGCGGCCGACGGCCGGTGGCCGCTCTCGGCCCACCTGTCGAGCGCCGACATGGCCGTGGCGTACCCGGCGTCGCTCAGGGCGCTGTGCTCCGTCTCGGTGGTGAAGGTCTGCACCAGGCGGTGGCCGCTGAAGCTGCCCCGCAGGCTCGCGCGGTAGGCCGACTCGTGCTCGACGAAGGCGGTGGGGTCGCCGATGGCGTGCAGGGTGAGGACCGGGACGGTGACCAGGCCGGTGGGGTCGCTGTCGAAGGACAGGTCTCGGCGGGCGGACGGGTCGGCGCTGAAGCGCTCCACGCCCGCGTTGAGGGCGGCGTCGTCGTGCGAGCCGGTGTAGCGCACGGCGCGGTTGCTGAACGGGTTGCGGCCGTCGAGTCGCTTGTGGACGATGTCGCGGAAGGTGAAGGTGGCGAAGCGCAGGTGCGACTCCAGCGCGCGCTCCGGGATCTTGGTGACGGCCAGGATGTCGGTGAGGTTGCGCTGCTGGGCGGCGGTGCGCTCGGCGGGGGAGTCGTGGCCGGTGCACTCCCGCAGTCGGGCGCGCAGCCCGGCCGGGGTCATCGCGGAGTCCGCGCGCAGGCCCATCCACAGCGGGTACTGGGGCTCGCTGGGACGCGGATGGTTGCCGCAGTAGTGCTGGTAGACCACGCGCAGGTCCACGCGGTAGTCGTATCCGCGCGAGCCGCCCGCGAGGACGCCGTTGGTGAGCAGCACGCCGTCGTAGCCGCGGTGGATCTCGGCCGCCTTGGCCGCCACGTTGCCGCCCCAGGACTGCCCGTGCAGGTAGGTGCGCCGAGGCTCGCCGAACGTCGAGACGAACAGCCTGCGCACGGTCTCGGTGTCGGCCGCGCCCATCCGGGTGCCGTAGCCGCCCCGCCGGTAGGCCGAGCCCGCCCACGCGTAGCCCTCCTCGACCATGACCGACCACCGGGCGAGGTCCTCGGGAGCGCGGGCCGGGTCGGAGGCGTCGGTCAGGTCGGGCCCGCCGTGGGCGTGCACGACCAGCGAGCGGTTCCAGTCCTCGGGGATGGCGATCGCGTAGTGCGCGCCGTGGGAGTCCTGGCCGGTGTAGCAGGTGGCCGCGACCGCGATCTCGGCCGGACAGGCCGACGGCTCCGGGCCGCTGTCGGCGGCGGCGGGCGTCGCGGTGGCGACAGAGGCCGCCAGGAGCCCGACTGCGACCTGAAGCCGCGACCGGCGACGATGTGCTGTCCCCACTGAGGACCTCCCTCGGCCTTCCGATGCCGTGTCGCACCGCGGGATGTGATGCTAGGCACGCCGTCGCGACCACCCGGTGTTCTGTTCATATCGTTCGCCGCCACGCCGTCATCGCAGCTAGGAGGCTGATGAGGCTAGCCTCGCGACGGCCCGGTGGATGTCGACGAGAGGGCAGCCCATGCGGCCAAGAGGCCACCTCGGCCCGGGCCCGGAGGAGTACGGCTACGCCCTCGACACCCCCGGCGGGGACACCGTCTACCGGGTGTGCCTGCGCGAGGTCCCGCCCGCGCTCGCCGACCTGCGCGCGGGCGCGGTGTCGATCTCCCGGGACGCCGCCCGCCTGCTGGCCTCCATCGCCCGCCCCACCGCTGCGCGGGCCCGTCGGCCTTCGTCGCCGCCTACGCCGAGGAGTACGGCCACACCCCGGGCCGGGCCGCCCACTCCGGCGGCTGAGCGCCCGCGGACTCCGGCCAGTCCGCGAGCACGTCGGCGACGAATGCGGAACGGGAGCACGTCAGCCGATCAGGGGAGCCCGCCGGTGACCGCGCAGCAGCCCGAGTCGCACCCAGCCGACGCCGCGTTCTCCGCGGAGCGCTTCGTCAGGGAGTCCGGCTGGGCGCACCCGCACCACGACGCCGACCGGGTGCTGTCGGCGGCGAGGGTGGCGGCCGAGCTCCTGCGGTGGTGCCACCACGCCGCGCTGATCGCGCCGGAGCGCGCGCTGCCGGACACCGACCACATCGTCGCGACCGTCTCCGCCCTGCGCGGCGCGGCCTCCTCCGCCCGGCAGCTGTTCTCCCACCTGGCCGACCGCATCGATCCGCACGGGTCGGCGGAGGCGGTCGGGGAGAACCCGGACGAGTTGGTCGAGCTGGCGGCGATGGCGGCGGCCGAGCACTTCCGCAACTCCGTGCTCGTGGCCGACGGCTTGGTCTATGTGCTCGGCAAGGCGTGCGAGCACGTCGACCGAGCGGGGCAGGTGCCGGAGCGTTGAGCTAGACGTTCCTTCGATCGGGTGAACCGAACCCGCGCTGACCAGCGGCGACGCGATTCCGGAAAGATTCCCCGGATTCTCACCAATCCACCCCGGACCCCGGCGGCGAATCCACTTCCGAAGGCAAGGTCCACAGGGGAGCGGCGGACGCCGGTAACCCGAACCACTGGAGTGAGAACACGATGAAGTCCTCTGTTCGCAATGCCGTCGTCGCGGGCAGCATCGGTGCGATGGCCCTGGTTCTGTCTGCTTGTGGCAGCGACGACGCGGCCGCCCCGGGTGGCCAGGCCACGACCACGACGGCGATGGCCCCGATGACCACGACGACCACCGCGGCGATG
>NZ_JBHSKF010000021.1:0-109656 GCF_042657845.1 Actinokineospora guangxiensis | reverse complement strand
TGGATGCCCAGCGGGGAGAGGACCTGGTTGATGGGGGAGAGGTTGGGCGCCTGTCTGGGTGAAGGGGGCGGGGGTGGTTTGCGTGCTTGTCTGGGGGAAGGGGGTGACGGGGCTGATGGGGCTTACCGGGCCGGTCGGGCGGGACTGGGCGTCGGTGGGGGTTAGTGGGCTCACGGGGTCGGTGGTGCGGGTGGCGACTGAGGTGTCGATGGAGAGGGTGGGTTTGGGCTGGGGGGTGGAGGTGTGGGTGTCGGCCAGGGCGGGGGTGCGGAGTTCGGGGACGGGGGTGTCCAGGAGGGACTGGCCTCGGGTGCCGGTGGTGGTCTGGGGGCCGGACTCCGTCACCACCGGAGCGCCCTTGGAGCCACCTCCCGTGGCGGACTGGTTGCTCTGCTGGGAGTTCGGCTGACCCGACTGGGTACTCGGCTGAGCGGACTGGTTGAGAGGCTGGCCAGACTGCGCGCCCGGCTGGCCCGTTGGGGTGCCCGGTTGGCCCGACTGAGTGCCCGGCTGGCCTGACTGACCAGTCTGGGTGTTCGGCTGGCCCGACTGCGTGACCGGCTGACCAGACTGGGTACCCGGCTGAGCAGGCTGACCGGTCTGAGTGCCCGGCTGACCAGACTGGGTGCCCAGCTGACCAGGCTGGGTGTTCGGCTGGCCCGACTGCGTCCCCAACTGGCCAGGCTGGGTGTTCGGCTGGCCGATCTGGGTGCTCGGCTGCGTGCTGGTTTGTAGGCCCGACTGTTGGGTCGGCGGCTGCGAGTTCTGCCCGCCCTGGACTGCCTGCGGACCCGACTGGGTCGAGTTGCCGCCTAGTGGGGCGGACTGCATACCGCCACCGAGGCCGCCTTGTCCCAGTTGGGTCGGGACGGGGCCGCCTTGCACCGTGGTGGGGGTCTGGTTGGCGGTCCACGGGTTTGTGTGCTGCTGGGTGGAGTCGTCGGTGGTGATGCGGGAGTCCGATCCGATCTGGCCTTCGCGCTGGCCGAAGCCGCCCTCGCCCTGGCGACTGGCCGTGCCGTCGAAGTCGCCGCGCGAATCGAGGCCGCGCGAATCAGTGCCGCGCGAATCGAGGCCGCGCGAATCAGTGCCGCGCGAATCAGTGCCGCGCGAATCGCCACGCGAATCGGTGCCGCGCTGCTCCGAGCCTTCACCCCGCTGTCCACCCGATTCCCGGCCGCCCTCACGACCCCCGGACTCCGTCACCACCGGCGAGCCATCGCCCGACGTCCCGCCCGATGTCCCGTCCGATGTGGTCCGCACCCCATCCTGCCCACCGCTGAACAGACTCCCGAACCGCCCCTCCCCCACACCGATGGGCTGCCCGCCCCCCGAGTACCCGCCACTGGTCTCCAGCGGCCCGTCCGGAATCACCAGCGGCTCGTTGAACACCGAGTCGCCGTCCGAAGTAGACCGGATCGAATCACCGTCGCCGTAGACCGAATCACCGTCAGATGTAGACCGTGATGAGTCGTTGTCTCCCAGCAGGGCCTGCTTCTCCGGGTCGACGGGAAGGGTTGGCGTGTCGAACTTCATCCCGAAACGTCCGGCGACATCCTTGGTGAAGTTGCCCACGGCCTGGTCCACCCTGGCGGACATGCCCTTGCTGCCGTGGTAGCCCGACGCGCCGCCGAGGATGCCCGCCCAGATCTCGTCGTCGTTGCCGGTGGCCATGTTGACGAAGGGGTTGCTGCCCGCGACCATGCCCATCTGGCCGCCCGCGTAGCCGATCTGGCCGACGCCGCGCACCCAGCCCGGTGGCTTGACGTTCTTCCCGATGCCCGCGATGCCCTTGCCGATGCCGTGGAACGCTCCGAATGCCGCGCCGCCGATCGCGCCGCCGACGACCGAGCCCTTGATGGACTCCCAGTCGATCTCGTCGCGGCCGCTGACGCCGTCCTTGCCGTCGAAGGCGATCTGGATTCCCTGGATGCTCAGGTCCAGGCCGCCCATGAACGCCGCGCCGCCCGCGGCGTACTTGCCCATCGTCCAGGTCAGCTTGGCGGCGAACTCGGCCGCCTTCTGCCAGGTCAGCTGGGTGATCTTCTTGACGATGGCCTTCCAGATCTCGCCGAGGGCGATGCGGCCCGCCGCCAGCGCGCCGGGGACGGCGAAGGCGCCGAAGAGGGAGGCGATGAGGGAGATCACCGTGGCCAGGACCATCGCCGCCATGGCGATGAGCATGATCTTGCCCTTTTGGATGTCCGCGGCGGCGGTCTTGGTCATCTTCGCGAACTCGCCCGCCGCGGTCTCGACCTCGCGCAGGCCGACGCCGACCTCCTTGAGGTAGTCGGCCAGCGCGTCGGCGGTCACGCCCTGCATGGCCTGGTTCAGCCGGGGGATCAGCGCCTCGATCTCGCCCGCCCGCAGGCCCGCCGAGTCCTGGAAGTCCAGCCACGCCTGCGACATCGCCTTGAGGCCGCCCTCGCTGCCCTCCGGCCAGGTCATGCCCAGGGTGACCTTGAAGAACTTCTGCAGACCGGCGGGCAGCTCGGTCGTCATGTGCGACCCCGCGCCGGTCACGCCCTCGCCGTCAGCCATCTCTCACAACACCTCCTTCCCATGGCCGACTGGCGAGTGCACTGCCACGATCACTCTGCGGTGGTTTCCAGGTCCAGGCGGCGAGCGGTCTCCTCATCGACGCTCGTCAGGACCTCACCGGTCTTCTTCGCGCTGTCCGCGGTGTTGACGATCCCCTCGGCCGCGGTGCCGCTGCCGAGGCGGACCTTCTCCGAGTTGCCCCAGTAGTTGGTCTCGAACGCCTTGCCGATCTCGTCGTCGCCCCAGCAGCCGGTGTACTGGCTGAGCGTGGTGGTGAGGCGCGCCTGGTCGTCCCCGAGGTTCGAGCCGGTGCGGCGCAGGTCGCCGGTGACCACGCCGAACTCCTGGCCGTCGAGGTAGAAGTCCTTAGCCATTGCGGCGTTCCTCTCGCTTGGTCGGGCGCGGGTCGTCGATGCCGAAGTCGCCCAGGGTCTGGAACATCGGGCCGATGAGGGCGCTGAGCATCTCGTCGGGCCGCACCTGGCCGCTGACGAGCCCGTCGAGGTCGAGGCCGGGGATGTCGCCGACGCCCATCAGCTCGGCCATCTTCTGCTGCGCCTGCTCCCGGCCCGCCCGCAGCGTCTCGATGATCACCGCGGCCAGCTGGGCGGGCGGCATGGCCCGGTACTTGGCCGCGTTGAAGGTGAGGTCGACCAGCTCGCCGCGGCCGTCGAAGGTCATCTCCAGCGAGTGGTCCTTGGCCCGCACCACGGTGGCGGCCTCGTCCCAGTGCTTGCCCAGGTCGGCCAGCTTGCGGGTCTCCCGCTCCAGGCTCGCGAAGGCGTCTTCCGCCGCCTGGGCGGGGTCCGCGGAGTTCCAGTCGGCCATGGCCATTCCCCTCGTCAGGTCTTGCGCCCCGTCAACCGGTCCAGCTCGGCGAACTTCTCGGCGAGCCGCGCCTGGACCTCGTCCTTGGACAGCTTCCGCTGCTGGGACTCACACGGCTCCGGGTCGCGCTGGGGTTCACGCCTGCCGACGGCCAGCGGCTCGCCGGTCACCGGGTCCCACAGCTCGGGCCGGAACTCGTTGGGCACCGCGGACATCCGGCCGCCCTGCTGGGACCCACCGCCCATGCCGCCCATCCCCATTCCGCCCATCATCATCGGCCCCATCGGCATCCCGCCCATGGGCGCGGACGCCGCCGTGCCGACCGGTCCCGGCGCCACGGGCCCGGCGACGACCTCGCCCGGCACCCGCAGCCCCTCCGGCCCGGCGCGCAGCTCGGGGGAGAACGCCTGCACCACTCCCCCGGCCGACCCGGATGACGAGGCCGCGATGACACCGCCCACGTCCGGCAGCGGCTTGGGCAGCGCGCCCGCGACATCCAGCCCGCCGCCGAGGGGCCGCTTGGCGAACCCCTGGTTCTCGTCCTGGCCCGACCCGTCCTGGCCCGCGACGACCGGGTGCCCCGAGGTCGCCGCGATCTGGGCGGCCACCTCCCCGGCCTTCGCGGCCACCACCGGCGGCGGGTCGACCGCCGTCCGGATGGGCTTCTCCTCGACCGGCTTGCCCTCGATCTCCGTCGGCACCGCCGACCCGATCTCCCGGCCGTCGGCCTTCCCGCCGATCGCGGCGTCCTCGCCGTCCGTGCCCCGCTCGACGGGCCTGGTCCCACCCGAGACCGTCTCCGGCAGCGTCCGCGCGTCCTGCTCCAGCGCGTCCTCGATGACGTCGCGGCGCAGGTCCAGGCTCTCGCGGGTGTCCTTGCCGTCCTTGCCCGCCTTCGACCCGGGCCCGCCCTTGGCCCCGGGGTCGGCTCCCCCGCGCGCCTCCGGCCTGCCCAGCACCCCGTGCGGGGCCATGTCCAGCCCGGAGCCGCGCTGCCCGAGCTGCCCGAGCTGGTCGCGGGGAGCGGCCGGGGCGCACCGCTGCCCGATGACCGCGTTCCCGGTCGGGTCGACCTGGTTGGCGGCGAACACCGCGCCCGGCCCGATCGGCGCCCAGCCCGGCCCGGACGGGTCGCCGCGGCCCAGCACGGACGAGTCGTGCCCGCCCCCGTTCTGCCCGCCGAACCCTCCCGAGCCCCCCGAACCGCCGAAGCCGCCCGACCCGCCGGAGCCCCCTGACCCGCCCGACCCGATGAACCCGCCCGCCTGGCCGCCGTCGCCGAAGCCGCCGAACCCGCCGCCGGGCAGGCGCGTCCCGACGAACTGGCCGGGCGCGCCCAAGGGCCCGCCCGCCAGCGGATCGGTGACCGCCGCGCGCACCACGGGCTGGTTGCCGCCGTTGGCGATGACCTGCGCCTTGTCCACGACGGTCGTGTCGGCCACCACCTGCGGCGCTTTGTAGGGCAGGACCGGCATCGCGTTGCCGACCTCCCAGTACGCCATGCGCAGGTCGCGCAGGACCTGCTTGGCCGAGTCCCCGGTCAGCTTGGCCGTCTCCTCGGGTGAGGGTCCGCCCGCCACCGGCGGCGCGCTCTCCAGCTGCGCCTTCTGGCCCTGCAGGTCGCGCAAGCGCCGCTGGTGGTCGGCGAGGCGGTCGGCCGCCGCGCGCAGCGTCGCGCCGTAGCCGGGGCTGTGCAGGTGCTGCAGCGCCCCGCTGACCTTGGCGGTCACCTCGCGCACGACGGCGTCGAAGTCGTCGGCGGCCCGGCCGGTCCACACCTCGCGCACGGCGTTCATCTCGCGCCGCACCTGGTCGAGGGCGTCCTGCATCCGGGCGCCCGCCTGGTCGAAGGCGGCGGCGCGGCGGTGGAACACCTCCGGGTCGACGCCGGTGACCAGCTGGGCGACCTGCTCGAAGGTGAGTCCTTCCAGCCACGGGTCGTCGGGGATCGGCTGCGGGTTGGGCGGGCTGTCCCCCATGGGTCAGGTCCTCGTCGTGCGGCCGAGGACGGCGTCGTCCTGGGCGTCCGGGTCGTCGCTCCAGGCGTCCTTGTCGGCCTGCAGCCAGATCTGCGGCTCGCGCTCGCTGCCCTGCTGGCCGCCGCCCATGCCCCCCATGCCGCCCATCCCCATCGGCATGCCGCCCATCGGCATCCCGCCCATGGGCATGCCGCCGGAGGAGCCGGGGAACGCCGCGCCCTGCGGGGTGCCGGACACGGTCTGCACGCCGCCGGTGGTGCTCAGGCCGCGCTGCTGGGCGACGTCGGTGTCGAACTGCGCGCGGGGCACCGCCTCGCCCGCTCCACCACCGCCGATGCCCCCGACGCCGCCGCCGCTGCCGAGCCCGCCGACGCCGCCACCCGAGCCGCCACCGGACCCGCCACCGCTGCCCCCGCCGCCGAGGAAGTCCTTCAGCTCGGCACCGGGCGCCTTGATCCCGTCGATGGCCTTGCCGACGGCGTCCTTGGCGTCGCGCAGCGCCTGCTTGGCCTCGGGGTCGTTCTCCTTGGCGATGAGGTCGTCCAGGGTCTTGCCGATCGTCTGCTTGGCCTCGCCGAGCGCGGCCTTGGCCTCCGGGTCCATCGAGCCGGGGCCGCCGGAGACGGTCGACGGCAGGTCGCTCTTGGTCGGGGTGATGCCGGAGATCGCCTCGCCGACGGCCTTCTTCGCGTCCTCAAGTGCCTTCTTGGCCTCGGGGTCGGTGGTCTTGGCGATGGCCTCGTCCAGCGCCTTGCTCGCCTCGGCTCCCGCCGACTTGAGCGCGTCGCCCGCCGGTCCGTCGCCGCCCGCGCCGATGGCGTCGATCGCCTTGCCGACGGCGTCCTTGGCGTCGTCCAGCGCCTTCTGCGCCTCGGGGTCGTCGGTCTTGTCGCCGATGCCGTCGATGGCGTCGAGCGCCTTGTCCTTGGCGTCGCCGAGCAGCCCTGCCTTCTCCGGGTCGATGTCGCCGATGGCGTCGCCGACGGCCTTCTTGGCGTCTTCGAGCGCCTTGCGCGCCTCGGGGTCGGTGGTCTTGCCGAGCGCGTCCTCCAGCGCCTTGTTGGCCGCCTCGCCCGCCTTCTGCAGGGCCGACTCCGCGCCGCCGCCGTCGGGCTTGATGTTGCCGATCGCCTCGCCCGCGGCCTTCTTGGCGTCTTCGAGGGCCTGCTTGGCCTCGGGGTCGTCGGTCTTGGCCTTGAGGTCGTCGAAGGCCTTGTCGGAGGCCTGCTTGGCCTCGTCCAGCGCGCTCTGGGCGTCGGTGTCCAGACCGTCGAGGGCGTCGCCGACAGCCTTCTTGGCGTCTTCGAGCGCCTTGTCGGCCTCCGGGTCGTCGGTCTTGTCGGCGATTCCGTCGATGGCGTCCATGGCCGCCTTCTTGGCGTCGTCCAGCGCCTTGGACTTCGGCGAGCCGCCGCCGGAACCGCCGCCGGTGCCGCCGCCCATGCCGCCGCCGAGCCCACCGCCCGAGCCGCCCAGGCCGTCGAGCGCGTCGCCCACGGCCTTCTTCGCGTCGTCCAGCGCCTTCTGGGCCTCCGGGTCGGTGGTGCCGCCCTTGATGCCGTCGATGGCCTTGTTCGCCGCGTCCTTGGCCGCGTCGAGCGCCCCGCCCGCGCCGGGGACTCCGCCGCCTGAGCCACCGCCGGTGCCGCCCCCGGTGCCACCGCCCACACCGTCGAGCGCTTTGCCGACGGCGTCCTTCGCCTCGTCCAGGGCGGCTTGGGCCTCCGGGTCGGTGGTCTTGGCCTTGACCCCGTCGATGGCGTCCATCGCGGCCTTCTTCGCCGCGTCGGCCGCCCCGCCCGTGCCCCCGCCAGTCCCACCGCCAGTCCCACCGCCCGCAGCGCCCAGGGGGTCGACGCCCGCGGTCTGGCCGGACATCAACTCCTGGCCCGGCGTGCCCATCGCCGCCTCGGCCAGCCTGCCCGCGTTGAAGTTGGCCGGGACGTTCTGCTGCTGCTCGTCGGTGTCCGGCGGGTTGTACTGGTTCTCGTCGTCGTTGTTCGAGTTGTTGTTGTTGTTATTGTTGTTGTCCCCGCCACTGGACGGCTGGTCGCCGCCGGCGATGTAGAGCGGGGCCAGGTCTTGGCCGCGGGCGTTGTACTGCCGGACCATCTCGCCCAGCAGCTCTTGGAGGCTGGTGATGAGCGCCTTCTCCGCGGCGTCGTTGACCTGGTCCATCCTCGTGTTGAGGTTGTCGATGACGGTCTGGGCGTCCTCGACGGTCTGGATGCGCTCCTGCTCTGCCGCGGCGAGGGCGACCACCTTGACCTCGGCGTCCTTGCGGTTGGCCTCGGACTCCTCGATGATGCGCCACCACTCGGTGGCGAACCACTGGATGCAGTGGCCGATGTCGCCGACCTTGGTGCCGAACTGCTTGGCGTGCAGGGTGTTGTACAGCTCCTGGCTCTCGGTGAGCACCTCGCGGAGGAAGCCGTTGTAGGCGTCGCCCGCGACGCCCTTGAGGTTGTCGGCGAGGACCTTGACCTCTTTGGCTATCGCGTCGTTGACCTCGCCGAGGCGCTTGGTCGCGGCGTCGACCTGGGTCTGTAGCCGGTACCACGCCTCCGCCGTGTGGTTGCCGGAGTCGCTGGACTGCCCGCCGCCGTCCTGGGTGATCAGACCCGCCGTGACATCGATCAGCTTCTCAAGGGTGTCATAGGCCGAGACGGGCATGTGCGGCGCTGAGGCGTTGTAGATACCGACATCCGGGATCGCAGCCATGTTTCCAACCTTGTCGATGGGTACGGGCGGGCTCGTGGCCGGTCAGTACTTGAGCGGGTCGTTCAGGTCGTCGTTGTAGCCGTCGCCGTCGGTGGCGTTGCCGTCGCCGCGCGGGGTGTAGTTGCGGTGGTCCTTCTCGGTGTTGCTGTCCCAGGTGTCCCATTCGCCCTGGATGCGCGTGGTCAGCTTGTCGAGCACACCCTTGATCTTCTCGGCGTTGCCGCCGTCGAGGTTGTCGAAGTCCTCGGCGATCTGCAGCAGCGAGGTCTGCGAGCTCTCCAGCGTCAACCTCAGGTGCTCGGCATGGGCGACGATCGCGTTGCGGCGGTCGTCGACGATGCGCTCCAGCCACTGCGCCAGCGGGAACTTGCCCGCGTTGGGCCAGTGCGGCTTCAGCTCGTTGAAGTCGTCCATGTCGTCCAGCAGCGTGCCCAGCTTGTTCGCCGCGGCCTCGATGGCCTCCTTGTCGTACTCGGTGGCCGCCACGTCACACCCGCTGCCCGTCGAGCTGGGCGAGGTCCTCCTGCACGCGCACGCGCAGGCCCGCCACGACCGCGCGGATCTTCTCGGCGGTGCCCTCGTCGGTGTTCTCGACGTCGGTGGCGACCTTGTGCAGCGCCTTGGCGATCTCGGTCAGCGAGGTCCGCAGCTGCTCGGCGTGCACGATGACGCCGGTGCGGCGGTCGTCCACGATGGCCTGGAGCTGCTGGGCGAGGTCGAAGTCGCCCAGCGCGGGCCAGGCGGCCCGCAGCTCGGTGAAGGCGGACATGTCGTCCATGATCCGCCCGATGTTGGCCGCCGAGCCCTTGACGGCTTCGACGTTGAGGTTCGTCCCGGTCATCTCGTGCCTCCTGTGGACGGATCGGTGTCCTGCGGGTGCGTGCCGGACGGCGGCGCGCCCGGCACGCGCACCGCAGGTCTCAGCTGTAGACGTTCTTGCCGCCGCGCGCGTCCATGTCCTGCATGTCGTTGGCGCCCTGCTGGAAGGTGGCCTTCAGCTGCTCCAGGATGCCGACGTTCTCGCGCAGGTCCTTCTCCAGGTCGTCGCACAGGGCGTTGTAGGCGAGCGCGGTGGAGCCCTCCCAGCCGACCATGATCGCCTTGACCTGCTGCTGCTGCTCGTCGGTCTGGTTGGCGATCTCCTGCGCCTTCTTCTGCATCATCGAGATCGCCACGTCGATGGCCTCGTAGTCGTACCTGATCATCGCTGTCTCCAGTTCGCCGTGAGGGGGTCGTGAGGAGCGGAGGGGTTACCTGCCGCCCAGGAAGTTGCCGGTCTCGATCGGGATGTTCATGATCTGGCTGTTGAGGCTCTCGTCCGTGGCCTCCTGGCCGTCGGCCTCGCGGCGGATGTTCTGCGCCATGGCCTCCATGTGCGAGATCACCGTCTTCTTGACCGACTCGACCCACGAGTCGGTGCTGGTGCTCAGCGCCCGGGTCGCCGCGCTGCCGCTGGCCTGCAGGACGTTCTGCACGTCGACCTTGAGCTGGTCGAGCTGCCCGACGATGTTCTCGCGGGTCTGGTCGTGGTTGCTTGCCTGCTTGTGGATCTCGACGGGGTCGAGCTGGGTTGAGCGCGACATCGCGGGTCTCCTGTCGTTGTCTTCCTGTCAAAGCCCAGGTCTCCGAGCTACCCCAACGCTAGGTCGGGCGGCTCGGCGGCGGGCGGGTCCGGGAGCCGGGAGGGGAAGGAAGCGGAGTTCCCCTCATGAGCCTCAGGGGGCGGGGGCCTGCACGCTCAGCGCGCCTTCCTGGCTGAGCAGCGGCCCGGTCGGCAGCAGGTCGAGCATGGCCGCGGGCATGGCCACGGCGGTCTGCTCGGTGTAGCCGAGCGCCTTGACGACGTCCGCGCCCGCCAGCGGGTACTTCATCCCGGTCTCGGTGATGAGGTACACCGTGGTCATCGCGATGTCCGGTGTGGACTGCTCGCGCACGAGCACGCCGCCGCCCGCCGGGATCGCCACCCGGTCGGCGGTCACGCCCGCCTGGTGCGCGGCGACCGGCATCGAGTCGGTGTGGACGGAGGCGGGCAGCACGCCCGCCGCGGCGCGCATCCCGGCTTCCCCGTCCGGGGTGAAGGCGACGCACAGCGCGGTGTCGGCGCTCGGCTGCAGGATCTCCGGCGGCGTCCTGGGCAGGGTGCCGACCAGGTCGGGGTCGCCTCCCGAGGCGGGGACGCCGGTCAGCGCGCCGGGGCCGACCTCGATCGGGGTGACCGCTGTGCCCGGATAGGCCTGTTTGGTGAACGGCGCGGCCAGCAGGAGCGCCGCGGTCGTCGGGGAGAGCGGGGCGACGCCGTCGGAGCGCACGAGGTAGAGCTGGTCGGTGCCGATGGCGGGGTTGCGGACCAGGTACACCTGGCCGACGGTGCTCGGCCCGCCGTCGATCCTCGGCCCCGCCGTGCCGACCCCGCTGGGGGCGCGCACGGCCAGGTCCGGGCCCTGCGGGATCGGGTTGAGCCACGCGGTGGTGACCGCCAGCGGGTCCACGCCGCTGTAGCCGAGCGCGGTGGCCTCGGTGCGGCCCGGGATGCGGTGCCGCACGCCCTGCCACACGAGGAAGTCGGTGCCGTCGGGGGCGCGCACCAGCAGCGCGCGCTGCCCGGCTGGATCCAGCGCGGGGGCCTGCCCGACCAGCAGCGTCGAGGACGGCCCGCCGGCCTGGGGACCGGTGCCCGGGGGCTGCGCGCAGACCGTCCACGGGCCGGTGTCGAGCGCCTTCGCCCCGGGCAGCGCGTCGGGGGCGTCGGGGATGCCGATGGGCTGGCCGACCGGGGTCCCGTCCAGCGACTTCTGCGAGACCTCGAAGATCTTGCCGCCGCCCGCGCCGCCCGCGGCCAGGCGGGCCGAGGAGTAGTTGAGCACCGGGCGCAGCTGGCCGTCGAGGAAGACGTAGCGCGCGCCGGAGTCCTCGTTCATGACGATGGCCCCCGCGTGCCGCCAGGACGTGTCGCCACCGGGCACGAAGAGGCCGTAGATGCCGAAGATGCCCATGAGGACGGCCCCGACGACCACGCCGAGGAACGTCCCGGTGTTCAGCCGCTTGTTGGGCTGCTGGAGCACATCGGGCTTGCCGTGCACGACGGCGGCCACGAGCCTGCCGACCACGAAGAAGTAGGCCTGTACCTGATCCCGGCGCGACTGCATCTCTCAGCCCGCCAATCCGCGCATCCAGGCGTACACGCCCAGGACCTGCAGCAGGATCGGGATCACCGCGACGGCGGTGAGCGACTCCAGGATCTCCACGGCGCGGCCCCAGTACGGCTTCTGCCGCTTGCCGGGCATCATCCTGCTGAACAGCAGCAGGACGGCGCCGACGCCGAGCAGCGGCAGGAACACCGCGAGCAGCCGCCCGCCCTCGGTGCGCTCCTCCGCGATCTGCGCGAGGTTGGCGATGACGGTGACGACGGCGGGGGTCAGGATCGCCCAGCGCTGCACGACGCCGCTGGGGTGGCGGGTGCGCAGCAGCAGCAGGAACGCCACGACCAGCGACAGCGTCATCGTCCAGCCGGTGCCGCCGAAGACCAGCAGCGGAAGCAGCACCGACAGCGCCGCGCCGAGGCCCACGTGCAGGGCGGTGGAGTAGCCGACGGTGGCGGTGCCGCGCTCCACGACCATCCTGGCCGGGACCGGGTCGATGTCCTCGTCCAGCTCGGGGGCGTCCGAGGGCAGCATCGGCAGGGTCAGCCCGGAGAGCCGGAAGGCGGTGGCGGGCAGGAACACGCCGACGATCAGGCACACCGACAGCCCGATCCCCACCGCCTGCGGCACGGCCAGGTCGGCGACGATCGCGATCAGCGCGGTGACCCCGATCGCCAGCACGAACAGGATCGCGCCGGTGAACAGCAGTGCCGCGTCGGCCACCAGGAACCCGCCCGCGCACAGCGCCAGGAACGCCGCCGTCACCGCGACCGCGACCTCGACGGGGAAGGACGCCAGCGGGGCGATCGCGTGCACCAGCAGCACCCCGCCGACGGCGGCGTAGCAGACCGCGGTGCCCGCCAGGATCGTCGCGGCGTGCGGGTCGGTGGCGCCGCGCGCGGCCAGGGCGCTGCCGCCGAGCAGCAGCACCGCGCAGGCCAGCGCGATCGTCGCCTGCAGGCCGACCGCGCCGACGCCGGGCAGCAGGGCCAGGCCGAAGAGCAGGGTGGCCGCGCTGCCCACCCGGAACATCCACCGGGTGTGCTGGGGCCGCCAGGCGCCCGGGTGCTCGCGGACCTGCTCGCCGACGCCGTCGACCAGGTCGTCGTAGTCGATCGGGGCGAGCTGGTCGGCGCGCGGGCGCAGGTACAGCGTCTCCCCGTCGAGCAGGTTCAGCTCGGCCAGGGTGCGGTCCTCGTCCAGCGGGGCGTCGCCGACGCGCTGCACGACCCAGCCCTCGTGGTCGGCGCCCTGCTCGACCCAGTCGGCCCCGAACTGGGGCAGCACGGCGGGCAGCAGGTCGGTCAGCGTCGCCTCGGTCGGCAGCGCGACCTCGGTGACACCGCCGCCCAGGACGAAGCGCAGCCGGGCCGACGTGCCGATCGTCGCCGTGCGCTGCTGTGTCTGCTCTTCCATCTGGCACCAGGTCCTTCCTGCCTGCGGGCCCACTCCCGGAATCAAGGCGAACCTAACGGGGGCCGCCGCACGAGAACCCTGTAGCGGAGCCCGCACGCGCCAAGTGGGGGAAGTCCACTCACCGAGGGAGAGCGACATGAGCACGGTCTTGTTCGCGCGCCGCGCACGGCGGCCCAAACCGGCCGTGCCGGGCGACGAGATCCAGATCCAGGAGCCGCCCGCGGTCCCGGAGGACCAGGGCGGCGGGATCAGCTCGGTGCTGATGTACGCCCCGATGGGCCTGGGCTCCATCGCGATGGTGCTGATGTTCGTGCGGCCCGGCTCCGGGCTGATGTCCTACATCGGCGGCGGCATGATGCTGGTGTCGGTCATCGGCATGCTCGTGGTGCAGATGGTGCGCAACTCGGTGACGCACAAGCAGAAGCTGCACGGGCACCGCCGCGACTACATCCGCTACCTGGCGCAGCTGCGCGGCCGGGTCCGCAAGGCGCTGACCGCCCAGCAGCGGGCCGCGCGCTGGGTGCACCCGGACCCGCGCGCGCTGTGGTCGATCGCGCTGGGCTACCGGCTGTGGGAGCGGCGACCGGCCCAGGACGACTTCGGCGAGGTCCGCATCGGGGTGGGCACGCAGCGCTCGGCGATGAAGCTGCTGCCGCCGGACACCAAGCCGATCGAGGACCTCGAACCGCTGGCCGCGCACGCGCTGCGCCGGTTCCTGCGGGCGTACTCGACGCTGCCGAACGCCCCGATCGCGGTGTACCTGCGCGGGTTCGGCCAGATCCAGTTCGGCGGCGACGACGCCGCCGTGCTGGGGCTGGTGCGCGCGATGCTGGGCCAGCTCGCCACCGCGCACGCGCCCGGCGACGTGCGGATCGCGCTGTGCGCCGAGGACGACCGGGTGCAGCGCTGGGACTGGCTGAAATGGCTGCCGCACAACCAGGACCTCGAAGCCCGCGACGCCGCGGGCCCGCGGCGGCTGGTGGCCGACTCGATCGGCGAGGTGGAGGCCCTGCTCGGCGGGGCGGCGTTCACCGGCAGGCCCCGCTTCGAGGCCGACACGCCGGTGACCGCGTCCGAGCCGTACGTGGTGCTCATCGTCGACGGCGTCAGCGTCCCCGCCGACCACCGCGCCGCCGACGAGGGCTACCGCAACGCGGTGGTCATCGACGTCTCCGGCAGCCTGCCCTGGCAGCAGCGGCCGGGCGTGCTGTTCCTGGAGGTCACCGCCGAGCAGGCGAGCACCGTCTCCTTCGACCGCCTCGGCAGGCCCGCGAGCAAACCGCTGTGCAGGCCGGACGCGATGAGCGAGCGGGGCGCGTCCGCGCTGGCCAGGACGATGGCCCGCTACCGGGTCGGCGAGGTCTCCGAGGACGATGAGCCGATGGCCGCCGACTACGAGCTGGCCGGTCTGCTCGGCCTCGGCGACGTCGCCCACTTCGACCCGGTCCGCTACCGCCGCGAGCGGATGACCGCCAAGCGGCGGCTGCGCGTGCCGATCGGCATCGCGGGCAACGGCACCCCGATGGAGCTGGACCTCAAGGAGGCCGCCGAGGACGGCATGGGCCCGCACGGGCTGTGCGTCGGGGCGACCGGCTCCGGCAAGAGCGAGCTGCTGCGCACGCTGGTGCTGGCGCTGGCGGCGACGCACTCCTCCGAGGACCTGAACTTCGTCCTGGTGGACTTCAAGGGCGGCGCGGCGTTCCTCGGCTTCGACCAGCTGCCGCACACCTCGGCGGTGATCACGAACCTGTCCGAGGAGCTGGAGCTGGTCGACCGCATGCAGGACGCGCTGACCGGCGAGATGAACCGCCGCCAGGAGTACCTGCGCGCGGCGGGAAACTACGCCTCCCGCCGCGACTACGAGGCCGCCCGCGCCCAGGGCGTGCCGCTGGAGCCGATGCCCGCGCTGTTCATCGTGGTGGACGAGTTCTCCGAGATGCTCTCCAGCAAGCCGGAGTTCATCGACGTGTTCGCCATGATCGGGCGCCTGGGCCGAAGCCTCGGCGTGCACCTGCTGCTGGCCTCCCAGCGCCTGGACGAGGGCCGCATCCACAAGGTGGAGACGCACCTGTCGTACCGGATCGGCCTGCGCACGTTCTCGGCGATGGAGAGCCGCAGCGTCATCGGCGTGCCGGACGCCTACGAGCTGCCCAACAGCCCCGGCAACGGCTACCTGCGCCCGGACACCCAGACGCTGGTGCGCTTCAAGGGCGCATACTCGTCCTCGCCGTACCGCCCGAAGCGGCGCGGCCCGGTGGACAAGTCGGTGGAGCAGCGCGTGGTGCCCTTCGGCGTGGGCTACGTCGAGCCGCAGGCCCGGCCCGAGCCGGAGCCCGAGCCCGTCGAGGAGCCGGAGGGCACCGACACGGTGCTGGACGTGCTGATCACCAAGCTGCGCGACGTCGGGCCGCGCGCGCACCAGGTGTGGCTGCCGCCGCTGAAGAAGTCGGCGACGCTGGACCAGCTGCTGCCCCCGCTGGTGGACGACCCGGAGCTGGGCCCGCGCCCGGTCGGCAACCTGCAGACGGCGAACCTGACCGTCCCGGTGGGCCTGATCGACCTGCCCGCGCAGCAGAAGCGCGAGCTGCTGCTGGCGGACCTGTCCGGCAGCAAGGGCAACGTGGCGGTGGTGGGTGGTCCGCAGAGCGGCAAGAGCACCATGCTGCGCACGATGATCGCGGGCCTGGCGCTGACCCACACGGCGGCCGAGGTCCAGTTCTACTGCCTGGACTTCGGCGGCACGCTGACCGCCCTGGCCAAGCTCCCGCACGTCGGATCGATCGCCAACCGCCTCGACCGCGACCGGGTCACCCGGACGGTGCTGGAGGTGACGAACCTGATGGCCAAGCGCGAGGCCATCTTCGCCGACCACAACATCGACTCGATGGCCTCCTACCGCCGCGCCCGCCGGGCGGGCCGCTACCACGACATCGACCCGTACGGAGACGTGTTCCTGGTGGTCGACGGCTGGTACTCGATCCGCCAGGACTTCGAGGAGATCGAGGACCGCTTCACCGAGCTGGCCGCCCGCGGCCTGAGCTTCGGCATCCACCTGGTGATCGCGTCGAACCGCTGGTCGGAGATGCGCCCATGGCTGCGCGACGTGCTGGGCACCCGCTTCGAGCTGAAACTGGGCGACCCGGTCGACTCGGAGGTCAACAGCCGCTTCGCCGCCACCGTGCCCGCCATCCCCGGCCGCGGCATCACCCCCGACCGCCTGCACTTCCTGGCCGCCCTGCCCCGCATCGACGGCTCGTCGGACACCGAGGACCTGGCCGAGGCCACCGTCGAACTGGCCGAATCCCTCGCCCTCCCCACGGCCCCCGCGGCCCCCAAGGTCCGCCTCCTGCCCCACCTGCTGACCGCCCGCGAACTCCCCGCCCCCACCGCCCCCGGCCCCACCGCCGAGATGCGCGTCCCCCTGGGCATCGACGACGTCGAAATGGCCCCCCTCTGGCACGACTTCGACGCCAGCCCCCACCTCCTCATCTACGGCGACGCCGAATCCGGCAAAACCAACCTCCTACGCCACATCGCCCGCTCAGTCGCCGCCCACCACACCAACGACCAGGCCCGAGTGATGTTCGGCGACTTCCGCCGAGAACTCCACGACTCCATCCCCACCACCCACCAACTGGAGTACGCCGTCGGCGCCGAAGCCCTCACCAAGTCGATCGCGGGCGCCACGCAGGTCCTCAAGAGCCGAATCCCCGGCCCTGAGATCACGCCCGGCCGGCTTCCCCTTCGCGACTGGTGGGAGGGCGGGAGGCTCTACATCATCATTGATGACTTCGAGTTGGCCGAGGCCTCCGGGTCGGGGCCGCTGGATCCGCTCATTCCCCTGCTGCCCCAGGCGGCTGACATCGGGGTCCACATCATCATCGCCCGCAGCACGACTGGAGGTAGCCGGTCGATGTCCAACCAGGCGGTCCGGCGGATGTGGGAGCTGGGGACGCCTGCTGTGCTGCTGTCCTGTCCGAAGACGGAGGGGTCGTTCTTGGGCAACCTCAAGCCTCGGACGCTGCCGCCGGGGCGGGCGCAGTTCATCAACCGGCGGAGGGCTGTGCGGTTGGTGCAGACGCCGCTGGTGGAGGGCTTCGCGAAGCCGGAGAACAGCTAGGCGGTTGATTATCCGCAGAGGACTGTGGCCCGTTCCTGACGAGAGTCGGGACGGGCCACGGTTCGTTTCCGGTCGGGGCAAGGAGGCAAGGAGGCAAGGAGGCAAGGAGGCAAGGAGGCAAGGAGGCAAGGAGGCAAGGAGGCAAGGAGGCAAGGAGGCAAGGAGGCAAGGAGGCAAGGAGGCAAGGAGGCAAGGAGGCAAGGGAACCGGACAGGCTAGCGAAGTGCCAACGCCAAAGACAGGCAGCAAGGCGGCTGACCGAAAGACACGAAGCAGGCACGCGGGAGAGACAGAGACGAGGTCAAGCGGGTGTGCTCACCGGCGAGAGGTGTCCGATGGGGTGGATTCGCTTCGGCGGGGGAGAAGAATCGCCGCTGAACTGGCGTGCGTGAGACCGGCTTGCCGATCCCACGCCGCGTCTCACGCAGCGGCGATTCTTCATAGGGGCCCCGCCGAAGCGAATCCACCCCATCGGACCCCGACCGCCCAACGCCGGCAAGCGGGAACCCTACTCCCGAACCTCAACCACCCGAGCAGCCCGAAACCCCCTCCTCCTCCCCCGACCCCCAACCCGCAACACCACCCCCAGAAACAACACCACAACCACACCCCCCACCAACCCGGCCACAGCCACCACACCCCCCACCTCATCCACCACAACCACCGGAGCAGCCACAGCATCAGGCGGCAACACCACGGACCCCTCGCCCGGAAGCTCCATCGTCACAGCAGCCAGCGGATCTACCATCCCCCACCCCAACGCCGGATCAGGCAGCCGCACCGCGGGATGACTAGCGGTGGCCAACAACCGAGCCTTCACCTCAGCAGCCGACAACCCGGGCCGGTAAGCCCGGACCAACGCCACAACCCCGGTCACGAACGGCGCCGAGTAACTCGTCCCGCTGCCAGTCCAATGCCCACCCCCACCAGGCCCCAACCCCACCACATCCACCCCGGGAGCCACCAACGACACGAACTGCCCGGTCTGCGAGAACTGCGCGTGCTTCCCGGCCTCGTCCACCGCCCCCACGGCGATCACCGACGGATACGCGGCCGGATAGGTCACCGACTCCCCTTGCTCAGCACTGTTGGCCGCCGACGCGACGACGACAACGTCCTTCTTCTCCGCGTACGCCACAGCATCCGCGAGTGCCGCGTTCCGCTCCGTCGTGCTCGCCGACACGTTGATCACTCGGGCCCCGCCGTCCACCGCGGCCCGGATTCCCGCCGCCATTCCCTCAGGCGTCAGCGCCCCGGCGACCGAGGGGTCGTCGGTGGTGGCACACCGGATCGGCAGAATGCGCACCCCCGGCGCGACCCCGACGTACCCGGTCCCCGACACCGCACGGGCCCCGATGATTCCCGCGACGAACGTCCCGTGCCCGAAGCAGTCGGTGTTCGCGGGTCCCGCCTGCGTGGTGTCCACACCCGGCAGGACCGCCCCCCGCAACTGCGGGATGGAGGCGTCGACGCCGGTGTCGACCACCGCGACGGTGATCCCGGTCCCGTCGGTCAGCGGCCATACCCGCTCCGGCGCGAGCTGGCGCTGTCCCCACGGTACCGACGGCTCCACCTTCGGCGGCGCGGGGAGGCACGGCTCGGGCTCCTGCGTGGTGGTGGGCGGGTTCTCCTGCGAGGTGGTGTCCTGCTGCGCGGACGCCGCCAGGGGGAACGCTGCCAGTGGGAACGCTGTCAGCAGCCCGGCCGCCAGCACCGCCGCCGCCCACCTCATGACGCCACCGCCGTGGCGGTCTCGCGCTGCCAGACCACCATCGAGGTCGTCAGCCGGGCCGCCACCTCCGGATCGTCGACCACCCGCAACCCGTTGCGGTGACGCCGTTCCAGCACCCCGTCCAGCTTCGCCAGCACGGCCAGGTCGCGCTCGTCAAGGTCGCTGGTGGTGGGCACCTCCCCCGGTGCCAGCTCGCGGTACAGCACCGCGACCCGCGGCGCCGCGACCTCCTTCTCCTCCTCCGACTCGTCCTCAGCGGTCCGCACCGCCAGCGCCTTGAACCGCGCCCCCGCCACGAACAGCGCCTCGTCCACCGGCCTGCCCAGCAGCAGCTCCGACGTCCGCCGCGCCGTGCTGGGCCAGATCAGCACATCGAGGTCGGCCCCGGGCAGCGTGACGTCCAGGTCGATCGACGCGGGCAGGAATCCCGGCTCGGTCAGCACCGTGCCCGGCGCGCTGCGGTGCTCCAGCGACTCGGCGACCATCCCCTGCCGCAGCACGGCCCGCCGCTGCGTCGGCAGTCGCCGGATGCCCGACATCAGACAGGCGACCTGTGCGTCCAGCTCGCCCGCCTGGCCTGCCTTCAACGCCGCGTTGAGCGACAGCGCGTCCCCGGCACCCTTGCCGAGGAACAGGCAGACAGCGACATAGTCCGCCTTCACCCCGGACGACTCGTCAACGCGCATCGCGGGCCAGGTCGCCATCGCGGCGTTGACGGTCGCCAGCGCCTCGGAGAAGTAGTCCCCGGCCGCGGTGGTGAAGCGCAGCTGCTCGGCCGCGGTGCTGGCCCGCGCGGGCACCTCCAGTGCCCGAATCGTCCGATCGGCACGCTCCACCGGGGCGGCGGGTGTGCCCGCGCGCTCGGAGACGGTGGAGACCGGCGCGCCCGAGGTGGTCATGACCGGTGGGGCGGACGTCGCCGTCCGGGGAAGGTCGGCGGGCATGGGCTCGGCCTCCTTCTCGGGCGTGGGAGGGATCTCCCGCTTCGGAGGAGCGGGGTCGGACGTGCCCTGGGCGGCGGGCGCGCTGGTCGTGCGCGGCGGCGCGGAGGTGGTCGCGACGACAGGTGTGGGAGCCTCGACCACGGGCGGCTCGACGGGTGGCGCTGTCACCGGCGGCGCTGTCACCGGCGGCGCTGTCACCGGCGGCGCTGTCACCGGCGGCGCTGTCACGGGAGGCTCGGTTGCCGGCTGCACGGGTGGGACCACCGGTGGCGGCGAGGCGGACACCACGGGCGGAAGCACAGGCGGCTCTGGCTTCTGCGGCGTGGACGTGGGCACCGGCGGCGGTGCGGAGGGGCGCGGCGGGGTCGTCGTGACGGGGGGCTGGGGAGCGTGGGCGCGCGGGGTGGGGTCGAGGGCGCGGGCGGCGTCGGCGTCGGCGGTGCCCGCCAAGCGGACGGTGACGGCCGCGCGCTGTTCGGCGGGCAGGTCGGCGAGGAGCTGTTCGGCCGCTTGCAGGGCGGGAAGGGCGATCACGCCGCCCGGCGCGCCCACGGTGAGCGTCCAGCCCGCCGGGTCGAATGGTGCGTCCACAAGAGACACATCCGCGTCGCCGGAGTGCAGGACGAGGCCAGAGGGGACCACCTCGGCGAGGACGCCGTCGCGGCGGTACGCGCGCGGGCCGCCGCGCTCCCAGCCGGGAGGGGCGGCGGCGATGTCCAGGACCTCCTGGGGCCCGCCGTCCGGGTCCTGCCGCAGCACCAGGGCGAACGGCCGGAAGAGCCGACCGCCCCTGCCGTCCGGCACCAGCGTCGACACCGCCCCGGACCGGGCCCGGACCTGCGTCCCAGCGCTGAACACCACCTCGCGCCCCAGCAGGCGGGCCAGCTCCGCGAGCCAGCCGGGCTCCAGCGCACCGGGCACGGCGGGCACGAGCATCACCGGGCGGTCCGGCAGGCCGCCGAGCACGTGGGCCACCGTCTCGGGAGCGGGCACGGCCGAGCCCACGACCACCTTCGGGAACCGCCGGTTCACGGGCACCCCGAACGCGCCGCCGCCGCTGGCCTCGCCGACCACCCAGCCGCCCGGCTCTCCCGGGACGTCGCCGACCACCAGACCGCATGGGACCCCGACCGTCCCGGCGACGTCCGCGGGCAGCCACGACTCCCATTCCGGCGCCGAGAACCGCGCGCCGTGGAACACCGGCTCGCGACCGGGTTCGCACCGGTACCACCCGGTGCCGCCCACCCCTGCCCCGGCGTACAGCTCCGCCCCCGGCACGACGGCGACCCCGCCGTCCGGCGCGACGACCTCCACGTCCAGTTCGTCGGCGATCCGCCGCACCCGCTCCGCGGAGGCCAGCCCGGCGACGGCGATCCACACCGACTCCGCCCGCGTCCCGCGCAGCCGCTGCACCAGCTCGTCCACCAGCGACGGCGACGCGTGCGCACCCGGCGTGGCCAGGACCAGCAGCTGGTGGGGCTCCACCGTCGCGACCGGCGCGCTGAGGCCGGGCTCGTCGCGAAGGCGGATCAGCAGGTGGCGGGGCTCGTGCGGTTCGGCGACCAGGGGGTCGGTGTCGCGCATCTGTCACTCCGTGGTCTGGCTCAGGTGGTCCGGCTCATACGGTCCGGCTCTGCGGTCGGGCTCAGGTGGCGGTCGGATCAGCGGGCGGTGGCCAGGTCGTCCTGGGTGAGCAGGGTGAGGTCGGCGGCGTTGGCGTCGGGGTCGCCTGCCAGGCGGGAAGCCTGGCGGTCGGTCATCCGCTCGAAGACCCGGCGGGCGGTGCGGCCGTTGCCGAAGGTGCCGTCCTTGGGGATCTCGTCGAAGTACTTGAGCAGGGCCGCGCCCGCGTCGTCGTCCAGGCGGTAGTCGTGCTTGGCGCACTGGGCGCGGACGATGGTGACCAGTTCGTCGGGGGTGTAGTTGGCGAACTCGATCGTGCGGCTGAAGCGGGACTCCATGCCGGGGTTGGCCGAGAGGAAGTCGGTCATCTCCTTGGAGTAGCCCGCCGCGATGACGACGATGTCCTCGCGGTGGTCCTCCATCAGCTTGACCAGCGTGTCGATCGCCTCGCGCCCGAAGTCGGGGCCGGTGCCGCCGCGGCTGCTGGAGAGCGTGTAGGCCTCATCGATGAAGAACACGCCGCCCATCGCGGACTCGAATGCCTCGGTGGTCTTGATGGCCGTGCCGCCGATGATCTGGGCGACCAGGTCGGCGCGCGCGACCTCGACCAGGTGGCCTTTGCGCAGCACGCCCAGCTCGGCCAGGATCTCGCCGTAGAGCCGGGCGACGGTGGTCTTGCCGGTGCCCGGCGCCCCGGCGAAGACCAGGTGCCTGGCCATCGGCGGCGCGGAAAGCCCGGCGTCCTGGCGGCGCTTGGCCATCTTGTTGAGGTTGATCAGCGACGTCACCTCGGCCTTCACCCCGGCCAGGCCGACGAGGTTCTCCAGCTCCACCAGCGGGTCCGAGCCGCGCGCCGGGCGGGCGGGGGCCGGGGCGGGCGCGGCGGGGGCCGGACTGCCCGCGGAGGTGCCGAAGGCGTCGGGGGCGAGGTTGCCACTGGTGATCAGGTCCAGCACCTCGATCGCGGTGCCCGGCCGGGTCTGCCGGACGCCGCTGCCGTGGTTGTCGCGCACGGTGCACCCGGCGACGCGCACGGACTCCTCGGTCTCGATGCGGATGCCGTCCGCGCCGCCGCCGGAGAACTCCGAGCCGGTGGCGGTGCCCGATGAGCCCTCGGCGAACAGGCAGCCCATGCCCGCGCTGCCCTGCACCCGGCAGCCGACGAGCGAGAGGTCCGCGCCGCTGCCCGCGTGCACGCCGTCGCCGCCCGCGCCGTCGATGGCCGCCTCGGACAGCGCCAGCGCCGCGGCGGCGACGCTCACCCCGGCCCCCGACGGCCGCCGCACGCTGAGCCCGGTCACCGTCGGGCGCGCGCCGCCGGTGACCGCGAGGCCGGTGGTCCCGCCGTCGACCTCGACGTTCTCCAGCGTCCCGCGCGCCCCGCCGGTCACCTCGATGGCGTCGCCGTCGCAGCCCAGCACGCGCAGCCTGCGCAGCAGCGGGTCGGCGCCCTCGTCCACGCGCACCCCGGCGCCGGTGCACCCGGACACGGCGACCTGGTCGAACTCGGTGGTGCCGCGCTCGGTCACCACGATCCCGAAACCGTCCACATCGGATACCGAGCTGCCGCTGACGGTACCGCCGCAGCGCCCGCCGAAGTGCATTCCGCGCCCGCGCGCGCCGTTGACCCTGACCCCGCGCAGCACCGGCGCGCAGCCCTCGGCCACGAACACGCCCTCTCCCGAGGAGCGCTCGACCGCGCAGTCCTCCAGCAGCACCCGGTCTTTCGTGGCGAGGTAGAAGCCGATGGCGGGCACATCGCTCACGGTCAGGCGCACGGCGGAGAGCCCGGCGTGCTGCTCGACGGCGACGGCGGGCTTACCGGTCCCGCTGACGGCGGTGTCCTCGACGGTCAGCCTGCCCCGGCCGTTGAGGCAGATGCCGTTGCCCGCGGCCCCGCGCACCGCGCACGAGCGCAGCGCCAGGTTGCCGTCGTCGGCGACGACCACCGCGGAGGTGCCCAGGTCGGTCAGCGCGCAGCCGTCGAGCACGCCGCCGTTGGGCGCGGTCACCACGACGCCCGCGCCGACGGTGTTGCGCACCTCGCAGTCGCGCATGAGGACGGTGCCGCGGTCGCGCGCGAACACCGCCGCCCACGCCGCGGCGCGCACCTCGCACTCGGTGATGCTCAGCTGTCCCTGGGCGACGAGCACGGCCGGGTTGTCGGCGTCGTCGGAGACGATGGTCAGGCCCGAGAGCGCGGCCGAGTCCGTCGACATCGTCACCGCCGGGCCGCTGACGGCGATCAGCTGCACGGTGCCGGGCCCGTTCTCGGCGGTGATGGTGACCGGTTTGGTCAGCACCAGGCTCTCCCGGTAGCGGCCGGGCCCCACCACGATCAGCGCCCCGACCGACGCGCCCGCGACGGCGTCGCCGATGGTGCGCCGCCCCTGCCCGGGGTCCTGCGAGATGACGATGACGTCCTTGCTCACGGTCGCGACTCCTCCGCTATCGCCTGCCTGCCCCGCATCACGCGCCGACCAGCTCCGCGCCGAGGCCGGACGTCGCCAGCCCGTGCCGCGTGCGGCAGCCCGCCTTCGCGAACAACCTGGTGAGGTGCTTCTCCACGGTCTTGGCGCTGACCCGCAGCGCGACCGCGATCTGCCGGTTCGTCTTGCCGGAACGGATCAGCTCCACGATCCGCAGCTCCACATCCGACATCTCCAGCGCGCCCGCCCGCTCGGCCGCCCGGCTCCGCCGGGCCGGGACCTCGACGCCGCGCCCGGCCATCGTGCGCTTGGCTGTGGAGACAAGCTTGACCGCGCCCATGGCGCTGGCCAGCTCGTAGGCCTCGGAGAGCCACGGCCGCGGCTCGGCGCTGATCCTGGCCAGCCCCAGGCAGGTGACGGCCAGCTCGAAGCGGTCGCCGCGGGCGCGGATCACCCGCTCGGCGGCGCGCACGCACGCCGGGTCGGCCTCCACGAGGCCGCGCACGAGCAGGCCGGTGCCCGAGGTGCGCCCGCAGCGGGACTCGGTCTCGCGCTGCACGGCACGCGCGCCGTAGGTGTCGGTGGCGACGGCGGCCAGGCGGGTCAGCAGCCGGGCGGCGCCGGGCTCCTCCAACCGGGCGCGGTGCTCGGTGTACCACTTCCAGCCGTGGGTGAAGGCGTCCTCGCCCGCGTGCCCGCGCAGGCCGGTGGCGACCCAGCCGCGCAGCCCGGGGAACGGGGTGTCCTCGCCGACGGCGGCCAGCCAGGACGCGGCTTGGCGGTCCTCGCCGCGCCAGCCGCAGATCTCGGCGGCGAGCAGCCGGGCGGCGTCGGTGATCGGCAGCTCGGGGTGGCGCAGTTCGAGGTCGCGGGCCGCGCTGAGGGCGCCCGCCCAGTCCCCGTCGGCGTAGCCGGCGCGCACGCGGTGGTAGGCGGCGACGGGGCCGTCGGCGGGCAGCCGGTAGAGCGGGCCGAGGACGGAGCGCAGCACGGGGACGAGGTCGTGGGTGTCCTCGGTGCTGTCGGCGGGGGCGGCGCGGCGGCCCAGCGGGCGCAGGGCGGCGGCGACGTCGGCGGCGCTGATGGCCGCGACGCCGCCGCGGCGGGAGAACCAGCGGCGGGTGAGGTCGGTCGCGGCGCCATCGAGCGCGGACCGCGCGGCGGCGGGGATGGGGCGGCCGAGGTGCAGGGCGGCGAGCGCGGCCCCGGCGGCGAGTTCCTCGCGGCTGCCGTCGCGGGCGGCGTCGGCGGTGAAGGCGGCCAGGCCCGCGTAGTCCGCGGTGGAGATCAGGTGCCGGATGGTCTCGGAGCACTCCACACCGGCCCGGTCGGCCGTGCCGACGGCGAACGGCGAGCCGGTGGCGCGCGGGCGAGCGGCGCCGACGGCGGCGACCGAGCGGGCCAGGGCGTCCGCGTCGGCCGCGACCGCGCCCAGGGCGGGGACCGGGCAGCTCAGGCGGCCGTGCTCATCGTGGGCGAGCGCGCCCGCGGTGACGAGCCGGTCCACGGCGTTGCCCCAGACGTGCGGGGCGTGGCCGGTGGCGGCGGCGAGGGCGGGGATGTCATCGATGCCGATGCCGGGCGCGTCCGCGGCCAGCCGCACCAGCAGGCGGCCGACCTCGCCGAGCGCATCGACCTCGGCGAGTAGGCGGTGCCCGGCGGGCAGTGCGACGGCGGCGCGCAGGGCCAGCACGCCGTGCACCTTCGCCAGGCCGCCCGCGGCCTTCAGAGTCTCCACTGTGGACACCAGCGTGCCGGGGTTGCCGTAGAGGGCGCCGAGGCCGGTGCGCAGGGCGCCGACGGCGGCGTCGTCGACGGGAGCGGCGGCGACCTGGCGGAGCAGGCGGCCCGCGTCGTCGTCCTCCAGCGGCGTGAGGTCGACCACCACATCGGCCAGCACGGACAGTTCCGGGGCACGGACGGCGCAGGCGATGGCGGCGTGCCCGGCGCGGTGGACCGGGACGAGCGCGGCGGCGGGCAGGTCGTCGGCGGCGTCGAAGACGACCACGAGCCGGGTGCGCTCGCGGAGCCTGCCGAGCAGCGCGGCGAGCGCGCCGAGGAGCCGGTGCCTGCGCGCCGGGGTGGCGTAGGAGGCGGGGACGCACAGCGCGCCGACCGCCTCGACGGCCTCGGCCAGGCGCGGCACCCCGCTGAAGGACTCGAAGCCCGCCCGCACCGCGGCCAGCAGCGGACCTGCGCGGAACTCGTCCCACGCCGCGCCGGGGCCCAGCTCGACGGCGGGCTCCCCGGTCTCGGCCAGGTGCCGCCGGACCAGGGTGGTCTTGCCGCTGCCCGCCGGTCCCCGCACCAGCGCGGGGCCGGCGCCGCGCCCGCGCAGCCGGTCGAGTCCGGCCCGCTGGCCCGCGAGCTCCTGGCGCTGACCCTTCATCGTGGCGTCCCCCGCTTCACGGACCTGGATGGCTGGGTGATCAGGAGAAGCGTGTCGCGCGGGGCCGTCCCGGGTCTCTGGGGACGACCCTCCCGGGGGTGGGGGCAGTCCCGATCGTCACCGGGGGTTCCCCACCCGGGACGTAGGGTTATCCCCCGATCCGGGCGCGACAGCGGTCCCGTGGTCCCGGGTGGCCGAGCGGTTCAACCACGGGGGTCGCGCGCATGGGACAGGACGTGCTGGACGGCGAGGTCGCGGCGGGGCGACCGTTCGTGCTGGTCACCGGCCCGTCAGGAGTGGGGCGGACCACCGCGCTCGCCCACGCGGGCGACCGCGCGGGGCGGTCGGGGCGCCCGGTGGCGGCGGTCAGCTGCACCGCGCGCGGGGACGTGCTGCCGGTGCGGTTCACCCTCGGCGACGGCCCGCTGCGGCTGCCGGAGCGGGCCGGTCCGCCGTTCGGCCCGGTGCCGGGCGCGGCCGACGACGCCGACCTGGCGCGCCGGGCGGCCACCGCGGTGGCGGCCCGCATCCCGGCGGGCGGCGTGCTGCTGATCGATGACGCGCACCTGCTCGACCCCGACTCGGTGGCCGTGCTGCACGCGCTGGTGCTGGTACTCGGCTCGGACGGCCCGGCGGGCAGGAGCTGCGTGTGCACAGCCAGGGTGCTGCCGCCTCGGCTGGCCGCCGTGGTCGCCGATCTGCGCGGGGCAGGCCTGGTCGCCGACGTCCGGCTGGCCCCGATGTCGTGCCCCGAGGTCGAGCGCGAGCTGACCGCCGCGCTGGGAGCCACCCCGGAGCCCGCGCTCACCGCCCGGGTCCGCGCGCTGGGCCGAGGGCTTCCCGCCGCGCGGCGCGACGCGGTCGAGGCACTGCGCGGCGCGGTCGAGGTGCTCGACCGCCGGGCATACCTGGTGCGCCCGCACGCCCCGGTCGAGCCCGACCCGGACGGCGCTCTGGTCGCCGCGGTCAGGGCGCTCGGCGAGGACTGCTGGTCGGCGGCGAAGGCGATGGCCGTGCTGGCGCCCCTGGGCGCGGCGGCGCCCCGGCTGCTCGGCGCGGCGCTCGGGGTCGCCGAGGACGTCGCGGGCGGGCTGCTCGACGGGCTCAGGACGGCCGGGGTGCTGCACCGGGGCAGGCGCGGAGCGTCGTGGCGGTTCACCGTTCCACTGGTCGAGGCCGCGCTGGTCGCCGCGCTCGGCCCGTTCGAGCGCAGGCGCCTGTCGGCGCTCGCGGTGACCGCGGTGTGGTCCGGCGAGGCGAGCTGCCAGGACCCGCACCGCGTCGCCGACCGGATCGCCGACGCGGGCTTCCTCCTCGACCGCGACCGCGCGGTCCGCGCGCTGCTGGAGCACGCCGCCACCGCGCCGGGCGAGCGGTCCCTGCGCTGGCTGACCGCCGCCGCCGCGCTGGCCGGCGACGACGCCGAGCGCGCCGACATCCGGTTCCGCCACGTCGTGGCGTGCGCGGCCGGGGCAGACCGCGCCCGCACCCTCTCCGCCGCCCGGCTCCTGCTCGACGAGCACGCCGGCCACCTGACCGCCGACGCCGTCCAGGAAGTCCGCGCGATCACCGCCGATGCGGTGGACGACCACGCCGCCCTCACCGACCTGGCGACCACGGGCGACCCGGTCACCCGGGCGCGCGCACTGCTGCGCCTCAACCGCTTCCGCGACGTCCGCGCGCTCCTGCTGGCCGACGAGTCGTGGCGGACGGACAACGCGGTCTCCGCGATGCTCGGTGAGCGCACCCTGGCCCTGGCCGAGCTGTGGACGGGCTCGCCCGACCGCTTCGCCGCCCTGACCGCTCCCGCACCCGGCAGGCACCTGCTCGCCCACGTCACCACCCGCGTCGAAGCCCTCCTCACCCTCGGCGAAGCCGAGGAGGCCCACCGGACCGCGGCCGAGGCGGACCTCGCCGAGACCGCCCTGCCCGAGCACGTCCGCGCCCTGCTCGCCGCCGCCCGCGGCGACGCCGCGACCGCGATCGACCTGACCCGCCGCGCGGTTGCTCTCGGCACCCGCCACCCCGCCGCGATCGCCGCGGCGGCGGCGCTGCTGACCGCCCGCGGCGAACTCCCCGCCGCCCGGCAGCTGATCGCCTCCGGCAGGGACGTCCCCGCCGCGCTGCCGCACCTGCTCGACATCGCCGAAGCCCGGCTCGACCGTGCCCACGGCGACGACGACGCCGCCCGCGCCCGACTCCTGCGCCGCGCCGAGGACGACCTGGCGGCGGGCATGGACCTGCTGCACAGCGAGCTGATCGATCTCGCCGTCGCCCGCGGCGACCGCCCCGAGGCCGAGCGCTCGCTGGCCGCCCTGCAGGCCCTCCCCCGCACCAGCCGCGCCGACCTGCTCACCCATCTCGCCCGCGCCACCGTGGACAAGGACCACGAGGCCGCGCTGGCCTGCGAGCGCGCCGCCCGCCGCAGCGCCGACCCCCTGGAGCGGGCGACCACCTTCACCCGCCTGGTCGAGCACGCCCCCCACCTGCTCCCCGAGGCCTACGCGGCCTTGAGCGGCCTGGACGCCCTCCTGCACCGCGCCTGGACGAGGAACCTGATGCGCGACCACGCCATCCCCGTTCCTGGACGCCAGGAGTGCGTCGCCGAGAACGAACACCTCTTGGCCGTCCTCGCTGCGGGCGGACTGACCAACAAGCAACTGGCCGCCGCGCTGCGCACCAGCGACAAGAGCGTGGAAGGCCGCCTGTCCCGCCTCTTCACCCGGACCGGCTACCGCTCCCGCATCGAACTCTCCACCGCGATCCTCAAGGGCGATTACCGGCCGGGGAGCTAGCGCCCTCGCAGGTGGTCCCGCAGCCGCCGCGCCACCCACGCCATCTGCGCCTCGGCCCCCGGCTGCACCACCGCGGGCACCCACGACTCGGTCAGCGCCACCACGCCGAACGCCTGGCCGTCGGCGTGCTCCACCACGCCCACCTCGTGCCGCAGGTTCAGCAGCGTCCCCGTCTTCGACGACCACCGGGCCGAGTCCGTGGCGAAGTCCGGGGCCAGCCGCTGGCGCAGCAGGTTCTCCCCCATCAGCTCCCGCACCCGCCCGGCCACCCCGGCATCCACAGTGGAGGGACGCCAGACCGCGTGCAGCAGGTCGGCCAGCGCCCGCGCCGATCCCGAGTTGGCCCGGCTGACGTCCAGCTGCGACACCGGGTGCCCGCCGCCGGAGGTGGCCGCGTCGATCGCCAGTCGCTGCGCCAGGTGCGCGTCCTCGGCGGAGAAACGCGCAGCGGGGGTGGCCGCCAGATCGCGCATCAGGTGCCGGACGGTGATCCCGTCGTGGCCCAGCCGCCGGAGTTCGGCGGTCACCCGGGCGGGCGGGGTCAGGGCGAAGAGGGTGTCGGCGGCGACGTTGTCGCTGATGGCCATGCTCAGGTGCAGCAGGTCGTCCACGGCGACGGTCGCCGGGTGCCGGAACTTGCTCAGCCCGGTCGGCCCCGGGCCGGTGACCTGCTCAGGGCGGATCGTGACCGGCAGCGCCGGATCGATCTCGCCGCGGGCCACCCGCTCCAGCGTGGCGACCGCCAGCGGCACCTTCACCAGCGACGCGATCGGGTACTCCTCGTCCGGGTCGATCCCGATCTCCTCGCCGGTGTCCAGGTCGCGCACCAGGAACGACCCGCGCAGGCCCGCGTCCTCCAGCGCCGCCCGCGCCTGGCGCAGCACGCTCACCGGCCCGCCCCGCCCAGGCAGCGGCCGACCAGCGGCGCGGGCAGGGACCGGACGCGGTTCGCGTCCTCGCGCAGCCGGGCGGTGACGGCGTAGCCGCGCGCCAGGTCCTCCTCGCCCACCGGCCGCCAGTGCAGGCCCAGGTCGTCGGCCTGCTCCGGGGAGCACAGCACCAGGTCATCGGCGCCGTAGCAGCCCGCGGCCGCCACCACCACCGACGCGGCCACCGCCACCTGGGCCGGTCGCAGGCCCACCGCGGCCCCGAGCCGGGTCAGCCGGTCGCGCACGTGCGGCACGTCGTCTTCCGGCTGCACCCAGACGCGGCGGCCGCGGGCGCTCCGCTCGGCGCGGCCGGCGCGCAGGGTGTCCAGGTAGAGCGCGCCGACGTCGCCGGGGTCGGCGCGGCAGGCCAGGCCCAGCGGCACCCGCCAGGCGCCGTCGCCGGGCGGGACCGCGACGAGGGCGGCACGCGCCTCGCCGCCGCGGGCCAGCTCGGCGCGCTCGGCCGGGCCCGCCGGGCGCGGGTCGATGTCCAGGTCGTGGGCGCGGGCCCCGGCGACGAGCCGGGCCAGGGCGCTCGGCGCGCACACCTCGGGCACGGCCAGGCGGAAGGGCCGCAGCCGGGCGCGCTCGGCGTCGTCGCGCAGGGCGTCGGCCAGCTCCACCAGCCGGCGCACCGAGGGCAGCATCTCCTGCCCGAACGGGGTCAGCGCGACGCTGCGCGAGGTGCGGGTCAGCAGCTTCGCGCCGAAGTGCTCCTCCAGCGCGGCCACCCGCCTGCTGGCCACCGACTGGGGGATGCGCGCCGCCGCCGCGCCCGCGGTGAAGCTGCCGTGCCCACTGACGGCGACGAAGGCCTTGCAGGCGGCGAGGACGTCCACCATCCGATTCTATGCCGATCCAGCATTGATCATGCCTGTTCTGTCTTGGACAGCATCGACAACCGCTGCCAGGCTCGGACGTGCCACCAACCGGAGCACGGCGGGGGAACACAGATGGACGTGACGATCGGCAGGCGCGGGTTCCTGGGCGCCACGGCGGCAGGGGTCGCGGTCACCGCGCTGCCCGCCACGGCAGCGGCGCACGGGGGCAGTACCGGGGGCAGCACCGGGGGCAGAACCGGGGGCGCGGTGTTCCGCTGGCTGGGCTGCGCGGGCTGGCGCGTCGACATCGGCGCGACCACCGTGCTGGTCGACCCGTTCCTCAGCCGCTTCAGCACCGGCCTGTTCAGCCCGCCGTTCAACCCCGCGACCCCGCTGACCGTCGACGAGGAGCGCATCGCCGACCTCCCCGGCGACCCGGCCTCGATCCTGGTGACCCACACCCACTGGGACCACTTCGCCGACGTCCCGCACCTCGCCGCCGCCTCGGGCGCCCGGGTGTTCGGCACCTTGACCACCTACCACGTCGGCCAGGCGTTCGGCCTGCCCGAGGCACAGCTCAGCCCGGTCAAGGGCGGCGAGGTGCTGGACTTCGGCGACCACACCGTCGAGGTGGTGGCCGCGCTGCACAGCCGCAACGCGGGCTACTCGATGGCCTTCCCCGGGGTGCGGCACGCGGTGCCGCCGCGGCCCGCGACGATCGCGGACCTGCCCGAGGGCGACACGCTCGCCTACCTGCTGCGCGTGCGCGGCGGTCCGTCGGTGTTCTTCATGGGCGCCAGCGACTTCGTGGAGCGCGACCTCGCCGGCCTGGCCCCGGACGTCGCCATGGTCGCGGTGCCCTCGACCGACGCCACCGCCGACTACGCGCCCCGCCTGCTCGCCGCGCTCGACCACCCGAGGACGGTGGTGCCGGTGCACTGGGACGACTTCGAGACCGAGCTGCGCAACCCGCCCCCGGTGGTCCCGCGCGACCGCGAGCGCCTGGACGCCTTCGTCCGCGCGGTCCGCGCCGCGTCCCCGCGCACCCGCGTGCTGCTGCCCGAGTACCTCACGCCCTACCGGTTCGGCGCCCGATGACCAGCCGACGCGCCTTCCTCGGCGGCCTCGCGCTCCTGCCCCTCGCCGCCTGTGCGGCCCCGACCACCCCGCCCACGACCAGTTCCGTCCCCACCACCCTGCCCACCACAGCCGACCCCACGACGCCGCGGCTCCTGCCCACCGAGCCGTTGCGGGCCTTGGAGCGGAAGTTCGACGCGCGACTGGGCGTCTACGCCGTCGACACCGCCACCGGCGCCACCCTGGCCCACCGCGCCGACGAGCGCTTCGCCTTCTGCTCGACCTTCAAGGCCCTCGCCGCCGCGGCCGTCCTCCGCGGCAATCCGCTGTCGCGTTTGGACACCGTCGTGCGCTACACCGAGGCCGACCTCATGGCCAGCTCGTTCATCACCAAGGACAACGTCGAGACCGGCATGACGATCCGCGCCCTCTGCGACGCGGCCGTGCGCTTCAGCGACGGGACCGCGGGCAACCTGCTGCTGCGCGAGATCGGCGGCCCGGCCGCGCTGACCGCCTTCACCCGCTCCCTCGGCGACCGCACCACCCGCATGGACCGCTGGGAGCCCGACATCACCTCGGCCGTCCCCGGCGACCCGCGCGACACCAGCACCCCGCGCGCCCTCGGCAGCACCTTCCGGGACGTGCTCATCGGGGACGCGCTGCCCGAGGACAAGCGCGCCCTGCTGCGCGGGCTCATGGAGCGCAACACCACCGGGGACCGCCGCATCCGCGCGGGGGCCAACGGCTGGCGGGTCGCCGACAAGACCGGCACCGGCAGCCACGGGACCGCCAACGACATCGGGGTCGTCTGGCCGCCCGGCGGCGCGCCGCTGCTGGTCGCGATCATGTCCAGCCGCTCCGCCCGGGACGCCGACCACGACGAGGCCCTCATCGCCGAAGCGGCGGGCCACGCCATCACCGCGCTGGCGTGATCACGGCGTGGGCCACGCGCGCAGGGCGGCGTCGAGCGCGTCGAGGGCGCGGGTCCACGACGCGCGGGCGTGCGGCTCGCTGTGGGCGAAGGAGCCCGACGCCGACAGGTCGAGGAAGCCGTGGACGGTCGCGCCGACGAAGCGCACCGCGTGGGTGGTCTCCGGCTCGGCCAGGCCGTAGCCGCGCAGGACGGCGCGGGTGAGGGCGGCGTGGCGGGGGCCCGCGCTCGCGGCGGCGGTGGCCGGGTCCAGGCGGTGGCGGGTCGCGGCGTAGCGGCCGGGGTGCGCCTCGGCGTACTCGCGGTAGGCGTCGGCGAGGGCGGCGAGCGCGTCGCGGCCCGCCCGGCCCGCGACCGCGTCGGCCGCCCGGTCGGCCAGCTCGTCCAGGGCGAGCAGGGCGACCCGCGTCCTGAGGTCGCCGGTGCCGCCGACGTGGGAGTACAGGCTCGCGGCGGCCACCCCGAACCGCTTGGCCAGCGCGGCCACCGTGACCTGGCCGAACCCGGCTTCGTCGGCCAGCTCGGCCCCGGCGGCGACCAGCTTGTCGGCGGTCAGCCCGGCACGCGGCATCCGATACCTCCACTCATTAAGCATTTGCCTAATACTCATAGGTTACCTACCGTCGGCCCCATGGAGCCACTCACCGAGCCGCAGATCCGCGCCGCCTTCGTCAACTGCAGCAAGGGCGAGGCCAAGCGCCTGGCCGTCCCGAAGGACCTCGCCACCCGCCCGTGGCCCGACCTGGACTTCTTCGGCTGGCGAGATCCCCAGGCGAGCGACCGCGCCTACCTGGCGATCCCCACCGGCGACGGCCTGCGCGCGCTCGCCCTGCGCTGCCCGCCGCCGTCGACGACCCGACCCCGCCGCAGCATGTGCGCGATGTGCCTGACGACCCACACCGGCGGCGTCTCGCTGATGGTCGCGGCGCGGGCGGGCAAGGAGGGGAAGCTGGGCAACACCGTCGGCACCTACCTGTGCGCCGACCTGTCGTGCTCGCTCTACCTGCGCGGTCTCAAGGACCTCCCGCCGGGCGACCGCCTCAGCGAAACCCTCTCCGTGCCGGAGAAGGCCGCCCGCACCACGGCCAACCTCGCCGCGTTCCTCGCCAAGGTCACCGGCTGACTGTTATCGCTAACACGATCACCAGGCCGCTCGGGGAACAGCGGCGCGTTTCCTGACCGCTGGGTATTGAAGCGCGCCGCACTCGCCCGGGAGTCGGCACCCTGCCCGGCTACCGGCGGCTGACGATGCACTCGATGCCGACGCACACCTGGGCGCCGGAGGCGTTCTGGGACGCCGCGCGCGGCCAGTACGGCATCGTCTACTCGGCCACGGCGTTCACCAACAGCAGCGAGTCCACCATGGACGTCTACGACTCACCCAACGCCACCGCGTTCACCCTTGTCCGCGGCAACGCCTACCGCCCGCCGTCCGGTCTGAACCGCGACCCCAGCGTTCTCCGCCTCGACCACAGGAACGGCGGGCCAGTTCCGGCCCTACCGGGTCACCGCCACCGGCGCGGACCTGTCCACCTGGACGTCCCCGGTCGCGCTGGGCATCCCGGCGAACTACATCGACAGCTCCATCGCCAAGGTGGGCGGGACCTACCACAACTTCCTCAAGAACGAGACCACCAAGTACATCGAGCACGCGACGGCCACGTCGCTGTCGGGCCCGTGGCGGTTCGTCGGCACCGGCGACTGGGCGGGCTGGGGCTCGGGCCTGGAAGGCCCCGCGCTGGTGCGCCTGCCGGACAACCGATGGCGGCTCTACTTCGACCAGTACGGCGCGGGCCGCTACTACTCCGACAGCGCGGACCTGCCCTCCTTCGGCTCCACAGTGGAGCTGACGGGCCTGTCCGGCACGGCCCGGCGCTTCACCGTGCTGCGCGAGGAGTCCGGCGACGGCACCGAGATCGCCACCGGCAACCGCTCGCTGCGCTCGGCCCACTTCCCGGACCGGCACGTCCGCCACCTGAACGGGAACGTCCGCATCGACCCGGTCGGCACGGCGACCGAGCGCGCCGACGCCACCTTCACCGTCCGCTCGGGCCTGGCCAACGGCAACTGCTACTCGTTCCAGTCGGTCAACAACCCCGGCCGCCACCCGCGCCACGACAACTGCGAACTACGGCTCGACCAGCGCGCCGCGGGCTCGGTGTTCGCAGGCGACGCCTCCTTCACCGTGACCGCGCCGCTGTCCTGACCCCCGGGAGCGCCCATGAACGGCACAATCATCCTGCGGCGGGCCACCGCGATCCAGAGCCTGGCGAGCGCACCCGAGCAGGTGATCTGGTGGAAGCACGGCAGCGGCGAGATGGGCGCGCACATCCGGGCGCCGGAGATCCACCACATCAACGGCAAGTGGTACATCTGCTTCGCCGCGGGCCGCAGCGACGACGTGTGGCGCATCCGCATGTACGTGCTGCAGAACTCCTCGGCCAACCCGCTGTCCGGCACTTGGACCGAGCGCGGCGGCATCAGCCCCGTGGGACACCTTCGCCCTCGACGCCTCAACCTTCACCGTCAACGGCGTGCGCTACCTGACCTGGGCGCAGGCCGGCGACATCCTCGTCTACCACTCCCGCGACTACCGCGACATCTCCGGCGACCCGCTCAACGACCCGAACCGCCGCACCCGCGTGCAGAAGCTCTACTGGCGCTCCGACGGCACGCCGGACTTCGGCATCCCCGTGCCCGACGGCGCCTCGCCCGTGCGGCTGGAGTCCGACAACTACCCGGACCGGTTCGTGCGGCACTGGGAGTACCGGGCGCGGATCGAGGCGGACCTCGCGCCGCTGGCGGACTCGCAGTTCCGGGTCGTGGCGGGCCCGGCCGGGTCGGGCACGGTGTCGCTGGAGTCGACCAACGTCCCCGGGTACTTCCTGCGCCACCGCGACTTCCAGCTCTGCGTCGGGCGCGGCGACGGCTCCGCGCCGTTCGGCTCCGACGCGAGCGTCCACCGCCGCGCCGGGCTCGCCGACGCCACGGGCCGGGCGGACGCGGCGTTCGTCCTGGAATGAGCTGGCCGGGGGCCGTCGCCAGGAGAGCGCCGCGGCGGCCCCCGGCCTCCTGCCGAGTCGCGGTGGCCCGCGCGCCGGGGGAGGATCGCCGGGTGCGGGTACTGGTGGCGGGAGCGTCCGGGTTCGTCGGTCGGCGGCTGTGCCCCGCGCTGGTCGAGGCCGGGCACGAGGTGCTGGCGATGACGCGCGGGCCGGAGTCCTACGACGGGGCGGGCGAGCCCGTGCGCGGCGACGTGCACGACCCCGACTCGCTGGCCGACGCGCTCAAGGATGCCGACGCCGCCTACTACCTGGTGCACTCGCTGGACTCGGCCGACTTCGTGGAGCGCGACGCCGCAGCCGCCCGCGCCTTCGGGCGGGCCGCAGCCGACGCCGGGGTGCGGCGCGTGGTGTACCTCGGTGGGCTCGGTGATCAGGCCGACGGGCTGTCCGACCACCTGCGCAGCCGCCGTGAGGTCGAGGAGCTGCTCGGCGCGGCGGGCGTGCCGGTGACCGTGCTGCGGGCCGGGATCATCATCGGCCACGGCGGTGTGTCGTGGGAGATCACCCGCCAGCTGGTCGAGCACCTGCCCGCGATGATCACCCCGCGCTGGGTGCGCACCCGGACGCAGCCGATCGCGGTGGACGACGCCGTGCGCTACCTGGTCGGCGTGCTCGACAAGGACGAGGCGCTGGGCCAGGTCTACGAGATCGGCGGGCCGGAGGTGCTCACCTACGCGGAGATGATGCGCAGGGTCGCGCTCATCCAGGGCCGCGTGCACCTGGCGCTGCCGGTGCCGCTGCTCTCCCCCGGCCTGTCGTCCTGGTGGCTCTCGCTGGTCACCGATGTGGACCTGCGCACCGGGCGGTCGCTGGTGGACTCGATGTCCAACGAGGTCGTGGTGCGCGACACCGCGATCCGCGAGCTGGTGCCGTTCGAGCCGGTGGACTACGACCGGGCCGTGCTGGACGCTCTGGGCGAGCGGGCGCGGCTGGCGCGGTAGGTCGGCGGTCGAGGGAACGCCCGTTGACGGGGTCGGCGGCCTGGACTTCAATGAGGTCCAGACCAATCCCACCCTGCACCGGGAGGTCCCGTGCGTACCCGTCACCGCGCGCTCACCCTAGTGGGAGCCGCATTCCTCGCAGGAGGCCTGCTGACGGCCACCCCGGCCGTCGCGGCGAACCTGCTCACCAACCCCGGATTCGAGGCGGGCTCGCTGTCCGGCTGGTCCTGCTCCGGCGGGACCGGCTCGGTCGTCACCTCGCCCGTGCGCGCGGGCTCCGGCGCGCTCGCGGGCGCGGCCACCGCGAGCGACAACGCCCGCTGCGCGCAGACCGTCACCGTGCGGCCGTCCACGGCGTACGCGCTCACCGCGTGGGTGCGCGGCAACTACGTCCACCTGGGGGTGAACGGCGGCGCGGCCACCTGGACGCCGTCGGCGTCGGCCTACACCAAGCTCACCGTCTCCTTCACCACCGGCGCGTCCCAGACCAGCGCCCAGGTCTACCTGCACGGCTGGTACGGCCAGGGGACCTACCACGCCGACGACGTCAGCCTCGACGGACCCGGCGGCGGCAACGACACCCAGGCCCCGACGGTCCCCGGCAACCCGAGGGTCACCGGGGTGAGCGCGACCAGCGTGTCGCTGGCCTGGAACGCCGCCTCCGACAACGTCGGCGTGACCGGCTACGACGTGATCCGCGAGGGCGGCACGACGACCTCGGTCACCGGCACCACCGCGACGGTGACGGGCCTGTCCCCCGACACGCGCTACATCTTCACCGTGCGCGCCAAGGACGCCGCGGGCAACACCTCGCCCGTCTCGATCGCGGTCGTGGCGACGACAGCGCAGGGCGGTGGTGGCGGCGACCGGTTCATCCAGGCCGCGCCCTACCTCTACCTCGGCTGGGGCAACCCGCCGAGCGCGACCGAGGTCATGCGCTCGACCGGCGTTCGCTGGTACACGATGGCGTTCATCCTCGCGCAGAACGGCTGCAATCCGGCGTGGGACAGCCAGCGACCGCTGCTCGGCGGGATCGACCAGTCGACCATCCAGGCCATCCGCGCCGCGGGCGGTGACGTGGTGCCCTCGATCGGCGGGTGGAGCGGCAACAAGCTCGGCCCGAACTGCGCGACGCCGGAAGCGCTTGCGGGCGCCTACCAGAAGGTGATCGACGCCTACGACCTCAACGCCATCGACGTCGACATCGAGAACACCGACGAGTTCGAGAACGCCGCCGTGCAGGACCGGGTCCTGACCGCGCTGAAGATCGTCAAGCAGAACAACCCCGGCCTGAAGACGATCCTCACCTTCCCGACCTACATCAGCGGCCCCAGCTCGTGGGGCAACCGGCTGATCGAGCGGGCGCACGCCCTCGGCGCCGACATCGACAACTTCACCATCATGCCGTTCAACTTCGACGGCCACGCGGACATGTACGCCGCCACGGTCACCTCCACCGTGGCCCTCAAGGACAAGCTCCGGTCGGTCTTCGGCTGGAGCGACGCCGAGGCCTACGCCCACGTCGGCATCTCCGGCATGAACGGCAGCAGCGACGTCGGCGAGATCACCACGGCGCAGACCTGGACCCGCATCCGCGACTGGGCCAACGCCAACGACCTCGGCCGCCTCGCCTTCTGGTCGGTCAACCGCGACGGCCCGAACTGGGAGTTCACCAGGATCACCGCGGGTTTCACCGGCTGATCCGCCCCCGCGCCGCGCCCGGCTGTCCACACCGGACAGTCGGGCGCTCAGGCGCGGCCCACGCCGGTCGAGGCGCGCACCACCAGTTCCGGGGTGAAGGTGACCTGCTGGTGGATGTGCTCGGGGTCGGCCGTCTCCTGCACCAGCAGTTCGGCCGCGGTGCGGCCCAGGGCGCGGCGGGGCTGGCTGACCGAGGTCAGCGGGACGGTCGCGCCCGCGGCGAAATCGATGTCGTCGTAGCCGACGATGGCGAGGTCCTCCGGCACCCGCAGGCCGAGGGCGGCACAGCTCTGGAGCAGGCCGAGCGCGACGAGGTCGTTGGCGCAGAAGGCGGCCGTCGGGCGTTTCGCGGCGCGCAGGCCGGCAAGCCTGCGGCCCGCGTTCGCGCCGTCGGGCACGGTCATCGACGCGGTCTCCAGCTCCACCAGGCCATCAGGCGAGCGCCCGGCGTCGCGCAGGGCGCGCACGGCGCCCGCGCGCCGGTCGCGGACCTGGCCGACCGAGGCCGGGCCGCCGATGAAGGCGATGCGCTCGTGGCCCTGCTCGATGAGGTGGCGCACGGCGATCTCCCCGCCGTAGACGTCGTCCACCGCGACCGAGCAGTGCGTCGTGACCGTGCGCGTCCGGTCCACGATGACGATCGGCGTGCCGCGCGCGGCGATCTCGTCCAGCAGCGGCGAGTCCGGGTCGACGGGGGTGATCAGGATGCCCTGCACGCGCTGCTGTTCGAGCCTGCCGAGGTAGGTGCGCTCGCGCTCGGCGAGGTTGGCGCTGTTGCACAGGAACAGCGACAGGTCGTCGGCGTCGGTCGCCTCCTCCATGCCCGCGGCGACGTCGGTGAAGAACGGGTTGCGGCCGTCGAGCATGACGTAGCCGATGACCTGGCTGCGCCCGGCGCGCAGCTGGCGGGCGGCGTCGTTGCGGACGAAGCGCAGCTTCGCCATCGCCGCCTCCACGCGGGCGCGGGTGTGCGGGGCGACCCGGCTGGGCCGGTTGAGGACGTTGGACACCGTGCCGAGGGAGACGCCCGCGGCGGCGGCCACGTCCTTGATCCCCGGAGTCCTGGGCTCGGCATCGCCCTGTCCCGTCATCCGACCCCCTGATTGAAACGTCTCAACCGACCTGCCCACCGTCGTTGACGGTACCTCATGTGCCGAGCTAGCCTGGCCGAGACCGACTTGAAACCTTTCAATGCCCTGGGGTGAGCGTGGTCCGATACTGCTTCTGCCTCCGGGTGGAGCCGGAGCGCAGGGCCGAGTACGCCGCCCGCCACGCCGCGGTGTGGCCGCAGATGCTGGCCGCGCTGGGCCAGACCGGCTGGCGCAACTACTCGCCCTTCCTGCGCGAGGACGGCCTGCTGATCGGCTGCGTCGAGGCCGACGACCTCGCCGCCGCCCAGGCCGCGATGGCGGGCACCGAGGTCAACGCCCGCTGGCAGGCCGAGATGGCCGAGTACTTCACCGGGCTCGACGGCCGCGGCTCCGACGAGGGGGCGCCCCGCTCACCGAGGTGTTCCACCTCACCGACAGCCCCGATGGCCCCGATGGCCCCGATGGCCCCGATGGCGAGGAGACCTGATGCCCGACCGGGCGAGCGTCAAAGAAGCACTCCGGGCGCAGCGGATCGAGACCCCGTCGTGGGGCTACGCCAACTCCGGCACCCGGTTCAAGGTCTTCGCCCAGCCCGGCGTGCCGCGCACCCCACAGGAGAAGATCGCCGACGCGGCGACGGTGCACCGCTTCACCGGGGTCGCGCCGAGCGTGGCGCTGCACATCCCGTGGGACGCCGTCGAGGACTACGCCGCCCTGACCCGCCACGCCGCCGACCTCGGGGTGGAGATCGGGGCGATCAACACCAACGTCTTCCAGGACCCCGACTACAAGCTCGGCTCGGTCACCAACCCCGACCCCGGCATCCGCCGCAAGGCCACCGACCACCTGCTCGACGCCGTCGCGATCATGGACGCGACCGGCTCGCGCGACCTCAAGCTGTGGTTCTCCGACGGTCTCAACTACCCCGGCCAGGACGACCTGCGCGCCCGCCAGGACCGCCTCGCCGCCGCGCTGCGCGAGGCCTACGACCGCCTCGGCGGGCACCAGCGCATGCTGCTGGAGTACAAGCTGTTCGAGCCCGCCTTCTACGCCACCGACGTCCCGGACTGGGGCACGGCGTACGCGCACTGCGTGGAGCTGGGCGAGCGGGCCGCGGTGTGCATCGACACCGGCCACCACGCCCCGGGCACCAACATCGAGTTCATCGTCGCGTTCCTGCTGCGCCAGGGCAGGCTCGGCGCGTTCGACTTCAACTCCCGCTTCTACGCCGACGACGACCTGATGGTCGGCGCGGCCGACCCGTTCCAGCTGTTCCGGATCATGCACGAGATCGTCGGGGCGGGCGCGCTGGACCCGGCGCGCGGCATCAACTTCATGCTGGACCAGTGCCACAACATCGAGGCCAAGATCCCGGCGGTGATCCGCTCGGTGATGAACGTCCAGGAGGCCACCGCGAAGGCGCTGCTGGTCGAGCGCGACGCCCTCGCCGCCGCCCAGCGCGCCGGTGACGTGCTGGAGGCCAACGCGGTGCTGATGGACGCCTACAACACCGACGTGCGCCCGCTGCTCGCCGAGCTGCGCGCGGACTCCGGGCTGGATCCCGACCCGGTCGCCGCCTACCGGCGCAGCGGCTACCAGCAGGCGATCGAGGCCGAGCGGGTGGGCGGCGAGCAGGCGGGGTGGGGCGCGTGAGCACGCCGGAGGAGCTGATCGCGCGCAGCAACGCCCTGGGCTCGGACCCCCGCAACACCAACTACGCGGGCGGCAACACCTCGGCCAAGGGGTCGGCGGTGGACCCGGTCACGGCCGAGCCGACCGAGCTGCTGTGGGTCAAGGGCTCCGGCGGCGACCTGGGCACGCTGACCGTGGCCGGCCTGGCCGTGCTGCGGCTGGACCGGCTGCGCGCGCTGGTAGAGGTCTACCCGGGGGTGGAGCGCGAGGACGAGATGGTCGCCGCGTTCGACTACTGCCTGCACGGCAAGGGCGGCGCGGCCCCGTCGATCGACACCGCGATGCACGGGCTGGTCGACGCCGCGCACGTCGACCACCTGCACCCGGACTCCGGGATCGCGCTGGCCACCGCCGCCGACGGTCGCGCGCTCACCGAGCGGTGCTTCGGCGGGCGGGTCGCGTGGGTGGACTGGCGGCGGCCGGGCTTCCAGCTGGGGCTGGACATCGCCGCGGTGAAGGCCGCCAACCCCGACGCCATCGGGGTGGTCCTGGGCGGGCACGGCATCACCGCGTGGGGCTCGACGTCGCAGGAGTGCCAGGCGCACTCGCTGGAGATCATCCGCGGGGCGGAGGCGTTCCTGGCCGAGCACGGCTCGGCCGAGCCGTTCGGGCCGGTGGTGGCCGGCTTCGAGCCGCTGCCCGAGGCGCGGCGGCGCGCGCGGGCCGCGGCCCTGGCCCCGGTGGTGCGCGGGCTGGCCTCGACCGACCAGCGCCAGGTCGGGCACTTCACCGACACCGACGTGGTGCTGGACTTCCTGTCCCGGGCCAAGCTGGGGCCGCTCGCCGCGCTCGGCACCTCCTGCCCCGACCACTTCCTGCGCACCAAGGTCCGGCCGCTGGTGCTCGACCTGCCCGCCACCGCACCGCTGGAGGACGTCACCGCGCGGCTGAGGGAGCTGCACGAGGACTACCGCGCCGAGTACACCGCCTACTACCAGCGGCACGCGACCCCGGACAGCCCGCCGATGCGCGGCGCGGACCCGGCGATCGTGCTCGTCCCTGGCGTGGGCATGTTCTCCTTCGGCAAGGACAAGCAGACCGCGCGCGTGGCGGGCGAGTTCTACGTCAACGCGATCAACGTCATGCGCGGCGCGGAGTCGGTCTCGACCTACGCGCCGATCGCCGAGAGCGAGAAGTTCCGGATCGAGTACTGGTCGCTGGAGGAGGCGAAGCTGCGGCGGCTGCCGAGGCCGCGTCCGCTGGCCGGGCGGGTCGCGCTGGTCACCGGCGCGGGATCGGGCATCGGCAGGGCGATCGCCGAACGGCTCGCCGCCGAGGGCGCCTGCGTGGTCGTCGCCGACCTCGACGGCGAGGCGGCGCGAGCCGTGGCGGCCGGGATCGGCGGGCCGGACGCGGCGGTGGCGGTCACCGCCGACGTGACCGACGCCGAGGCCGTGCGGGGGGCGGTCGCCGCGGCGGCGCTGGCCTTCGGCGGGGTCGACCTGGTGGTGAACAACGCCGGGCTGTCGATCTCCAAGTCACTGCTGGAGACCACCGAGCGGGACTGGGACATCCAGCACGACGTCATGGCCAAGGGCTCGTTCCTGGTCTCGCAGGCCGCCGCGGCGGCCATGATCGTCCAAGGCATGGGCGGTGACATCGTCTACATCTCGTCCAAGAACGCGGTGTTCGCCGGGCCGAACAACCTCGCCTACGGCGCGGCGAAGGCCGACCAGGCCCACCAGGTGCGGCTGCTGGCCGCCGAGCTGGGCGAGCACGGCATCCGGGTCAACGGCGTCAACCCGGACGGTGTCGTGCGCGGGTCGGGGATCTTCGCGGGCGGGTGGGGGGCCCAGCGGGCGGCCGTCTACGGGGTGCCCGAGGAGGAACTGGGGGCCTTCTACGCCCAGCGCACGATCCTCAAGCGCGAGGTCCTGCCCGAGCACGTGGCCGCCGCGGTCTTCGCGCTGGCCGGGGGCGAGCTGACCCACACCACCGGGCTGCACGTCCCCGTTGACGCGGGGGTCGCGGCGGCGTTCGTCCGGTGACCAGGGTCGCCGCGGTCGACCTGGGGGCCTCCAGCGGACGGGTCATCGTCGGGTCGGTGGGGCGCGGGGAGCTGCGGGCCGAGCAGGTGCGCCGCTTCCCCAACGGACCGGTGCGGGTGGCCGGGACGCTGCACTGGGACGTCCTCGGGCTGTTCCGCGAGGTGCTCGCCGGGGTGCGCGCGGCAGGCCGGGTCGACGGGGTCGGGATCGACTCGTGGGCGGTGGACTACGGCCTGCTGGACGCCCGCGGGGCCCTGCTGGGCAACCCGGTGCACTACCGCGACTCCCGCACCGACGGGATCATGGAGGGCCTGGACGTCCCCGAGCGGGAGCTGTTCGCGGTGACGGGGTCGCAGCGGCTGCCGTTCAACACGCTCTATCAGCTCCTGTCCGAAGGGGACAGACTGGAGTCGGCGGAGACGGCGCTGCTGATCCCGGACCTGCTGGGGTACTGGCTGACCGGTTCCGTGGGCGCCGAGCGCACCAACGCCTCCACCACCCAGCTCTACGACGTCCGCGCCCGGACCTGGGCGGCGGAGCTGGCCGCGCGCGTCGGCATCCCGCCCCGGCTGCTTCCCCCGCTGCGCGACCCGGGGACGGTCGTCGGGCCGGTGCTCGCCGAGCACGACCTCGCCGGCGTCCCGGTGATCACGGTCGGCTCGCACGACACCGCCTCGGCCGTGGCCGCCGTGCCCGCCGAACCGGGCGCGCGCTTCGCCTACATCTCCTCGGGGACGTGGTCGCTGGTGGGCCTGGAACTCGCCGAGCCGGAGCTGGGCGAGGCGGCGATGCTGGCGAACTTCACCAACGAGTCCGGTGTGGATGGCACGATCCGGTTCCTGCGCAACGTGATGGGCCTGTGGGTCCTCACCGAACTGCTGCGCACGCTGGATGTCGGCCTCGACACCGTGCTCGCGGCGGCGGCCGAGTCCCCCGGCCTGCGATCGGTGGTGGACGTCGATGCCCCGGCGTTCCTGCCGCCGGGGGACATGGCCGCGCGCATCGTGGCCGCGTGCGCCCGCACGGGCGAGCCGGTCCCGCGCACGCCGCCGGAGTTCGTGCGGTGCGTGCTGGACAGCCTCGCCCTCGCCTACCGCAGGACGGTGCGCCAGGCGGCCGAGCTGGCGGACGTGCGGGTGGAGGTCGTCCACATCGTCGGCGGCGGCGCGCGCAACGACCTGCTGTGCGCGCTGACCGCCGACGCCTGCGGCCTGCCCGTCCTGGCGGGTCCGGTGGAGGCGACGGCACTGGGCAACATCCTCGTGCAGGCCCGCACCTTGGGTGCGGACCTGACCGACCTCCCCGCCATGCGGGCACTGGTGCGCACGACCCAGCCGATGCGTTCCCACCGCCCGTCCGGCCGGGCCGACTGGGACGCGGCCGAACGGCGGCTGCACCCCTAGCCCGTGATGGAGAAGCTGTTGGCGCGGAACTCCATGCCCCCGCCGACGAGGTGATCTCGAACCCGAACCGCACGTCGTTGGCCGTCCCATCGCCCCACCAGCCGCGAGCGCTGATCGACGGTGCCCGCGTTGGTGTACCCGGTCCGCGCGAAGGAGAACACCTCGTTCGAGCCCCGGCGCACGTCCCAGGTGTGGCCCCACCGACACCGTCGTCACCCGACCGCCGATCGGACCGACCGCGCTCTGCCTGTTGACCCAGATCATGACCTCGCAGGCGTGGTTGTCCGCCCAGCTGCCGTAGGCCGTGGCATACGCGCCGGAACTGGGCCTGGTCACGTCGAAGGAGCTGGCCAACCTGCTCAGGCCGTCGCACTGGCGGTCCCGGTCGTCCCGACGAGCAGCCCGCCAACAGCGGCCGGCACGACCGCCATCCGCGCCCCGACCTTCCTCCGCACCCCGTTCGCTCGGCTTCCTCGCTCGCTCTGGTGTCGAACGAGTTCGTCGAACGACGCCCGCCGACGTCGACACCTCGGCGCGGCTACCTTGTGCACCATGACCCAGATCACCCTCGACGGCGTGCCGTTCCCCTTCGCGCCGGACGGCCCCGAGCCCGCCTCCTGGACGTCCTCCCCCGACCAGGTGACCATCGCGGCGGGCGCGGGCACCGACCTGTTCGTCGACCCCGCGGGCTCGGCGCAGTCGCCCGACGCGTTCCGCCTGCTCGGGGAGCCGCCCGCCGGGGACTACCAGCTCAGCGCCAAGGTCGAGGTCGGCTTCCACGCCACCTTCGACGCGGGCGTCCTGCTCGTGCACGCCGACGAGCGCCACTGGGCGAAGCTGTGCTGCGAGTTCACCCCGCAGGGCGAGCCCAGCATCGTCTCGGTCGTGACCAGGGGCGAGTCCGACGACGCGAACTCCTTCGACCTCGACGCCCCGGCGTCCTGGCTGCGCGTCACCCGCACCGGCGAGGCTCATGCCTTCCACGCCTCCGAGGACGGCGTCTACTGGCGGCTGATCCGCTACTTCGCCCTCGGCGTTCCGGCCAGGGTCGGCTTCCTGTCCCAGTCCCCGACGGGCAAGGGCTGCACGAGCGTCTTCTCCGACATCCGCTTCACCCCGTCGGCTCCCAAGGATCTGCGCGACGGGACCTGAGTGGGCTGTTCCCAAAGTCCCGGGCCCGGGTCTACAGTGCGTTGGGAGCGCTCCCAGCGCATTGTCCGGGCTTCGAGGGAGGACGCGGTCGTGATCACTCGGGTCGTTCGGGCGGTGGTGGGGGCCGCGCTCGTCGCGGGAGTCGCGGGCGCCGTCGTTCCGGTCGCGGTGTCGGGGGCCGCGCAGGCCGCGCCCGCCTTCAACTACGCCGAGGCGCTGCAGAAGTCGCTGTGGTTCTACGACGCGCAGCGCTCCGGCGACCTCGGCGCGGCCAACCGGGTGTCCTGGCGCGGGGACTCCGCACTCGGCGACCGGGCGGGCTCGGTCGACCTGACCGGCGGGTTCTACGACGCGGGCGACCACGTCAAGTTCGGGCTCCCGTTCGCGGCGTCGATGACCATGCTCGCCTGGGGCGCGGTGGAGGAGCCCGAGGCCTACGCCCGCTCCGGGCAGCTCGCGCACCTCAAGGCGAACCTCAAGTGGGGCACCGACTGGATCATCAAGGCGCACCCGGAGCCGAACACCGTCTACGGCCAGGTCGGCAACGGCGACGACGACCACAAGTGGTGGGGCCCGGCCGAGGTCATGCCCATGGCCCGGCCCGCCTACAAGGTCGACGCGTCCTGCCCCGGGTCCGACCTCGCGGGCGAGTACGCCGCCGCGACGGCCGCGGCGTCCCTGGTCTTCCGCGACAGCGACCCCGCCTACGCCGCGACCCTGCGCACCCACGCCGTGCAGCTGTTCACCTTCGCCGACACCCACCGGGGCAACTACAGCGACTGCATCACCGACGCGCGCAACTTCTACCGGTCGTGGAGCGGCTACCAGGACGAGCTGGTCTGGGGCGCGATCTGGCTCCACAAGGCCACCGGTGACGCCCGCTACCTGGCCAAGGCCGAGGCCGAGTACGACAAGCTCGGCACCGAGCAGCAGAGCACCGAGCGCAAGTACAAGTGGACCATCGCCTGGGACGACAAGTCCTACGGCGCCTATGTGCTGCTCGCCGAGCTGACCGGGAACCAGAAGTACTTCACCGACGCCAACCGCTGGCTGGACTTCTGGACCACCGGCCACAACGGCCAGCGGGTGCGCTACTCCCCCGGCGGCCAGGCCGTCCTGGACACCTGGGGCTCGCTGCGCTACGCGGCCAACACCGCCTTCGTCGCCATGGTGCACGCCGAGAACGTCACCGACGCCACCCGCAGAGCCCGCTACCACGACTTCGGCGTCCGCCAGATCGACTACATCCTCGGCGACAACCCGCGCTCCTCCAGCTACGTCGTCGGTTTCGGCGCGAACCCGCCGCGCAATCCGCACCACCGCACCGCGCACGGCGCGTGGCTGGACACCATGCAGTCCCCCGCGGTGAACCGGCACGTGCTCTACGGCGCGCTGGTCGGCGGCCCCTCAACCAACAATGACGCCTATGTGGACGATCGCACCGACTACGTCGCCAACGAGGTCGCGCTGGACTACAACGCGGGCTTCACCAGCGCCCTGGTCAAGGTCTACGACCAGTTCGGCGGCACCCCGACGGCGAACTTCCCGGTGGCCGAGACCACGGACGGCGACGAGATCTACGCCCAGGCCAGCGTCACCCAGTCGGCGCCGACCTTCACCGAGGTGAAGATGTTCGCCTACAACAAGTCGGCGTTCCCGGCCCGGGCGGTGCGCGACGGCGCGGTGCGCTACTACTTCACCCTGGACGGCACGACCACGGCGGGCCAGATCACCGCGACCACCAACTACAACCAGTGCGGCGCGCCTTCGGCGCCACGGCAGGTCGCCGGGGCGGTGCACTACGTCGAGGTGGTGTGCCAGGGCGACATCGCGCCCGCCGGGCAGAGCGCGTGGCGGCGCGAGATCCAGCTGCGCCTGACCAGCTCGGGCGCCTGGGACCCGACCAACGACTGGTCCTACCAGGGCCTGCCGCCGGGCACGACCGGCACGACCACCGACCGCATCGTGATCGCCGACGCCTCCGGCGTGCTGTGGGGCGAAACGCCGGGCGAGCCGGTCCCCGACACCGAGGCGCCCACCGCGCCGACGGGCCTGCGGACGACGTCGGTCGGCGCGCGGACCGCGAGCCTGGCCTGGACCGCGGCCAGCGACGACGTCGGGGTCGCCGAGTACCAGGTGCTCTCCGGCGGCGCGGTCGTCGGCCGGGCGACGACGACGTCGCTGGTGGTCTCCGGGCTGACGCCGGGCACCGACTACTCCTTCGCGGTGCGCGCCCGCGACGCCGCGGGCAACACCTCACCGGCGAGCACCCCGCTGGCGGTGCGCACCGGCGCCGAGTCCGAGCCCGACCCGACCGGGCCGCTGCTGGTGCGCCACAGGACCACCAGTTCCGGGCCGGTGGACAACCAGATCCGCGGCGCGGTCCTGATCGCCAACACCGGAACCAGCGCCGTCGCCCTGGCGACGACGACCGCCCGCTACTGGTTCACCGGCGACGGCGCGCAGACCTTCCAGGTCTGGTGCGACTACGCCAGGGTCGGCTGCGCCAACGTCCGGTTGAGCGTCGTGCGCCTGCCGTCGGCGAAACCGGGCGCCGACCACTACGTGCAGGTCGCGTTCACCTCCGGCACCGTGCCGCCTGGCCAGGACACCGGGGAGGTCCAGCTGCGCATCGCCAAGTCCGACTGGTCCCCCCTCAACCAGGCCGACGACCACAGCTACACGGGCGCGACCGCCGCCTACCGCGACGCTCCTCAGGTCACCGCCTACACCAACGGCGCGCTCAGCTGGGGAGTCGAGCCCTAGAACAGGTGCACACCCGCCCACAGCGCCGTCACGGCCGTGACGAGCGTGAGCGGCACGGTGATCAGGCCCAGCCTGGTGAACTCCGACAGGGTCGGGTGGGCGTCGTGGTGGTGCAGGATGCGCCGCCACAGCAGCGTGGCCAGCGAGCCGACGTAGGTGAGGTTCGGCCCGAGGTTCGCGCCGATGACGACCGCCAGCACGGCTGGGACCCCGCCGGTCGCGGCCAGCGGCAGCAGGACGAGCACGGCCGGGAGATTGTTGATCAGATTGGCGAGCACGGCGGCGACGGCCGCCGCGGCGAGCAGACTCGGCAGACTGTCCGCGGTCGGCAGGACGTCGGCCAGCGCCTCGGCGAGCCCGTTGTCCACCACGGCGCGCACCACGACCGCGAGCGCCAGGACGAAGGCGAGGAACGGCACGTTCGCCGCCCGCGCGATCCCCGCGACGCTCGTGCGCCGCCGCCGCAGCGCCCGCACCGCGAGCACCGCCGCGCCGCCAAAGGCCACCCACCCCGGCCCGACCCCCACCAGCGACGCCGCGACGAAGCCCACCAGCGTCGCCCCCAGCACCCACAGCACGAACGCGGGCAGCCGCGCCCCGGCGCCGCCCGGCCCGGTCGCGGGTGCGGCCTCGGGCGGGTGCGGTGTCGTACCCGCCAGGTCGGCGGCGAAGAAGCGGCGGAAGACCAGGTACTCCACGACGACCGCCACCAGGCACGGCAGCGCCATCAGCGCGGTGAACCGCAGGAACGAGATCCCCGTCGCCGCCACGGCGAGCAGGTTCGTCAGGTTCGACACCGGCAGCACCAGTGACGCGGAGTTGGCCAGGTGGGCGCAGGCGAACACGTGCGGTCGGGCCCGCACGCCCATGCGCGCCGCCGTGGCCAGCACGACCGGGGTCAGCAGCACCACGGTCGCGTCCAGGCTGAGCACCGCCGTGATGGCGCTCGCCAGCACGAACACCGCAAGCAGCAGCCTGCGCGGCCTGCCCCGCGCGACCCTGGCCATCACCGCGCCCGCCGCCTGGAACAGGCCCTCGTCGTCGCACAGCTTGGCCAGCACCAGCACCGCGGCCAGGAATCCGACGACCGGCGCCAGCCGGGTGACCTCGTCCCACGCCGCCGCGGGCCCGATCGCGCCGAGCAGCACCACGGCCAGCGCCGCGGGCACCGCCGCCACGGCTTCCGGCAGCCCTCGTGGCCGCGCCACGGCGAATCCGAGCACGGCCAGCAGCAATCCCGCCGAGACGACCTCGGTCCATCCCACGCCCAGCACGCACCTCCGCGAACCCGGTCACGGGTCGGCAGGCGCGGCCCCAGGAGTTCGCCCCAGTCTCGCACCCCGCGCGGTGGCCTCGGCTGTGCCCGCGGTCACCGCGCGCGGGTCTCAGGTCCCCCGGCCGGTCCGCTCCTGGAGGCGGTCGATCAGCTCGGAGGCCTCCCCCTTGCTCAGACCGTCCGGCACCTCCTCGCCCGCCTCCCTGGCGAGCGTGGACAGGTACGACGCCTGCGGTCCGGTCATCGGCTCGTCGCCGGTGACCCAGTCGGCCGGGTCCTTCTCCGGGTTCGGCGTGACGTCCTGCTCGGCCATCCGTTTCCTCCTCAGCGCGCTCCCCCCGACGGGGAGTCGAACACCGGTTCGATGGTAGGACCGTCCGGCGGACCGCGCGCGCCGGAGCTAGCCTCGACGGCATGCTTGTGGCCCACGACCTGCTGCTCCTGCTCATCGACGACGAGTCCGGGAAGGTCTCGTTCGGCATGTCCGAACCGGACAAGGCGCTCGCGGGCGCGGTCTTGGTGGACCTCGCCGAGCGCGATCTGGTCGGGGTGGCCGACGGCCGCCTGGCCGCGAAGCCGGGGCCGACCCCGCCGGAGCCGGTGCTCGCCCAAGCGCTGGCCGTGGTCCGCGAGCGCGACGGCCAGAAGCCGAAGAACGTCCTCGGCCCGCTCGCGAAGGGCCTGCGCGACCACCTCGCCGACGACCTGGTCGAGGCCGGAATCCTGCGCCGCGACGAGAAGAAGGTGCTGGGCCTGTTCCCCACCACCCGCCTGCCCACCGCCGACGCCTCGCGCGAGACCACCCTGCGCGCCCACCTGGCCGCCGTCCTGGCGGGCACGGCCGAACCGGACGGGCGGACCGGCGCGCTGATCGCGCTGCTGCACGCGATGGACGTCGTCACCAGGGTCATCCCAGCCGACGACAAGAAGGCCGCCAAGCGGCGCGCCAAGCAGATCGCCGTGGGCGACTGGGCCGCCGCCGCCGTGCGCAAGGCCGTGCAGGAGGTGCAGAGCGCGGTCATGGTCGCGGTGATCGCCTCGACCGGCGCGACCACGGCGGGCACCACCTGACAACGGCACCCATCTGGGCTGGGTGACCCGTCTGCCGCGCGGCGACCACCCCGGGCAGACGTCGTTCACCGAGGTGTACGGCAAGCCGTTCCTCGCCAAGGTGAGCGAGGACCCGGTGAAGTCCGCACTGGTCAACGCGTCCATGCGCGATGCCACCAGGATGGTCGCCGAACGCCTGCCGCCCCGCACGAGTTCGCCGCCCACCGCGTGGCGCTCGACGTCGGCGGCGACGACGGCACGCCGCCGCCGGGTTCGCGCTGGAGGCGGCGAGTCCCATCCCCGGCAGCGGCTTCTGGGTGCTGACGGCCCGCCCCTCCCGCCGAGGCCTACTGCAGCCCGGACCGCACCGACGTGATCCGCTGGGTGTTGAAGCCGAGCCAGTGCATGCGTCCGACGTAGCGCGCGTGCTCGACCTTGATGCAGCGGTCCATCACCACCGACACGCCGCCGTCCTCGGCGATCTGCGCGCCTTCGGCGTTGACCACGCCGAACTGGCACCAGATGGCCCCGGCGCCGATGCGCACGGTCTCCTCGGCGATGCCGGGCAGCGCGTCCGGCGCGCGGAAGACGGTGACGGTGTCGACGGGCTCGGGCACGTCCAGCAGGCTCGGGTAGCTGGTCTCGCCGAGGATCTCGGTGGCGCGCGGGTTCACCGGGATCACCCGGTAGCCGTGGCGCTGGAGGTAGTAGCCGACGAAGTGGCTCGCCCGCAGTTCGTTGTTCGACAGGCCGACGACCGCGATCGTCTTCGCCGCGTTGAGGACCCGCTGGATGTCCAGGGGGTTCTGGTAGCGCGCCAGGTCGGTCACACCGCCTCCTTCGCGAGCACGGCAGCGGTTTCAGCGACCTGGGCGAAGCCCTGCTCCAGGTCCCAGATGAGGTCCTCGGCCGACTCGGTGCCGACCGACAGGCGGATGGTGCCGGGGCCGACGCCCGCCGCGGCCAGCTCGTCGTCGCCGAGCTGGCGGTGGGTGGTGCTCGCCGGGTGGATGACGAGGCTCTTGGCGTCGCCGACGTTGGCCAGGTGCGACCACAGGGTCAGCCCGCGCAGGAACGCCTGCCCGCCCGCGCGCCCGCCCGCGACGTCGAAGGAGAACACCGCGCCCGCGCCCTTCGGCAGGTACTTGCCGACCAGCGGCCGGTACCGGCTCGACGGCAGGTCCGGGTAGCTGACCCGGGACACCAGGTCGTGCCCGGCCAGGAACTCCGCGACCCGGCGGGCGTTGGCGACGTGGCGCTCCATGCGCAGCGACAGCGTCTCCAGCCCCTGCAGGAAGAGGAAGGCGTTGAACGGCGACATGGCGCCGCCGAGGTCGCGCAGCGTCTCCGCGCGCAGCTTCATCAGGTAGCCGTAGGTGCCGAACGTCTCGTGGAACTGGAGGCCGTGGTAGGCGGGCGACGGGTCGGCGACGACCGGGAACCGGCCGTTGGACCAGTCGAACGTGCCCGCCTCGGCGACCACGCCGCCGATGCTGGTCCCGTGCCCGCCGATGAACTTGGTGGCCGAGTGCACCACGATGTCGGCGCCCCACTCGATCGGGCGGCACAGGTACGGCGTGGCGAAGGTGTTGTCCACGACCAGCGGCAGACCGTGCTCGTGGGCGAGTGCGGCGACGGCCTCGATGTCGAGCACGTTGCCCGCCGGGTTGCCGATGGTCTCGGCGAAGAACGCCTTGGTGTTCTCCCGCACCGCCGCGCGCCAGGCGCCGATGTCGTCGGGGTCCACCCAGGTCAGCTCGACGTTCAGCTTGCGCAGCAGGTGTTTGAACTGGTTGACGGTGCCGCCGTAGAGCGCCGAGGACGACACCACGTGGTCGCCCGGCTGAAGCAGGGTGAACAGGGCGGCGGCCTGGGCGGCGATGCCGCTGGCGAAAGCCACCGCGCCCGCGGCGCCCTCCAGGTTCGCCACCCGCTCCTCGAACACCGCGACCGTCGGGTTCATGATGCGCGAGTACGTGTTCCCATACTCCTGGAGGTTGAAGTACGCCGCGGCCGACTCCGGGTCCTCGAACACGTAGCTGGTCGTCTGGAAGATCGGCACCGCGCGGGCGCCGGTGTTCGGGTCCGGCCGCTGCCCGGCGTGCAGCTGCCGCGTCTCGAAGCCGAACTCGTGCTCCGGCTCCACCCGGTGCGGGTGCTCGCTCACCAGTTCCCCGTCCTCACCCGCCCGCCAGGAACCGGCGGACGATCGGTGTCTGTCGTTCTTCTTCCAGCAGGAAGCAGTCGTGGCCGTACGGCGCGTCGATCAGGTGCAGCTCGGTCGGCTTGCCCAGGGCGCGCAGCGCGGCGTCGATCTCCTGCGAGGCCGCGGGCGGGTAGAGCCAGTCGGAACTGAAGGTGATCAGCAGCGTGCGGGCCGAGATCCCGCCCAGCGCGCGCTCCAGCGAGCCGCCGTGCCCGCGGGCCAGGTCGAAGTAGGTCAGCGCGCGGGAGAGCGTGAGGTAGGTGTTGGCGTCGAAGCGCTTGACGAACGAGTCCGCCTGGTGGCGCAGGTAGCTCTCCACCTCGAACTCGGGCTCGGTGAGGGTGTAGCGCAGGTCGTCGGCGGACTGGAGCCTGCGGCCGAACTTGTCGTGCAGGGCGGGCGCGGAGAGGTAGGTGATGTGGCCGACCATCCTGGCCACGCCCATGCCCGCGTCCGGCGCGCTGCCGGTGCCGTAGTAGTCCCCGCCGCACCAGGCCGGGTCCCGCATGATGGCCTCGCGGGCGATCGCGTTCCACGCCACGCCCTGCGGCTGCAAGGCGTGCGTGCTGGCGATGACCACGATGGAGTCCACCTGGTCGGGGTAGCGCGTCGCCCACTCCAGCGCCTGCATGCCGCCGAGCGAGCCGCCCGCCACCGCGGCGAGGCGCTCGACGCCGAGCGCGTCGAGGAAGGCGCGCTGCGCGCGGACCATGTCCGCGACGGTGATCACCGGGAAGGCGGAGCCGTAGGGAGCGCCCGTCTCCGGGTTGGGCGACGACGGGCCGGTCGTGCCCCGGCAGCCGCCGAGGAGGTTGGTGGAGACCACGAAGTACCGGTCGGTGTCGAACGCCTTGCCGGGGCCGATCATCCCGTCCCACCAGCCGAGCGCGCCGCCCGCGGCGCCGTCGCGGTCCTCGGCGCCGAACCCGTCGCGGGTGCCCGCCGCGGGCCGCTCGGCCGAGCGGCCCGCGGCGTGGGCGTCCCCGCTGAGGGCGTGGCAGACGAGGATGACGTTGTCGCGCCGGGGCGAGAGCGTCCCGTAGGTCTCGTAGGCGATCCGCACGCCGGACAGCTCGCGTCCACAGTCGAGGGACAGCGGGCCGGGCAGGTCGAGGTGTCGCGTCTCCGCGATGCCGACCGATCCGGCCGCGAGCGTCGACGCGGGCACCATGACCGCATCATAACTACGCCGCGGAGCCTCGCCACCGGAGTGGAACGCCCTCCCACATCACGAGAACATGCAGGTCAGGAGCCCTGATCCCGAATTATGGGAAGTCGTTCCACTGAGCGGTAGGGTCAACGGGACTACCCCAAACGGAGCCTGCGAGAGGACCGGGATGACCACCACCGAAGGTGTCGACAACGGCGTCAACGTCCAGGCGCTGCTGGACGCGCGGGAAGCCCTCAAGGGCGCCCCGGAGGCCGCGCAGTTCACCTGGCGCGCCACCACCCGGTGGGAGAAGGGCGTGCACACCACCACGACCGTCAAGGACTTCGCGGGCCTGGGCGCCGAGCAGAACCACAAGGCCGAGTCGGCCTTCACCGCCGACCACCCCGAGGTGTTCGCCGCCGAGGACAACGGCATCACCCCGATCGAGTACCTGCTCGTCGGCCTGGGCAGCTGCCTGACCGCGGGCGTGGCCTCCGTCGCCCAGAACCGCGGCATCCAGCTGCGCTCGGTCGAGGCGACCATCGCCGGCGCCCACGACATCCGCGGCATCCTCGGCGCCGACAGCGACGTGCGCAACGGCTACAACGCCATCACGGTGTCGTTCAAGGTCGACGCCGACGCCTCCCGCGAGGACATCGAGGCGCTGGTGGCGCAGTCGCAGAAGCGGTCCGCCGTCTTCGACGCGCTCACCAACCCGACCGATGTCTCCGTCGAGGTCGTCTGAGGGCCGAGCCATAGACCGCACCACGACCGTCGTCATCGGGGCGGGCCACGCGGGCCTGGCCGCCAGCCACTTCCTCAGCGCGCGGGCGATCGACCACGTCGTGCTCGAACGCGGCGAGGTGGCGAACTCCTGGCGCACCGAGCGCTGGGACTCGCTGCGGCTGCTCACGCCCAACTGGCAGAGCGGGCTGCCGGGCCACCACTACGGCGGCCCGGACCCCGACGGCTACATGAGCGCGGGCGAGGTGGCCGGGTTCATCGACGGCTTCGCCGCCGCGACCGCCGCACCCGTCCGCACGGGCACGGCGGTCACCTCCGTGCGCCGCGCGGACGACGGCTACCGGGTCACGACCGACCGGGGCGAGTTCGCCTGCCGCACCGTCGTGCTGGCCAGCGGCGCCTGCAACCGCCCGTCGGTTCCCGCGATCGCCGCCGGACTGCCGGATTCGGTCACGCAGGTGACGCCATTCGACTACCGCGGCCCCGGACAGCTGCCCGACGGCGGCGTGCTGGTGGTCGGCGCGTCGGCGACGGGCGTGCAGCTGGCCGCGGAGATCCAGCGCTCCGGCAGGCAGGTCACGCTGTCCACCGGGGAGCACGTGCGGCTGCCCCGGCTCTACCGGGGGCGTGATGTGCTCTGGTGGATGGACGCCTCCGGAGTGTGGGACCAGCGCTACGACGAGGTCCCCGACCTCACCAGGGCGCGGCGGCTGGCCTCGCCGCAGCTCGTCGGCACCCCCGACCGGGGGACCCTGGACCTCAACGCCCTCACCGCGCTGGGCGTCGAGGTGGTCGGCCGCGCGGCGGCGGTGCGCGACGGGGAAGCGCTGTTCTCCGGTGGTCTGCGCAACGTGGTCGCGCTCGCCGACCTCAAGATGGACCGACTCCTGGGCACCTTCGACGAGTGGGCGCGGGTGTCCGGCGTCGACAGCGACGTCACACCGTCCGAGCGGTTCGACCCGACCGCGGTGCCCGCGTCGACCCGGCTGCGCGTGGACCTGCGCGGCGGGGAGATCCGCACGGTCGTCTGGGCGACAGGCTTCCGGCCGGACTACTCGTGGCTCGACGTGCCGGTGGTCGACGGCAAGGGCCGCCTGCTCCACGACGGGGGCGTTGTCGACAGTCCGGGTCTGTACGCGCTCGGCCTGCCGGTGCTGCGGCGTCGCAAGTCCACGTTCCTGCACGGCATCGAGGACGACGCCCGCGACGTCATTGATCATCTCGCGGGCTACCTCGCGGGCTAGCGCGAGGCCGCCGCGGCAGCCGCCGCCAGGGCGACGGCGAAGGCGGCGTAGACGACCGGGAGCGGGCCCAGCCCGCCCCACGTCCGGCCGAGCAGGCCGCCGAACGCCTCCGCGGTGATCACCGCGGTCGCCAGCGCCGTCGCCCCGCCGCCGGTGGTGGCCCGCAGGTACAGGCCCGGGTAGGCCAGGCCGATCCCGACCCCGGTGGCGGCCCAGGCGACGAGGGCGACGGGAACGGCCTGCGACACCGCCACGACCGCGACGCCCGCGGCGGCGACGGCGAGCCCGCCGACGGCGTACCGGCGCGGCCCGTGGCGGCGGACGAGGGCGGGGGCGGCGAGACTGGTCAGCCCCCAGCCCAGCGGCGCGGCGGAGAGGACGAGGGCCGCTTGGCCGAGGCTGGCGCCGTAGTTCTCGGTGAGCAGCACGGTGATGAGGCTGTCGGCGCCGACGTAGCCGACCGCGAACAGCGTCATGGCGGCCAGCGAGGCGGGCGCGCCGCGCGCCAGGGTGAGCGTGCCTCTCGGCATCACCGCGGCCACGCCGACCACCGCGACGGCGGCGCAGGGCAGCGCCCACCAGCCGGGTGCCAGCAGCATCCCCGCGACGCCGACCGGCATCAGCGGGGCCAGCCCGACCGGGTGGGGTTCGGCCTCGGCCGCGGCCCGCGCGGCACGCGACATCAGCACCCTGCCGACGACGACCAGCGGAACGGGCAGCAGCAGCGCCCACCGCCACCCGACGAGCCGCTCCGCGCCGAGCGCGGCCGCGGGGACGACGAGCGCGGGCAGGATCCACATCGCCGAGGACGCGGCGACGACCTTGACCCTGGCGGCCTCGTCCAGCAGCCGGATCGCCGAGCTGATCCCGAACACCGCCAGCAGCCCACCCGCGAACCCCGCCGTGAACTGCCCGACCCCGAACACCCATGCCGCCCCCGCCGACGCGGCGACCCCCAAGCCGCCGACATAGCCCCCGACCCCGATCGCCAACGCCCACCGCCCCCCGATCGCCGCCACGATCCGCCGCGCCGCGGGCAGCGCGGTGAACGTCCCCAGCGCCGAGGAGGCCACCAGCACGGCGAGATCGGCACGCGCGTCGAGGTCGGCGGTGATGACCGGCAGCAGCGCCGCCGCGACGAACGTCGTGACCGCCGCGGCGAACTCCACCACCACGATCCCGACGGCGAGCCCGAGCGAACCCGTGCGAGTCGTCACCGCGAGTCCTAGGTGTACAGCTCGCGGTCGTTGCGGTTCACGAACACCCACACACCGTCGGGATCGCGCACGCGCAATGAACGGCCATGCCCCTCGTCCACCACCGGCCCCGGCTCGAACCCGGCCTCCCGCAGCCTGGCGGCTATGTCCTCCAACGGCTCGTCGGCCTCGAACGCCATCTGACAGAGACCGGCGGGGTTGTCGGGATCGGCGGCGTGCACGGCGAGCATCCCGGCGGCGGCGGGCAGCTCCACCCAGGTGCCCGGCCGGGAGCTGTCACCCAACTCCAACCCGAGCGCCCGGTAGAACCGCACCGCTGCCTCGACATCGGCGGTGTAGCGGATCGGCATCACCTTCACGACGGCTCCTCCCCCAGGTACGCCTCCAGCGCCTTCTGCACGAACGCCGACAGCGACTCCCCGGAGTCGATGGAGGCGTGCTTGACCCTGCGCACCAGATCGGCGGGCAGGTAGACGTTGAACTGCTGCTTGTCGGACACACCTAGGATGCTAGCAAACTAGTTCGGCTCAGTGGTACTGGTGCATCACCGCGTGCCCCTTGCCGCGGGAGATCAGCCAGCGGTTGACGGGCACGGTGAGGACGAAAGCGCCGGCGAGGGCTCCGGCCAAGGCGCCCCAGAACAGGGGGCTGGCCAGGCCCGCGTCCATCGCGCCGGGGACCGCGAGCATGATGCCGTTGTCGAGCAGTTCCATCACCGCGATCGAGACCGTGTCGGCCGCCAGGGCGACCTTGAACGCCGCCTTCAGGCCAACCCCCGCGCGCAGCACGCCGCGCATGGTCAGCGCGTAGCCGAAGACGAACGCCAGCGCGATGGCCAGCACGACCGTGGCGACGGTGGACATCCCCAGCGCGGTCCCGATCACCATGCCGAGCACTTCGCCGATCGCGCAGCCGGTCAGGCAGTGCAGGGTGGCTTGCGCCGCCATCCGCCAGCTTGTCCGGTTCGCGCTGTGGTCGTCGCGGTCCATGGCGCCTCCTCGACAGCCGAGGATACCCCCACAGGGTATTTACGCAAGGCCCGCCCGGGGCCACCCGGGCGGGCCCGCGCCCGGTGTCAGCCCTGCGGCAGCAAGGTCTGCATCTCGCGGATCTCCGCGCGCTGGGCGTCGATGATCTGCTGGGCGAGCAGCTTGGCGTCGGGGTTCACGCCCTCGGCCAGCTCCCGCTCCGCCATCTCGATGGCGCCCTGGTGGTGGACGACCATCATCGCCAGCCACCGCTGGTCGAAGTCCTCCCCCGTGGCCGACCGCAAAGCGGCCATGTCGGTGTCGGCCATCATCCCGGGCATGTCCGCGCCGTGGTCGGCGTGTGCGTCGGGTGCGGCGCCCCAGGCGGTCAGCCAGCCGGTCATCGTGGCGATCTCCGGCGCCTGGGCGGCTTTGACGCGCTCGGCGATGGCGATCACCGCCGGGGTGCTCGTGCGGCCCGGCACCAGGTCGGCCATCTCCACGGCCTGGGCATGGTGCGGGACCATCTGTCGGGCGAAGGCGATGTCCGCCTCGTTGTGCGGCACCTCGGCCGGGGAGTCCCCGCACGCGGACAGCACCGCGACGGCCAGGACGGCGAGCGCCGACCTGACCAGGGTCTTGCTGGTCATGGTTTCGTTCCTTCTGGAGTTCTGCGGACAGGCTGGGCGCGCGGGCCCGCCTACTGCCGCAGGACGCAGAGCATCGCCAGCCGGACCGAGGTCGGCGGCGGGGGTGCGCGGGATCGCGGCGGCCCAGCGCCCGACCACGCCTTCGGGGCGAGCGGACCGCCGCCCCGGCGGTGCAGCAGGACCAGCAGGAGCGCGAGCCCCACGCCGGCGGCGAGGACGGCCAGGCACAGGTGCGCCCACAGCTCCTGCCCGCCATGCGGGACGGGGTCTCCCGACGAGGCGGCATCGATCGGCGACGCCGGACGATCAAGCGAGAGGCCCACCGAATGGCCCGGAGAATGGCCTGAAGAATGGCTCGGAGAGTGGCCCGGAGAGTGGCCGTGGTGCCCGCCGGGAAGTCCGGCGACGTGGTGCATGCCGAGCACGCCGAACGCCACGGCGCACAGCAGTGCCCACCGCGCCAGCGTTCCGGCTCCACCTCGCACGCCCTGAACCTAACAGCAGCCGCCCGCACTCCCCGGACTCGGGACATCTGCGGATCAGCTCACCTTCCAGAACCGCATCCACGGCACTAGAGTCGACCACGTGACGAGTTTGCGGATCAGCGACGCCGCCGCCCTGCTCGGGGTCAGCGACGACACCGTGCGCCGGTGGATCGACCAGGGGCGGCTCAACCAGGTGGTGTTGGAGAACGGGCGCAAGGGGGTCGACGGGCGGGAGCTGGCGGCGTTCGCGCAGCGGATGGCGGACGCGCCGGAGTCCGGCGCGTCGGTGGCGGTCTCGGCGCGCAACCGCATGCGGGGGATCGTGACGCGGGTGGTGAAGGACGGGGTCATGGCGCAGGTCGAGCTGCAGGCCGGGCCGTTCCGGATCGTGTCGCTGATGAGCCGGGAGTCCGCCGAGGAACTCGGGCTCGACGTCGGGACCGTGGCTGTCGCGTCGATCAAGTCCACGCACGTCGTCGTCGGCATCCCGGAGGCATGAGAAGCATGCGTCGTCCATCCCTCGTCCTGCTCACCGCGCTGGCGCTCGCGGCGTGCGGCTCCACACCGGACACCCCGCCCCAGGCAGGCCCGCCGCCCGACGGCGCAGCCACCGTCAGCGGCGCGGTCACCGTCTTCGCCGCCGCCTCCCTCACCGAGACCTTCACCGCGCTGGGCGAGGAGTTCGAGGCCGCCAACCCCGGCACGACGGTCACCTTCAACTTCGCGGGCAGCTCCGCCCTGGCCCAGCAGATCACCCAGGGCGCGCCGGTCGACGTCTTCGCCGCCGCCTCCCCCGCCACGATGCAGGTCGCCACCGACGCCGGGAGCATCACCGCCGCGCCGACGGTGTTCGTCCGCAACAAGCTCCAGATCGCCGTCCCCACGGGCAACCCCGCCGGGATCACCGGCCTGGCCGACTTCGCCGACGACGCCAAGGCGATCGCCCTCTGCGCCGAGCAGGTCCCCTGCGGCGCGGCGGCGACGAAGGCCTTCGACGCCGCCGGGGTCACCCCGAAGCCCGACACCCTCGAACAGGACGTCAAGGCCGCCCTCACCAAGGTCCGCCTCGGCGAGGTCGACGCCGCCCTGGTCTACGAGACCGACGTCAAAGCCGCGGGCGCCGACGTCGAGGGCATCGCCTTCCCCGAGGCCGAGCAGGCGATCAACGACTACCCCATCGCGGCGCTGGCCGACGCCCCGAACCCCGCGGGCGCGGACGCCTTCATCGCCTACGTCCTGTCGGAGAAGGGCCGCGCGGCACTCACCGACGCCGGGTTCACCGCCCCGTGAGGGCCCGCGCGCGGGCGGTGCGCGGGCGGCTGCCCGCCGTCCTCGTGCTGCCCGCCGCGCTCGGCCTGGCCTTCCTGCTGGTCCCGCTGGTCGGGCTGCTCGTGCGCGCGCCGTGGTCGACGCTGCCCCAGCAGCTGGCGAGCCCCGCGGTCGGCGAGGCGCTGCGCCTGTCGCTGCTCAGCGCGACGCTGGCCACGCTGATCTGCCTCGTCCTCGGCGTGCCGCTGGCCTGGGTGCTGGCCCGCTCCGGGCTGCGCGGGCGCGGCGTGCTGCGCGCGCTGGTCACCGTGCCGCTGGTGCTGCCGCCGGTGGTCGGCGGGGTCGCGCTGCTGTTCGTGCTCGGCAGGCGCGGGCTCATCGGCCAGCACCTGGACGAGTGGTTCGGGATCTCGCTGCCGTTCACCACCGCCGGGGTCGTGGTGGCCGAGGCGTTCGTGGCGATGCCGTTCCTCGTCATCGCCGTCGAGGGCGCGCTGCGCGGGGCCGACCCGCGCTTCGAGGAGGCCGCGGCCACCCTCGGCGCGTCGCGGTGGCGCACCTTCCGCAGCGTGACGCTGCCATCGATCATGCCGGGCGTGGTCGCGGGCACGGTGCTGTGCTGGGCGCGCGCGCTCGGCGAGTTCGGCGCCACCATCACCTTCGCCGGGAACTTCCCCGGCACGACGACCACCATGCCGCTGGCGGTGTACCTGGCCCTGGAGACCGACCCGGACGCGGCGGTCGTGCTCAGCGTGGTGCTGCTGCTGGTGTCCGTCGGCGTCCTGGTGGGACTGCGCGAGCGCTGGATCACCCGATGACCGTGGAGGGCGACCTGGTCGTGGACCGGGGCCGGTTCCGGCTCGACGCCGCCCTGCGCGTCGAGCCCGGCGAGGTGGTTGCCCTGCTCGGGCCCAACGGCGCGGGCAAGACCACCGCCCTGCGCGCCCTCGCCGGGCTGGTCCCGCTCACCGGGGGCCACCTGCGCGTCGGCGGGGACACCTGGGACGAGCCGCCCGGGGTGTTCGTCGCGCCCGAGCACCGGCCCATCGGCGTGGTGTTCCAGGACTACCTGCTGTTCGCGCACCTGAGCGCGCTGGACAACGTCGCCTTCGGACTGCGCGCCCGCGGCGCGCCCAAGGCCGAGGCACGCGCCCGCGCGGGTGCGTGGCTGGAGCGCGTCGGCCTCGCCGACCTCGCCGGGAGCCGCCCGCGCGCCCTGTCCGGCGGGCAGGCGCAGCGCGTCGCGCTGGCCCGCGCGCTGGCCTCGGACCCGCGCCTGCTGCTGCTGGACGAGCCGCTGGCCGCCCTCGACGCGGGCACCCGGGTGCACGTGCGCGCCGAGCTGCACCGGCACCTGCGCGCCTTCGGCGGCCACACGCTGCTGGTCACCCACGACCCGCTGGACGCGATGGTCCTGGCCGACCGGATCGTGGTCATCGAGGACGGCCGCGTCGCCCAGGAGGGCACCCCGGCCGACGTCGCACGCCGGCCGCGCACGGCCTACGTCGCCGACCTCGTCGGCCTGAACCTCTACCGGGCGCGCGCCGAGGGGACCACGGCCACCCTCGCCGACGGCTCCGCGCTGGTCACCGCCGCCCCCGCCGACGGCGCCGTGCACCTGGCGTTCCCGCCCAGCGCCGTCAGCCTCCACATCGACCGGCCGTCCGGGAGCCCGCGCAACGTCTGGCCGGTCACCGTCGCGGGCATCGAGCAGCACGCCCACAGCGTGCGGGTCCGCCTCGACGGCCGACCGCCCGTGCTGGCCGACGTGACTCCGGCCACCGTCGCCGACCTGCGCATCGCGCCCGGCCAGGCGCTGTGGGCCGCCGTCAAGGCGACCGAGGTCCGTCCATACCGCGCGTGATCGGCGCGACAGGAGTTCACTGGACGCGTGCTAAGGCAGGAACAGGTCAGGCGGGATGTGCAGGGCCAGGTTGACCAGGCTGTGGACCCTGGCCGAGATCGCGGTCAGCAGACCGTGCGCTTCGGGCGCCGCGGAGTCGGCGGCGGCCTGCAGGGCGTGCAGGTCGTCGGTGAGACGGTTGAGGGCCTCGGGCAGGCCGGTCCCGGGGGCGGTGAGCGCGGCGGCGATGTCGTCCAGCGACACGCCGTGCGCCTCCAGCTCGCGGATCAGGGCGATGCGGTCGACGTCGGAGGGTTTGTAGAGGCGGTAGCCGCCGCCACTGCGGTCGGCGGGCATCAGCAGGCCCAGGCGGGTGTAGTGGTCAACCGTCCTGGTGGTGACCCCTGCGTCGGTCGCGAGCTGGCCGATGCGCATGAGCTGGTCGGGCACGATCACCTCCCTCGTCCCCGCAACCATACAGTCGTGCGTGATACTGTCGGAATTATGCAGTTCGGCGACGCTGAGGCGTGTAGTAGCCAGCCGGGTTCGGCCCGGCATCGCAAAGGGCGCGTGCCCTGCCTGGGGGCGGGGGTGACATCGTCGTGCTGATCGTCTTGGGCCTGTTGGCCATCACCCTGCTCACCGTGGCAACGGGCTACTTCGTGGCGCAGGAGTTCGCCTACCTGGCCGTCGACAGAGGCCGGTTGCGCCAACACGCGGAGAACGGCGACAAAGCCGCCGAGCGCGCGTACAAGGTGACAGAGCGCCTGTCGTTCATGCTCTCCGGCGCGCAGTTCGGCATCACCGTGACGGCGCTGCTGGTCGGCTACGTCGCCGAGCCGCTGCTCGGCGAGGGCCTTGCCGAGGTACTGGGCCTGGTCGGCGTGCCCCAGGCGGTGTCGCTGTCCATCGCGATCGTGATCGCGCTGTCCTTCGCCACCTTCGTGCAGATGGTGCTCGGCGAGCTGTTCCCCAAGAACTTCGCCATCGCCGAGCCCGAGCGCCTGGCCCGTGCGCTGAGCCGCTCCACGCTGATCTACCTCAAGATCGCCGGACCGCTCATCAAGTTCTTCGACGCCGCGGCCAACAAGCTGCTGCGCGCCGTCGGCATCGAGCCGGTGGAGGAGCTGCCGCAGGGCGTCACGCCCGAGGACCTGCAGCGCATCATCGACGACTCCGAGGCGGGCGGCCAGCTCGACCCCGAGCTCTCGCAGCTGCTCGACCGGGGCATCGACTTCCGGGCGCTGACCGCGGGCCAGGCCATGACCCCGCGCGTCTCGGTGCACACCATCAGCGCCGACCAGCCCGCCGCCGAGGTGGTGCGCATGATCGACACCGGGCACTCGCGCTTCCCGGTGATCGGTTCCGATGTGGACGACCTCGTCGGGGTCGTCGGCCTGGCCGAGGTGCTGGCCGTCGAGCCGCGGGACCGGGAGAGCACGCCGGTGCGGCAGATCGCCGGGACCGCGGTGCTGGTGCCCGAGTCGCTGCCGCTGCCCGCGGTGCTGGAGCGGCTGCGCGCCGAGCGCAGGCAGATGGCCTGCGTGCTGGACGAGTTCGGCGGGTTCGCGGGCGTCATCTCGCTGGAGGACCTGGCCGAGGAGCTGGTCGGCGAGATCCACGACGAGGACGACGCCATCCGGCCGGAGATCGAACGCGCCGAGGAAGGCGTCTGGACGGTGCCCGCGCGCATGCGCATCGATGAGATCGCCGACGCCACCGGCGTGCCCCTGTCCGAGCACGACATGTACGAGACGGTGTCCGGCCTCGTGCTGCACGAGCTGGGCCGGACCGCCCAGGTCGGCGACGTCGTCCGGGTCGCGCTGCCGCGCACCGCCGAGGACGGCGACGACGAGCTGCCCGACCGCGTCCGCTACGCGGTGGTCGAGGTCACCGAGGTCCAGCGGCACGTGCCGAACGCCGTCCGGCTGTCCACAATGGATGAGACGGTGGCCGAGGCGCGCGCCCACGGTGTGGAGGTGTCCCGATGAGCATCGGCTGGGCACTGATCATCTCGTTGCTGCTGCTGGTGGCCAACGCGTTCTTCGTCGCCGCGGAGTTCGCGCTCACCGCGGCCAAGCGCTACCGCCTCGAGGACGACGCCGCCCGCGGCAGCCGCGCCGCGCGCGCGGCCATCGCGGGCATCGACGAGCTGTCGGTCATGCTGGCGGGCGCGCAGCTGGGCATCACGCTGTGCACCCTGGGCCTCGGCGCGCTGGCCAAGCCCGCCGTCGCCGAGCTGACCGACCCGCTGTTCCTGGCGATGGGCCTGCCCACCGGCCTGAGCTACGGCATCGCGTTCACCATCAGCCTCGTGGTCGTGGTCTTCCTGCACATGGTCGTCGGCGAGATGGCCCCGAAGTCCTGGGCGATCGCGCACCCGGAGACCTCGGCGCGCATGCTGGCGCTGCCGTTCCGCTGGTTCACCACCGCCGTGCGCTGGCTGCTGAGCTGGCTCAACCAGATCGCCAACGCGATGCTGCGCGCGGTCAAGGTCAATCCGGTCGACGCCCTCTCGCAGGGCTACGGCGCCGACGACCTGCGCATGCTCGTGCGCCAGTCCGGTGAGCACGGCACCCTCCCCGAGGGCCAGCAGCGGCTGCTGACCCGCATGCTCGCGCTGCAGAACACCACGATCGAGCAGGTCATGGTGCCGCGCGCGGAGATGATCACGGTGGAGGAGTCGTGCACCGCCCGCGAGGTGGAGGAGAACAGCCACCGCTGCGGCCGCTCCCGCTTCCCCGTGGTCGACGCCGCGAACCGGGTGACCGGGCTGATCCACATCCGCGACGCCATGCGGTCGGTCGCCGCGGGCGACACCGCGACCCCGGCCCGCGTCCTGAAGTCCGAGGTGCTCATGCTCCCGGCGACCGAGACCGTGCACACCGCGGTCACCACGATGCGCGCCCACCGCTCGCAGCTGGCGCTGGTCACCGACGAGGCGGGCGACGTCATCGGCCTCGCCGCCCTGGAGGACCTGCTCGAAGAGCTGATCGGCGAGTTCGACGACGAGACCGACACCCCGGCGGTCCGCGTCTGACCCCGCTCGGCCCGACCTGACCCCACCCACCCCCTGGCCCGCGCCCAGCGGGCCAGGGCTCACCCCTACCCCACTGAGAGGACTCTCCGTGTTCAAGCGCATGCTCTCCGCCTTCGGTGTCGGCGGGCCCACCGTCGACACCGTGCTCGACTCGCCGACGGCGATGCCCGGCCAGGTCGTCACCGGGCGCGTCAGCATCCAGGGCGGCAGCAACGACGCGGCCATCGACCAGATCGTGCTCTCCCTGGTGACCCGCGCCGAGCTGGAGCACGGCGGCGGCGAGGCGCACGGCGTCGCCGAGTTCCACCGGGTCGTCGTGCAGCAGGGGGTGCGGGTCGCGGCCAACCAGCGCCTCGACATCCCGTTCCAGCTGCCGCTGCCGTGGGAGACCCCGATCACCGCGGTCGGCAACTCGCCGCTGCCCGGCATGACTGTCGGCGTGCGCACCGAGCTGGTCATCTCCGGCGCCCCCGACAAGGGCGACCTCGATCCGCTGATGATCGTCCCGCTGCCCTCGCAGAACAGCGTGCTCGACGCGTTCGGGCAGCTCGGGTTCAGCTTCCGCTCCGCGGACGTCGAGGTGGGCCGCATCCACGGGGTGCCGCAGCGGCTGAACCTGTTCCAGGAGATCGAGTTCTTCCCGCCCGGCCAGTACCAGGGCCGGATCTCGCAGGTCGAGCTGACCTTCGTCACCACGCCCGAGGAGGTGTGGGTGGTGTTGGAGGCCGACCGCCGACGCGGCTTCCTGCAGTCCGGCGGCGACGCGTTCGGCCGCTTCCAGGTGGCGCACGCGGAGTCCGAGCGCACCGACTGGGCCCCGATGATCGACGGCTGGCTGGCCCAGGTCGCCGACCGCGGCGGCAACGCGGCCTTCGGCGGCGGGATGAACCCCGCCTTCGGCGGCCAGCCCGCGAACCCGGCTTTCGGCGGCCAGCAGGGATACGGCCAGCAGGGATACGGGCAGCCCGGTTACGGGCAGCAGGGCTACGGCCAGCCCGGTTACGCCCAGCACGGCCACTACGACCAGCACCACGGCCAGCGGCGCGGTCCCGGCATGGGCGGCATCGTCGCCGGTGCGGCGGCGGGCGCCATCGGCGGCATGATCATCGGTGACATGATCAGCGACTCGTTCGACGGTGGCGACGAGGGCGGCGACGACGGCGGCGAGGAGTAGCCGACACCCCGCTGGACAGTGAGACCCGCCTCCATCCGCCGCCACTGGTGGATCGGGGCGGGTCTCGCGCTGTCAGCGGGCGTCGTCCACCGCGACGGCGGGAACCCCGGGGCCGCGGCCGTCGACCTTCTGGGGGACACCTGTCCCGGGAAGTATCCGTGGAACGCAGGAACTTTCTTGCGCGCGTCCGCTCTGTCCGCCGGTGTGGCCGCAGCGACGGTGGGCACCGCGTCCCCAGCGGCGGGAGCGGCATCGGCGGCAAGCCCGCTGCGGGTGCAGGTCCTGCCGGTGGAGGTGCTGGGCCTGGCGGGCAGGACGACCGGCGGCGCGATCCGCACGACGCTGGTCGGCGCGGCCTTCCTGCGCCGCCTGGCCGCCGCGGACGCGCCGCCGGTCGGCATCTGCACGGGACGATGGTGCTGTCCGCCGCCAGGCTGACCCGCGGGCGCAACGCCACCACGCACAGCGGCGCGAAGGCCGACCTCGCCGCGCGGGGCACGACCGTCATCGACGCCCGTGTGGTGGACGACGGCGACCTCATCACCGGTGCGGGTATCACCTCGGGCCTGGAGGTGGCGCTGTGGCTGGTCGAGCGCTTCGTCGGCGCCCAGGCGGCCCAGCCCGCGGAGAACGTCCTTGAGTACGAGCGGGGCGGCACCGTCTGGCGGAGCTGAGCGGGTGTCCGAAGTGGTCGGCGGAATACCGGACCGGGTGGCCCTGGCCGACATGGCGCGCGCCGAGCGGTGTGCGGTGCGACCATGGACGCGGCAGCCCGGCCGTTCCTATCGTCGTCGGGACACGACCGCTGGTGATCGGAGCACGCATGCCCGCCGCGACCCCGGACCCCGACTGGCTGAGCGACCGCAGGCAAGCCGCCGCGTACGCCCACTACCACCTGCACACCGATTCCGCAGGCCCGGACCCGGCCGAGTTCGGCGCGATCTGGGCCAACATGCGGCGCGGCAACCGCGTCGGCGAGCTGCGGGAGCTGCCTCGGCTCGCCGACGCGTTCGCCGACTGGGCCGCCGAGCACGGTGTCGTCCTGCCGGGTCCCCCGCGGCCCTTCGTCCCGCGACCCGCCGATCGGCGCCACCACAGCGTTCCGGTGTAGACGGTCCGGCGACCCTCGTGTCGCCCGGTTTCTTTCCCACCGGATACAACCGGCAGACAACCTCCGTCGTCGCCACGCGTCTCACCATGTGTAGGACGAACCGAAGAAGGAGGAACCGTGCAGGGCCGACGCTCCCTTGTGCTGATCCCGGTGGCCGCCGCGTGCGCGCTCCTCGCCGCGTGCGGGCAGACCCCGGCAGCGCAGAGCCCGACCACGACCACCGGTCCGCCCCCCACAACCGCGGTGACCACCAGCGCGACAACCAGCGCCGCGGCGACCACCACCACCACCACCGAGAGCGGTGGCGGTGTCGAGCCGGTGGACTGCGGCGAGATCAAGGTCAACCCCAGCTCCACGCACCACCTCATCGCCCAGCCGACGGCCGGGGGCCGGGTCGGCTGCACCGAGGCGTTCACCGTCATCGACGAATACCTGAACCTGCCGCCGGACAAGAAGGCCGAAGGCTCCCTCGGCAACGTCGATGTCTCCAACGGCTGGTCGTGCACCACCGACGACGGCGAGACCGCCGCGATCAGCTGCGTGAAGGGCGAGGGCGACCAGGAGTTCGCCTTCACCACCACACCCTGATCACCGCGTCTGATCACCGCCGGGCCCGGGTGAGCGCACCGCCACCCGGGCTTCGGCGGGTCAGGAGGTGTGGTGAACCTCCTGCAGGCGGTACACCGGCGTCTCGATGCCCTCGTAGCGCGCTTTCAGTTGCAGCGCCAGGTAGAGCGAGTAGTGCCGGGACTGGTGCAGGTTGCCGCCGTGGAACCACAGCGCCTCCTGGCGGGTGGGCTTCCACATGTTGCGCTGCTCGCCCTCCCACGGGCCGGGGTCCTTGGTGGTGTCCGAGCCCAGGCCCCACACCTTGCCGACCCGGTCGGCGACCTCCTGGCTGATCAGGTCGGCCGCCCAGCCGTTCATCGAGCCGTAGCCGGTGGCGAAGACGACCAGGTCGGCGGGCAGCTCGGTGCCGTCGGCGAGCACCACGGCGTCTTCGGTGAGGCGCACGACCTGGCCGTGGGCGAGCTTCACCTCGCCGTCGGCCACCAGCCCGGCGGCGCCGACGTCGATGTAGTAGCCCGAGCCGCGGCGCAGGTACTTCATGAACAGGCCGGAGCCGTCGTCGCCCCAGTCGAGCCGGAAGCCCGCGCGCTCCAGGCGGTCGTAGAAGTCCTTGTCGCGCTCGGCCATCCGCTCGTACAGCGGGATCTGGAACTGGTGCATGATCCGGTACGGCAGCGAGGCGAAGACCAGGTCCGCCTTCTCGGTGGTCATGCCCGCGGCCACCGCTTCCTCCGAGTACAGCGCGCCGAGGCCGATCTCCATCAGGCTGTCGCTGCGCACGATGTGGGTCGATGAGCGCTGCACCATGGTGACGTCGGCGTCGTTCTCCCACAGCGCGCCGCAGATGTCGAAGGCGGAGTTGTTGCTGCCGATGACCACCGCCCGCTTGCCCGCGTAGGTGTCGGGGCCGGGGTGGGCCGAGGAGTGGTGGACGTCGCCGCGGAAGACGTCGGCGCCGGGGATGTCCGGGATGTTCGGCTTGCCGGACATCCCGGTCGCCAGCACGACGTGCCGGGGGCGCAGGGTCAACGGGGTGCCCTCGCGCTCGACCTCGACGGTCCACTCCCCCGCTTCGGCGGAGTAGGTGGCGGAGTTCGCGACGGTCGAGGACCAGTACGGGACCTCCATCACCGCGACGTAGGACTCCAGCCAGTCGCCGATCTTGTCCTTCGGGGCGAACACCGGCCAGTTGTCGGGGAACTTCAGATAGGGCAGGTGGTCGTACCAGACCGGGTCGTGCAGGCAGAGCGACTTGTAGCGCTTGCGCCACTGGTCGCCGGGGCGGGCGTGCTTGTCGACCACGAGCGCGGGCACGCCGAGCTGGCGCAGCCGGGCCCCCAGCGCGATGCCGCCCTGCCCGCCGCCGATGACCAGCACGTAGGGCTGCTCGGCGACGCCGAGCGCCTCGGCCTCCCGCGCGCGCCGCTCCGCCCAGGTGGTGCGCTCCTTGCTCGCGCCGTGGACCACGCCCCTCGGCCTGCGCCCGCCGCACGGCTCCTCGTGGCCCTTCAGCTCGTACAGGGTGGTCAGGAAGGTCCAGGCGCGGTCCTCGCCGTCCTCCGAGACCAGCCGCAGCAGACCGCGGCCACGGCCGACGGCGGTCTCGAAGCCGAACCACGCGGTGACCACCCCGTCGGCTTCCTCGGCGTCGCCCTCGCGCTGGAACGCCTCGGGGCGGGTGCGGGCCAGGGTGTCGCCGAGCAGGTCGCGCACGCCGTCGGGGTGCTCGACCGTGGTCAGGTTCCAGGAGAAGGCGATCAGGTCGCGCCAGTAGCTCTCGGCGGCGAAGAGCGCGGCGGCGCTTTCCACCCCGCCCGCGGCCACGGCCTCGGAGAAGGCCGCGAGCCAGGCGTCGGCGCGGGCCGACGCCGTCGCCGCGCCAGTCGGACGTTCCAGGGTTCCGGTCATCGTTGCCCTCCCACACGTTTCCGTTCAGCGGAGTGAACCTCCCGCCCCGAACGGGCGACAACCGTTGCACGATGTTGCTTGTGGCGCGGGTCACGACGCGCCGCCTATGCTGGCTGGGGCGGCAGGAGGCTGCGGGTGAAGAGGGCTGACGGCGCCGCGGCGGTGCTGCCGGGCACCGATCTCGCGCGGCACTCGAAGGTGCTGCACCGCGCGCACGACGCGGTGATGAGCGGCGGCACTCCCCCGTCCGACGTGCGCGCCCTGGTGACGCGGTCCTGGTCGCGCGTGCTCGGTTTCGGCCTCGACCCCGGCAAGCCCAACGGCCGCGACGGTGTGCCCCGCGACGAGCTGGAGCGCCGCCGCGCGGGCTCACCGCTGGCCCTGGTGGTCGACGAGCTGCGCGCGGTGCTGAGCAGCGTCGCGGACGCCTCGCACTTCATCAGCGTCGTCACCGACGCCGACGGGGTCATCCTCTGGCGCGAGGGCGCGGCCGGGGTGCTGCTGCGCGCGGACTCCCTCGGGTTCGCCGAGGGCGCGACATGGACCGAGGACCACGTCGGCACCAACGCCATCGGCACCGCGCTGGCCGAGCGGGCCCCGGTGCAGCTCTTCGCCGCCGAGCACTTCGAGCTGGGCCAGCACCCCTGGTACTGCACGGCGGCCCCGGTGCACGACCCGCGCACGGGCGCGCTGCTCGGCGTGGTCGACGTCAGCGGCCCGGCCATGACCCTGCACCCGGCGATCGGCGCGCTGATCCAGACGGCGACGCGGCTGGCCGAGTCCCGGCTGTGGTTCCACCACCGACACCGGCTGGACCGCCTGCGCGCGGGCACCGAGCACCTGGTGGGCTCCGGTCCGCTGCTGGTGGTGGACGACGACGGCTGGGTCGCCCACCACAGCGGTGTCGCGGCGCGCGAGCGCGTCGCCGCCCCGGTCGCCGGCCGCCCGGTCGCGGTGGCGGGCATCGGCCTGTGCGAGGCGGAGCGAGTGCCCGGCGGCTGGCTGATCCGGCCCGCGGGCGGGCGCGGCCCGGTGCGCGCGGTGCTCTCGACCGAGGCAGGCGCCGCCGTGCTGTCGGTCGACTCCGGCGAGCGCGGGTGGCGCACCGGCCTCTCACCCCGGCACGCCGAGGTGCTGCGCGCCCTGCACCGGGCCGGATCGGCGGGCCTGACGGCGGCCGAGCTGAGCGGGCGGCTGTACGGGGACGACGACCACCAGGTGACGGTGCGCGCGGAGATCAGCAGGCTGCGCCGGGTCGTCGGCGCGCTGGTGGCCACCGGGCCCTACCGGATCGGACCGGGCGTCGACCTGACCATCTCGGACTGACAGGTCCGCCATGCCGTCCCGCTCCCGACGTCACCCCGCTCGGGCGAGCTGGTTTCGCGCCCACCCCTGGCTCGCCCAACGCTGGTGACCGGAGGTCGGCCGCAGCTGACCGCGCACGCACCGCGAACGTCGGTGCCGACCGCTACCCCGTTTTCCCCGCAACTGTCACACGATCGGGGGAGCTGTCACCACCGCCCGCCCCTCTAGCATCGGACGGTGCCTCCGACCTCCCCCGCCGACCGACCCACGGGGTGAGACCTCAACCCACTCCCACACCCTTCACGGCACCGCGAAGGACCGCTGTCCCCTGCCGCCATCGAGCGGGGCCGCGGTGACCGAGGGGTTCCCGGAGTGGTCGGAACTGTTGCCGATCGGAGTGCTGCTGGTCGACGGCGACGGGTTGGTCGTCGCCGCCAACCCGGCGTTCGGGCGGATGCTCGATGGCGTTGACGCGGTCGGCAGGCACGTCGCCGCGCTCGGCGCGCGCGACCGGGACCAGCGGGCGCTGCGGGGTGCCGTCGGCAAGGCGGTGACCGTGGAGAACCTGGAGCTGGGCGCGGCGCGCAGGGCCGCTCGGCTCACCACCGCGCCCGGCGGGGAGCGCGGCACCACGTTCATGGTCGAGGACGTCCACGAGCTGCAGGAGCTGCGGACCACCTTCCAGCACCAGGCGCTGCACGACCCGATGACCGGGCTGCCCAACAGCGCGCACTTCCGGTCCAAACTGGAGTCGATCGTCGCCAACCGCCGGTCGGGCCGGATCGCGGTGCTGGTGCTGGACGTCGACGGGTTCAAGGTGGTCAGCGACGGCCTCGGCGCCGAGGACGCCGACGAGGTGCTGCGCGGGGTCGCCGACACGCTGCGGGAGACGTTCTCCGCGCACGACGCGTTCGTGGCGCGGCTCTTCGGCGACGGGTTCGCCGTGGCGCTGGAGGGCGAGTTCGGCACGCCGTACGTCACCGCGCTCGCCGAGCAGGCCATCGCCGACCTGGCGCGGCCCGTCCCGGTCGGCGGGATCGGGGTCGGGGTCAGCGCCAGCGTCGGGATCGCCGTCGCCGACGCGCGGACGACCGGGCACGCCGAGCTGATGCGCTCCGGCGAGGTCGCCCTGCACCGGGCCAAGGAACTCGGCAAGGCGCAGTGGGTGCTGTTCAACCCGGAGACCAGCAAGTCCGACCGCGACCGCTACCGGCTGGCCTGCGGCATCGCGGGGGCCCTGCACGCGGGCGAGATCGGCGTCGCCTACCAGCCGCACGTGGTGCTCCCCGACGCCCAGATCGTCACCTCCATCAGCGTCTCGCTGCGCTGGCGGCACCCCGAGCTCGGCGAACTGCGCTCCGAGGAGTTCTCCCCGCTGGCCGAGACGACCGGGATGACGGTGGCGCTCGGCAGGCACCTGCTGGCCGAGGCGCTGCGCACCGGGGCGGACTGGCGGGCGCGCTTCGGCGACGACGCGCCGATGGTCTGCCTGACCCTGCCGCGCCGGATGGCCATCGACGGCGATCTCGTCGGCATCGTCCGCACCGAGCTGGACCGCCACGGCCTGGAGCCCAGGCACCTCATGCTGTGCGCGGACGGACCATCCCTGGTGGACGCCCGCGGCGACCTGATCGAGTCGATCAGCCACCTGGCCCGCCTCGGCGTCGTGTTCATCATGCACGTCACCGGGATGTCCGAGCTGGAGCTGATCCCCGCGCTGGGCGTGCCCGCGCCCGGCGTCATGCTCACCGGCCCCCTGGTAGCCGCCGCGAGCACCGCCGGCGACGCGCCCGCCCAGCGCCACATCCGCCACATCGTGGAGCGGGCCGCGGAGCTGGGCATCGCCGTCGGGGCCCGCGGCATCGGCTCGCAGGAGCACGCCCGCGCGCTCTTCGACCTCGGCGTCGTCGTCGGGGCAGGTCCTTATCTGCCCGAGTACGCGACCGCCGAGGAAGCCGAGACCTGGGTCGGCCGCGTGTACCCGATGGGCTGACGAATTCACCCGTCACCATTCTCCACGCAATTAGCCATGCCTTACCTAAACTAGGTTAGGCATGGCTTATCCCCAGGTTGCGGGCTTGCGCACCCAATGCGAGGGTCGATTCCGCGATAGGGAAATCGACCCACAAGGAGCGCGTCATGACGATGATGGAAATGCCCGCGGTGAATGAATGCACGGTCACGAAGTGTTCGTACAACCACGACGGCTGCCACGCGTACGCGATCACCGTCAGCGGGATCAACGGCTCGGCCGACTGCGGGACGTTCGTGCCGCTGCAGGCCAAGGGCGGGCTGCCGAAGGTCGTCGCCCAGGTGGGCGCCTGCTCGCGCGCGGACTGCGCGTTCAACTCCGACCTGGAGTGCCACGCCTCCGGGGTGCGGATCGGCCCCGGTGAGGGTGACCACGCCGCAAACTGCCTGACCTACCAGCCCGACTAGGACGCCGCCCAGTACAGCAGCAGGCCGTAGGCGGCGAGCAGCGCGGCGCACGCGATGGCGTGCGCCCGCCAGCGGCGGACGATGATCGCCACGACCTCGCGTAGGAAGGCGCTGGGCAGAAAGTACAGCGCGGTCCGGGAGCCGACGACGTCGATGGGCAGTCCGAGGTCCCGGGCCAGGACCGCCGTCCGCAGCGCGTGGTAGTTGCTGGTCACCGCCATGGCCCGGCCCGCTCGCCCCTGCTCGCGGGCCACCTCGGTGCCCAGGCGCAGGTTCTCCTCGGTCGTGCGGGCCTTGTCCTCCACGGCGATCGCCGCGTCGGGGACGCCGGCCTCCACCAGGTACTCGCGCATCGCCTCGGCCTCCGAGCGCGGCTCGTCCGGTCCCTGGCCGCCGGAGACCACCAGCAGCGGCGACTCCCCCTCCCCCCGGAACACCGCCGCCGCCCGGTCCAGCCTGCCCGCCAGCAGCGGGGACACGGCCCCCTTGACCAGACCGGCCCCGCACACGATCACCGCCTCGTAGCCGCCCACGCGGCCAAGCCGTCCGTACACGAAGGCGTAGACCAGCAGGCTGACGAGGATGAACCCGGCGTATGCCGACAGGATCACCACCGCGCCCGCGACGGCCACCACCCAGTCGAGCCCGCCGCGCAGCGCGAGCAGGAAGACCGCGTCCACGGCGATGATCGCCACCCCGGCCAGCAGCGACAGCAGATTGGCCAGGCGCCTGCCTTCGCGGCGCACCATCACCACGCCGTTGCCGATCAGGACCAGCGGCAGCACGAGGCCCACGCCCAGCACCACGGCCAGGACCGCGAAGCCGATGACGTCGGCGATCGGCCCGCTGGCCGTCGCGATCGCCCACAGCCCGAGCAGCACCAGCAGCAGGCCGAGCCAGACCGCGTTGCGCACGCTCCGCGGGTCCCGCTTGAACCCGAACACGAACAGCACGGCGGGGATGACCGCGAGCACTCCATACAACACCAGAAGACCGTACGGGGATCATGCCGGTTCCGCCTGTTCACGGTGTCCGAAGGGGACCGCGGTGGACCGCGATCGCGCTCAGCAGCGCCATCAGGCCCGCCGCGGCGATGGCGGTCCCGGCGGTCGCCACCTCGGCGAGCCCGCCCCACACCACCGGCCCGATGCCCTGCGCCGTCATGAGTCCGGCCGACAGCAGCGCGAACGCCTGGCCGCGCCGCCGCTCGGGCACCGCGTCGCGGAAGGCCGCCGCCAGGCCGAGGGTGTAGGCGAACCCGGCGCCGCTGGCCGCCAGCAGCAGACACGCCACGACCACCGGCAGGTCGACGGCGAACCCGAGCAGCGGCACCCCGAGCAGCGCCACCAGCGGCGCGACGGAGCGCTCGCGCCGCGCGGGGGTCATCAGCCGGCCGACGGCCACCTCGCCGACGATCATGCCGACCGGCACGCAGGCGATCATGATCCCGGCGGTGCCCGGCGAGAGCCCGCCGCCGAGCGCGTAGGGCAGGACCAGGCTCTCCGCGCCGACGGCGAACGCGGGTGGCAGCCACTGCGCCCACAGCAGCGCCCTGGTCCTGCGCTCCCCCAGCAGTTCCCGCGCCCCGGCGATCCCCTGCCGCACCACCGACCCGGTCTCGCCCGCGACAGGCACCTCCGGCATGAGGAACCAGACCGCGGCCGCGGCGGCGAGCAGGCAGCCCGCGCTGATCAGCAGCGCGTTCGCCGAGCCGGCGGCGGCCACCACGAGCCCGCCGAAGGCCAGGCCCGCGACCTGGGCGAAGGACATCGCCATCGACATCAGCGAGCGGCCGAGCACGTAGGCGTCGCCGTCGAGGACATCGGCCATCAGCCGCCCGGTCGTTCCGTTGAAGGCCGGCGCGAAGCAGCCGATGGCGGTCACCACGGCCAGCGCCGCCCAGGTCGGCGCCGCGACCAGGCCGAGCACGCCGGTCGCCGCGCCGGTGGCCGCGTAGCCCGCGGCGATCATCAGGCGCGGGCGGACCCGGTCGGCGAGCGGGCCGAGCAGCACGCCGGTGAAGGCCTGCGGCACGAACGCCAGCCCGAACGCGAGCGCGGCCAGCCACGCCGAGCCGGTGCTGGTGAAGATCGCCGTCGACAGGGCGACGGTGCGCAGCACGTCGGCGGAGATCGCCAGAGACCTGGTGAAGAACAGCTCCCGGAACACCGGACGGGTCAGCACGTGGCCGAAAGTCGCGCGTGGGGTCACCGCGCCAGCGTGGCGCGGTGGCGGACGGGCGCCCAGAGATTCGCTCCTGGGCGTAAGGTCGGGCGGTGCTGCGCTTCCTGGCGACCGCCGACGACATCGCCGCGAGCCGCTTCGCCCTCTCCCCGCTGTTCGAGCTGGGCGGCCTGCTGCGCAAGCTGACGGGACTGGACCGCGCGGGCCTGCCCGCAGGCTGGCTCGACCGCCTGCGCCCGGAGTTCACCCGGCTGCGCGCCGAGACCGAGCTCGACGCCGTGCTGGCGCTGTTCTCCCGCCACCACGGCGCGGGCTTCATCACGCCGCCGCCCCTCGGGCTCGCCCAGACCATCGGCGACGACCTGGCGGCCGTGCGCGCCACCCCGCTGCGCCAGGCCCGCGCCGAGATCGCCGAGAGCCTGGCCAACCGCCCCTGCGCGGACCCGCGCGCGCTGGCCGTCCTGCGCGCCCGAGACGTGGTCCCCCGGCTCGCCGGGGTGCTGGAGGTGGCGTGGCGCTCGCTGCTGGCCGAGGACTGGCCGCGGCTGCGGGTGATCTGCGAGCGCGACGTGGTGCACCGGGCCGGCCTGCTCGGCCGGGCGGGCTGGGCGGCCGCGATCGACGGGCTCGACCGGCGCACCCGCTGGCGCGCCGGGGCGATCGAGATCCGCCTCGACTCCCGCCGCCGCGCCGCCGTGGCCCTCGACGGGGCGGGGCTGCTGCTGGTCCCGTCGGTGTTCGTGTGGCCGAACGTCGCCGCGTTCGTGGACCCGCCGTGGCCCAAGGCGATGGTCTACTCCGCCCGCGGTGTCGCGGGCCTCTGGGAGCCCCCCGCGGCCAGTCCCGGCGCCCTGGACGCCCTCATCGGCCGGTCCAGGGCCCGCCTGCTGGTCGAGCTGGAGACCCCGTCGAGCACCACCCAGCTGGCCCGCGCGCTGGGCATGTCCCCCGGCGCGGTCGGCGACCACCTGTCCGTCCTGCGCGAGGCGGGCATGGCCGACCGGCACCGCAGCGGCCGTTCCGTGCTCTACCACCGCACCCCGCTCGGGGACGCCGTCGTGGCGTCTGCCTAGGGTTGGCGCTCGTGATCAGCGCGGAGTTAGCCACCCCCGGCCTTCCCGACGTGCGCTTCCGCGTCGAGGGCGGTGTGCGCAGGCCGATGCTGCTGTGGCAGTGGGACCGCGACGTGCGGGTGGTGTCGTCGGCGGCCTGGGGCGGTGGCGCGGGCGCGCGGCGGTGGGTCCTCAACGCCGAAGTCGACGTGGACTATGACCGCGATCCCGTTCCGCACCTGGCCGAGATCGCGACCGGGGCCGGGCTCGTGCCCGGCACCGGTGTCGGGCTGATGACCGCCGCCGCGGTGGACCGCTACCAGGTGGGCCGCGACGGCGGCGCCTGGTGCGCGGCGACGGTCGGGATCTCGCACCCCACCCTGGCCGCCGCCCCCGACGCGCCCGCCCCGGCGGCAGGGACGATCAACCTGGTGTGCTGGGTCCCCGCGCCGATGTGCGACGCGGCCCTGGTAAACCTCGTGATCACCGCGACGGAGGCCAAAGTGCAGGCGCTGAACGACAGCGGGATCCAGGCCACCGGGACGGCCACCGACGCCGTCGCCGTGTGCTGCCCGGTCCCGCTCCCGGACTCCGCCCCGCAGTCCTACGGCGGCCCCCGCTCGCGCTGGGGCGCGCCACTGGCCCGCGCGGTGCACTCGGCGGTCGCGGCGGGGACGCGGGACTGGCTCAGGCGGGGATGACGTCACCTTCCAGCGCCGCCAAGCGGGTGTCGATCAACGACAGAACGGGCTCGCGGGCGGCGTGCCGGGCTTCGTAGTCCCGCACCTCCCGCAGCCGGGCGGCGTCCAATCTGCGCAACCGGTACTCCAGGATGCCGATCGGCAGGTGGTCATAACCTGGTTCGAGCGGGTTCCCCTCATCAGTCACGGTTGCCTGGTACCCAGCCGGTTCCCCCGCCAAACGCGTCTCTCGGCACAGACACCCGGATGATCCCGGCCGTCCCTCGGGCGGCCCCGTCGGGTGGCTCCTCAGGTAACCGTCGTGGCGACGGACACGGCGACGGCGGCGCTCGACGCGGCGATCGCGGCGGCCGTGCGGGTCACGGCGGTGCCGACCGCCGAGGCGCCCCAACTGCCCTCCTCCAACTCCTTCGCCCGCCGATGGACCGCACCGGACCACGCCAGCGGTGGCCGCAACATCGGCAGCGCGCCGCTGCCCGACAGCAGACCGATCAGCGCCGCCGTGCGGGCGTCGGGCTCCGCGCCCTCCTCCAGCACCGCCTTGACGCCCCGGCGCACCTCGGCCTCGTGCCCGGTGTCGTCGGCGGGCAGCTGGGTCACCTTGAACAGCCCGAGGACGCGCTTCTTCTCCCGCCGGATCAACCCCCGCTCCACGAGCCGCTCGACCAGCTGCTCCCACAGCCCGCTGCCGATGTCGAGGATGAGCGGTTGGACCCGTCGCGGCTTCTCGGCGATCCGGTCGTAGGCGGCCTGCAGCAGCGGGTCGGACAGCGGGCCGTCCCCGGCCACCCGCACCTCCGGACCACTGAGCCTCGATCCGCCCTCGGCTTCCACTCTGCCCGACAACGCCAGCTCGACCAGCACGGCGCCGCCGAGGGTGTAGTAGAGGGTGCCCGCCGCCGCGGGGGTGCCGGTCTCGTCGTCGAGGAGCAGCAGGAGCAGGTCCTCCACGATCAGCGTCTCCGCCCGCATCCCGTCGCTTCCCGCCTGCGCACGTCCCGCCACGCCGCTCCCCACCGCGTGAGCCTCCACGGCACTGCTCCTCACTGCATCGGTTCCCATGGTCGTCTTTCGGTTAGAGCCAGTCGTGCTCGCGCGCGTAGCGCGCGGCCTCGTGGCGGGTGCGTGTCTGGGTCTTCTGCATGGCGTTGGACAGGTAGTTGCGGACGGTGCCCGCAGCGAGGTGCAGCTGGACGGCGATGTCGGCCACCGAGTAGCCGTCGCGGGTGGCCCGCAGGACGTCGATCTCGCGGTCGGTGAGCGGGCAGTCGTCCACCACGGCCCGGGCGGACACGTCCGGGTCGATCCACCGCCTGCCCTCGTGCAGCGCCTTGATCACGGCCGTGATGTGCGCGGGCTCGGCCGACTTGCTCACGAACCCCTGCACGCCCAGCTTCAGCGCCTTGCGCAGGACGCCCGGCTTGGCGTGCCTGGTCAGCATGAGGACCACCTGCTCGGGGCGCTGCCTGCGGATCTCGGCCACCGCGCCGAGCCCGTCGGTGCCGGGCATCTCCAGGTCGATGACGAGCACGTCGGGCCGGTGCCGCGCCACGGCGGCGACGGCGGCGTCACCGTCCTGCGCCTCGGCCAGCACGGTGATCTCCCCCTCCATCGGGAGCAGAGACGCCAGCGCCTTGCGGAGGAGGGCTTCGTCGTCGGCGAGCACGACCGTCGTCATGGTCCGTCCTTTCGGTCGCCGCGGCGCGGGAACTCGGCCGCCGTCGTGAAGTGCCCGTCCTCCTGCTTCACCGTAAGCACGCCGCCGTCTTCGGCCACTCGGTGCTTGAGGGTCGCCAGGCCGCGCAGCTCGGGCGGCCGGTCGGCGGCGCCGTCGTTGGTGATGGCGATGCCGCCGCCGGACAGGCTGATCCGCACGTGGCCCGCCTGCGCGTGGCGCAGGATGTTCGTGGTGGTCTCCCGCAGGACCTGGCCGAGCATCTCGCCGGTGTGGACGTCCACTTCGCCGTCGCGCTCGACCCGCACCGCGATACCCGCGGCCTCGAACAGGTTCTTGGCGTTCTCGACCTCCGCGGCCAGGTTCAGCCTGCGCTGCGCGTAGGCGAGTTCCTTCGTCTGGGTGATGGTCTGGGTGACCAGCTCGTGGATCTCCCGCAGCTCGGCTCGCGCGCGTTCGGCGTCGGCGTGCACCAGCTTCTCGGCCAGGGCGGTCTTCAGCTTGACCACGTGCAGCGTGTGGCCCTGGATGTCGTGCAGGTCGCTCGCGAAGCGGACGCGCTCGCGGTAGACGGCCAGGTCGGCCTCGCGCTCGCGGGCCTCCTCCAGCTCACCGATCAGGTTGTAGAACAGCTGGTTGGCGAACATGAGCCCGGTCGCCATGACCAGGACGATCGTGGGCACCACCAGGTAGGTGATCACGTCCCCGGGCAGCTCGGCGCGCGGCAGCAGCAGCCGCAGCGCCCCCACGCCGCTGACGAAGCCCACCAGCGCGAGGGCGGCGAGCAGGCGGCGGCGGGCCAGCCGCGGCACGGCGATGGGCCCGACGATGGAGATGCCGAAGAAGGCCGAGTGGCTGTCGGAGGCCAGCGCGCCGAACACCCACACGCCCGCGGAGACGATCAGGCAGGCGACGGTGACGCGGGCGTCCTCGTCGGCCGTCCAGCGCTCGATGACCAGCAGCCCCGCCGCCGAGCCCGCGGCCAGGACAACGGCCTCCCACCAGGTTTCGGCGTCCACGACGATCAAGAACACGCCGACCGCCGCCATCGGCGGGATCAGCACGGTGAGGTTGAGCCCGCGCAGGGTCCTCTTCACCGACTCGGTGCGCTCGGTCAGCGTGGCGGCCACGTTCGCTGGTCCTCACGGGTCGTCGGGTGCGGGCCCGACCAGTATTCGGGCGACGTGGCGCAGCCGCCAGTGACGCGGTGTCATGCTTTCACCCCAAGGGATGTCATCGCGACGACATGACACCACCGCACTGCCGACACCCGCCCTGTCCTGGTGTCATCTCAGGCATGACCTCGACTCCCGTCATCGACGTCGACCGCCTCAACCTGGCGTACGGCGACTTCCGCGCCGTGCGGGACCTCTCCTTCCAGGTCCACCGCGGCGAGCTTTACGCACTGCTCGGCACCAACGGCGCGGGCAAGACCTCGACGCTGGAGGTGGTCGAAGGGCACCGCGTCGCCACCTCCGGCTCCGTGCGCGTGTTCGGCAAGAGCCCGCGGGACCGCAAGTCGGTGCGGCCCAGGATGGGCATCATGCTCCAGGAGAGCGGCTTCACCCCGGACCTGACGGTCGCGGAGTCCGTGCGCCTGATCGGCGCGCTCACCCGTCGGGAGGACCGCGCCGACCGCGTGCTGTCCATCGTCGACCTCACCCGCAAGGCGAGCACCCGGGTGTCGCAGCTCTCCGGCGGCGAGAAGCGGCGACTGGACTTCGCCACCGCGATCTACGGCTCCCCCGAGCTGGTCTTCCTGGACGAGCCGACGACCGGTTTGGACATCCAGTCCCGCGACGCCCTGTGGAACGCGGTGGACAGGTTGCGCGAGGACGGCAGCACCATCGTCCTCACCACGCACTACCTCGAAGAGGCCCAGCAGCGCGCGGACCGCATCGGCCTGATGCACCAGGGCGCCTTCCACCGGGAGGGCACGGTCGCCGAGCTGACCAAGACCCTGCCCGCCACCATCCGCTTCACCCTGCCCCCGGGGTCGGCCGCGCCCCCGCTGCCCGCGTCGTCGGCGGACGGCGTCTTCGTCATCGAGACCTTCGCCCTGCAGAAGGACCTGCACACGCTGCTGGGCTGGGCCCAGGACCACGCCGTCGAACTGCGCGGCCTCGAAGCGGGCCCCACGCGGCTGGACGACGTCTTCCGCGCCATCGGCAGCGCCTGACCCTCCCCGAAACTCCTACGCGGTAAGGACTCCACCATGCTCGCCATCGCGCGCAGCGAACTCGCCCAGATCTTCCGCAACCGGCTGGTGCTGGTCACCAGCCTGATCATGCCCGCGGCGGTCAGCGCGTACTTCATCTACCAGCACGAGACCTTCGCCAAGGTGGGCAGCCTCGGCTACATCGCCGCCGTGGTGCTGTTCCTGGTGGGGGCGTTCGGCCTCTACGCCACCTCGGTGACCACACTGGCCTCCCGCCGCCAGAACCTCTTCCTCAAGCGCCTGCGCTCCACCGCGGCCAGCGACGCGGGCATCCTCACCGGACTCCTGCTCCCGGTGACGGCGCTGGCGGTGGCCCAGGTCGTGGTGATCCTGATCGTCCTGGCCTCGGTCACCAGCAGCCCGGCCGACGTGCCCATGCTCGCCGCCGCGGTCGCCGCGACCCTGGCCATGATGGTCGGCCTCGCCCTCGCCACCGCGGGCCTGACCAACTCCCCCGAGCACGCGCAGGTCACCACGCTGCCGGTCAGCCTCGGTGTCATCGGTGTGTCCAGCTGGGTCGGCATCACCGGCACCGAGGAGCTGGCCACCCTCAAGCGGCTCCTGCCCGGCGGCGCCGCCACCGAGCTGATCGTCGACTCCTGGAACGGCGGCGCCCCGGTGTCGGACTCCCTCGTCCTGCTCGTGCCCACCCTGGCCTGGGTCGTCGTAGCCATCGCCCTGGCCACCCGCCTCTTCCGCTGGGAGCCCCGCCGCTGAGACGACCGTGAGATGACCCTGAGACGGCGGTTGCGGCCGGTGAACGCCAGTGATTTCACCGATGCGGATGGCCCACTCCGGTTGCGAAGGTCGGAGCAGTCCCATCAGCGCAGATCCCGACGAAGGAGTACGACGCCGTGCGCCGAGTCATCCCTGCAGCACTGGCCAGCCTCGCCCTGGCCGCCGGTGTGGTCGCCGGAACCGCCCACGCGGCGGACAACCCCTACGAGCGCGGTCCCGCCCCGACCGAGTCCCTGATCGAGTCCTCCCGCGGCCCGTTCGACACCGCGTCGACCAGCGTGTCGCGCCTGGTCGTGACCGGCTTCGGCGGGGCCACGATCTACTACCCGACCACCACCAGCGCGGGCACGTTCGGCGCGGTGGCGATCTCCCCCGGCTTCACCGCCAGCCAGTCGAGCCTGGCCTGGCTGGGCCCGCGCCTGGCCTCGCACGGCTTCGTCACGATGATCATCGACACCAACTCGATCTACGACCAGCCGTCCTCGCGCGGCACCCAGCTCCTCGCCGCCCTGGACTACCTGACGCAGCGCAGCTCGGTCCGCTCGCGGGTCGACGCGTCGCGGCTCGCCGTCGCCGGGCACTCCATGGGCGGTGGCGGCAGCCTGGCGGCCGCCGCGACCCGCACCAGCCTGAAGGCGGCGATCCCGATCGCGCCGTGGAACACCGACAAGACCTGGAGCACCGTCGTGACGCCGACCTTCATCATCGGCGGCGAGAACGACTCGGTGGCCCCGGTCAGCTCGCACGCCGAGCCGTTCTACACCTCGCTGTCGCGGGCCCGCGACCGCGCCTACATGGAGCTCGACGGCGCCAGCCACTTCTTCCCGCAGACCTCCAACACCACCATGGCCAAGTACACGATCAGCTGGCTCAAGCGGTTCGTCGACGACGACACCCGCTACGACCAGTTCCTGTGCCCGGCCCCCGACGACCGCGCCATCCAGGAGTACCGCAACAGCTGCCCGCACTCCTGATCACCTGCCCCGGGAGCCCGGACCGTGTCCCTCGGTCCGGGCTTCCGGCCTGCCATCCGGCCAGACGGCCGGGTCATCCGGGTCACCGTGCGGTTGACCACCCGCCGGACTGGGTATGTTGACCCGGTTGCCCCGCGGGAAGGACCGGAGCCGATGGACGCCAGCGCCGACAGCGAGCCCTCCGGGGTCCCACTCGCCGAACCGTCAGCCGCGCTGGTGCACGAGGTGGCCGCCGCGGCCGTGCAGGTCTCGATCCTGCGCCGCGCGCTCGCCCGCTGGGTCGCCGACCTGGGCGTTCCCGAGACGACGGCAGAGGACATCGTGCTCGCCGCGGGCGAGGCCATGGCGAACGTGGTCGACCACGCCTACCCCGACGACCCGCACGGCACGATGACGCTCACCGCCGAACTGGAGCCCGGCTTCCTGACCATCACCGTCACCGACACCGGCCAGTGGAGCGACGCGCCCCCGCAGCCCCACCGCGGCCGCGGCAGCCAGATCATGCGCGCCGTCGCCCCGGAGGCGGCCATCACCAGCACCCTGGCGGGCACCACGGTCCGCATGACGTGGCCGTGGACGCGCGTGGAAGCGGACTGAGAGCCGCGACGGGCCCCACACCGGCCCTCCGCATGGTGTGCCCGTGTGCGGGTACCCGAAGTCCATGACCGCCGTAACGACCGATGTCCGGCTGCTGTCCATCTACCTGGAGGACCACCACGCCCTGCTGGGGGCCGTGCTGGCGCGTGCGGGGCGGCTGGTCGCCTCGGACAGCCACCTGCCCGGCGGCACGGCGCTGCGGGAGATCCGCGACGTGCTGACCGACGACCGCGAGGCGCTGCGCGCGCTGATGGACACCCTGGGCAGCACCCCGAGCGCGGCGAAGTCCCTGCTGGCGGGCGTGGCCGAGCGGCTGGGCAGGCTCAAGCCGAACGGCAGGCTGCTGGAGCGCTCACCGCTGAGCCGGGTGGTGGAGCTGGACGCGCTGCGCGCCGCGGTGCAGGACGACGCGGCGCTCTGGCGGGTTCTGGGCGCCATCGCCGAGACCGACGACCGGATCAGCGCCGCTGACGCCGCGGCGCGCACGAGCCGCGCGCAGCGGCAGGCGCAGACCGTGGAGCGGCTGCGCGTGGCCGCCGCCGTCGCCGCGCTGGGCGGGCGGGAAGCCGCCTCGGCGCACCGCCGCTGACCAGGCGGGTCAGCCGACGGAGGCGAGCGCGGCGGCGCGTGTCGGGTGGTCGCCGACGAGGTGGCGGAGCCCGACGAGTTCCAGCGTGCGGCGGACGAACGGGCCGCAGGCCACGGCGAACCCGCGGTCGAGTTCGCGCGCCTGGTCCCCCGCGAGCAGCACGGCCTGCACTCCCGCCGAGCCGCAGAAGGTGACGTCGGACAGGTCGAGCACGACCCCGGCTCCGGGGGGCGCCTCGGCGATGGCCGCCATCAGCCGCTCGTTCAGCCGGGGCGCGGTGGCGCTGTCCAGTTCCCCGCGCACCGCGAGGACCGCGCAGCGTTTGGTGTTCTCCACGAGGACGTCGAGGCGTCCGGGGACAAATGGCTTCAGCATGGTGCCTCCCTTGCGGGTAGGACACGCGCTACAGAGCAACACCGGGGCAGTTCCCCGACAGAGGATGACCTCCACAACGAGCATCAAGAGCCGTACTCCCGCTCTCAGGGTAGTCCTGTTCCAGGCAGAACCCAACCTTGGAGAGCCCTGTCACCCCACCAGGGCGAATTACGCCGTTCGGCCCCGTTGCTCCCCCTCGGCGGTGACGCCCGGTCAGCGGTTGCCCGAATAGCCGGGTTCACGGGAACCTTCACACACGCTGACCTGGGGGAGGCTCCGTGGTGACGTTCGCGCACCGCACCCGGCCGCGCGGGGTGCGCCCCGCCGTCCTGGTGCTCGTCTGCCTCATCGCCGCGGCCCTGGCCCCCGCGATGGCCCCCGCGACCGCGCACGCGGCCTCGGCGCGCGGCGGCCCGATCTCTCGCGCCGAGGTGATCTGGCGGGCCCAGCAGTGGGTGGACCGCCAGCCGGGGCCCTACGACCAGGGCGGGTACTCCCCCGGGCCCGGCGGTGACTACAACTACCGCCGCGACTGCTCCGGCTACGTCGCGATGGCCTGGCACCTCGACGCGAACCCGTGGACGGGCTCGCTGCCCGGGTTCTCCCGCGAGATCCCGCGCGCCGACCTGCGGCCGGGCGACATCCTGAACTCGTACCACCACCACGTGATCCTCTTCCACCAGTGGCTCGACGACCGGGGCGGCTTCTCCTACTACACCTTCGGCTCCACCCCGGTGCGCCGCCTGCGGGCCAACATCCACGACGCCCGCATCGACGGCAGGCCGAACGCCGAGTACAAGGCGCTGCGCTACACCAAGATCGTGGAGGACACGGCGCTGCGGCCGCACCCGGTGCCGAGCGGGCGGGTCGTGGCGGCGCGCTCGGCCGACGGCAGGCTGGAGGCCTTCGCCGCGGGCGCCGACGGCGTCCACCACAGCTTCCAGACCGCGGTGAACGGGCGCTGGTCGGAGTGGCGGGCCATCGGCGGCCCGCGCGACGCCCGGCTCGGCCTGGTCCCGAACCGGGACGGCCGCCTGGAGCTGTTCGCGCTCTCCGGCTCCACTTTCCAGCACCGCTGGCAGACCGCGGCGAACGGGAACTGGTCGGGCTGGGCCGACTTCGGCACCGGCGGCGGCGACGTGGCGGTCGGGGCCAACGCCGACGGCCGCGTCGAGGTGTTCGCCGCCAACCCGAGCGGGGTCTTCCACCGCTGGCAGACCGCGCCCGGAGTGTGGTCGGCGTGGACCGGCAAGGGCGGGCCGGGGTCGGCGCGGCTGGCGATGGAGTCCGCCGCCGACGGGCGGCTGGAGGTCTTCGCCCTCTCCGGCGCGACGTTCGGCCATCTCTGGCAGACCGCGCCGAACGGCAACTGGTCGGCGTGGAGCACCTTCGGCGGCGGCGGGCACGACCTCACCGCCGGCCACAACACCGACGGCAGGCTGGAGGTGTTCGCCTCCGGCCCGGCCGGGGTGTTCCACCGCTGGCAGACCGGGCCGGGCCGCTGGTCGGAGTGGACTGCCGCCGGTGGGCCCGCCAACGCGGAGCTGACCAGCGCCCGCACCGCCGACGGCAGGGTGGAGGTGTTCGCCATCAACGGCTCGGTCGCCCGCCACACCTGGCAGACCGCGCCGAACGCGCCGTACTCGGCGTGGGCGGACTTCGGCACCGGCGGCACGGAGATCGCGGCGGGGACCAACGCCGACGGGCGCGTCGAGGTGTTCGGCACGAGCGCGGCGGGCGTCTTCCACAAGTGGCAGACCGGGTTCAGCACCTGGTCGGCCTGGGAGTGGCTCGCAGGCACCGCAGGTCCCCCGATCCGCTGAAGGAGCCCCGTTGAGAAGAACCCGGTTCGCCGCGCTGGTCACCGGCCTCGCCGCGGCGGCGGCCCTCGGCGTGGCCGCGCCCGCCTCGGCCGCGCCCCCGCCGGACCCGAACGAGATCTGGCCGCAGGACGTCTCGGCCCAGATCGCCACCGCGCCGTGCGACCGGGCCGGGCCGAGCGCGGAGGACGCGGCGCTGGCCACCCGGCTCAACCCGCTGCTGCGCAACAAGATGCGGGGCTACCTGACGCCCTACCGGATGTCCTGCGCGCGGGTGGTCGTCAAGGCGGTGCGCGACCGCGGCCTGAACCCGAGGGCCGCGGCGATCGCGATGTCCACGATCATCGTCGAGACCGGGATGATGAACTACTCCGAGGCCGTCGACCACGACTCGCTCGGCCTCTTCCAGCAGCGCCCGTCGCAGGGCTGGTGCGCGCCCGCGCAGTGCATCGATCCGGTGTTCGCCACCACCAAGTTCCTCGACGCGATGATGCGCTTCTACCCCAACGGGTCGTGGAACACCGCGCCCATCGGCGACGTCGCCGCCGACGTGCAGCGGCCCGCGGCGCAGTACCGCTACCGCTACGGCGTGGAGGCCGCGGACTCGATCGTCCTCGCCGACGCGCTGTGGGCGGGCGGGGCGCTGCCGCACCCGTACGGCAGCGGTCGCGTCGTCTCGGCCAAGGGCGCCGACGGCAGGCTGGAGACCTTCGCCGCCGCGGCCGACGGCGTCCACCACGCCTTCCAGACCTCGGTGAACGGCCCGTGGTCGGCGTGGCGCTTCCTCGGCGGGCCACGCTCGGCGCAGCTGGCGATCGCGCCGAACCGCGACGGCCGCCTGGAGCTGTTCGCGCTCTCCGGCAGCACCTTCGAGCACCGCTGGCAGACCGCGCCCAACGGCAACTGGTCGGCGTGGGCGAACTTCGGGGCGGGCGGGCACCAGCTGGCCGCGGGAACCAACGTCGACGGGCGGATCGAGGTGTTCGCCTCCAACCCCAACGGCGTCTTCCACCGCTGGCAGACCACCCCGGGCGCGTGGTCGGGCTGGACGGGCGTGGGCGGGCCTGCCACCTCGCGCCTGGCGCTGGAGCGCTCGGCCGACGGCAGGCTGGAGCTGTTCGCCCTGTCGGCCACGACCTTCGGGCACCGCTGGCAGACCAGCCCCAGCTCGTGGTCGGGGTGGAGCACCTTCGGCGACGGCGGCCACGACCTCGCCGCCAGCCACAACACCGACGGGCGCGTCGAGGTGTTCGCCTCCAACCCCAACGGCGTCTTCCACCGCTGGCAGACCACCCCGGGCGCGTGGTCGCCGTGGACCGCGCTCGGCGGGCCCGCCCGCGCCGAGCTGACCGCGGTCCGCTCGGTCGACGGGCGCATCGAGCTGTTCGCCATCAACGGCTCGATCGCGCGTCACAACTGGCAGCGGGGGCAGAACACGCCGTTCGCCGGGTGGACCGACTTCGGCGGCGGCGGCACCGAGATCGGCTCGTCCACCAACGCCGACGGCCGCATCGAGGTCTTCGGGACCAATCCGACGGGCGTCTACCACCGCTGGCAGACTGGTCTGAACGCGTGGAACCCGACCTGGGGCCCGCTCGCGGGCAGCCCGGGACCGCCGATGCCGTGACCGCGTGGCCGGTGTCCACCGCGGTGGACACCGGCCACGCGTTGGCGTGAACCTCGGTTTCCGCACGCGCACGGCTAACAGAAAAGGCCGGTTACCAGATAGTCTGTCGGGCATGACCGCCCCCGTCGCCGACGACCCGGTCCCCGCCGGGGCCCGCGCGGTGCTGCGCGGCGCGGTCGACGCCCTCGCCCAGCGGGTGCACGAGCGCCGCGACCCGTGGCACCGCGACGATGTGGACGAGCTGCTGTCCTGCCTGGATGGCGCCGTCGAGCCCGTGCGCGCGGAGTTGGCCGCGGTCGCCGCCGCCGAGCCCGGCGGAACGGTGGCCCAGGTCCTGGACTGGCTGCGGCGGGTGCGCCTGCTGCTGGCCGAGCACGACATCCCCGGCGCGACCAGCGCGGTGATCGTCGCCAGGACGATCGCCTTCCGCCTGGCCACCGACGCCGACCTCGGCCCGGACACCGAGGACCCGCACCGCTGGCGGTAGCCGGAGTTCCACAGCCGACCACCGGCGCGGCCCCGTGGGACGGCGGGACCGCGCCGGGTCGGGTCACCAGCCGGTGTTGCCGGTGCCGCGCTGGATGGTGTGGCCGCCGGTGTTGACCGAGCCCTGGCTGCCCGCTCCCTTCAGCCCGGACACCGCGACCCGGTCGAAGCGGCCCGTGCCGGTGACCCCGTCGAAGTGCAGGCCGTGGGAGTTGGCGTTGGTCACCTGGCCCGCGCCGTCGTCGAAGGTCTCGGTGGCCCCGCCCGTCCCGGCGACGCGGACGGAGTCGACGGTCACCGGGCTGATCGCCTTCTGCCAGCTGAACAGCAGGCCGTGGTAGTTGCTGTCCTCGATGTCCAGCTCGCGCAGGACGACCGGGGCGGTGATGGGGGCGCGCTCGGCGTAGAGCCACACCGCGGCGGTGTGGGTGTGCCAGTCCCAGTAGACCTGGTAGATCACCGCGGTGCGCCACCACTGGTCGGCCGTGACGATGCGATTCCCCTCGACGGTGCCAGCACAGGCCAAGCGAAGCCTATCGTTGCTGGTCAGAGTAAGTTTAGCGCTACATCTGGGTGGTGTGGGACGCTAGCTCGGCCGTCGCGGGGTGTCAACGGTGTCCACGGTGGGGAACGGGGAGGCAGCGTCGGATGCGGGTTCGGCTCAAGGACATCGCCGAGGCGGCGGGTGTCAGCGTCATGACCGTGTCCAATGTGATCAACGGCAAGACCGCCCGCGTCTCGGCGGAGACCACCGACCGCGTCCGCCGGATCATCGCCGAGCGCGGCTACGTGCCCAGCGCGTCGGCGCGCAGCCTGGCGGCGAAGTCCTCGCGGCTGATCGGCCTGCTCGTGCCCGCGGCGAGCGAGGACAGCCTGGCGATCAGCCCGCACAACATCGCGATCTTCGGCCAGATCGAGCGCGGCCTGCGCAAACGCGGCTACCACCTGCTGCTGCGCGGCGTCGCCGACCCCGCCGAGATCGGCGAGGCGCTGCGCTCGTGGAGCCTGGACGGCGCGGTGCTGCTCGGCTTCCTGGACGAGGAGGTCGCGGCCCTGCGGCCGGGCGTGCTCGGCCGCACGCCGGTGCTGGCCATCGACAGCTACGCGGACAACCCGCTGACCACGGGCGTGCGCTCCGACGACTTCACCGGCGCGCGCCTGGCGGCGGCGCACCTGGTGGGGCTCGGGCACCGCCGGATCGTCTTCGCGGGCCCGGCGTTCACCGATGTCGGCGTCGTGCACGAGCGCTTCCTCGGCTTCCGCGCCACCCTGGAGGAAGCCGGACTGCCGGCGGAGGACTGTCCTGTCGAGAGCGTCAACACCACCCACGGCGACGGGGTCGCCCTCGGTGCGCGCCTGCTGCAGGCGCACCCCGGCTGCACCGCCGTGTTCGCCACCGCCGACATCCTCGCCATCGGGATCATCGAAGGGCTCATCGCGGCCGGGGTGCCCGTGCCGGGCGCGGTCTCCGTCATCGGCTTCGACGACCTCGACATCAGCGCCTACATCACGCCGAGGCTGACCACGATCGCCCAGGACATCCCCGGCAAGGCCGCCAACGCCGTCGACCGGCTGCTGGCCCGCATCGAGGGCGGCGACCGCCCGGCCGACCCGCTCGTGCTGGACGTCCGCCTGGTCGAGCGCGACTCCACCGCGCCGCCGGGCGCGTGAACGCCGCGGGCGGCAGCGGCCAAACACCTCCTGTGATGACCGTGCTCAACGACAAGCCCCCGCACGCGGGGGCCCGGCCGGACCGACCGCCGCCCCGGACGCCCGCCGACTTCCAGGCCCTGTTCGCCGCCCACGCCGACGAACTGCACCGCTACCTGTCCCGGTGGGCGCCCGGCGCGGCCGACGACCTGGTCGCGGACGTGTTCGTGGCCGCCATCCGGGGCCGCGACTCCTACGACCCGGACCGGGCGGGCGTGCGGCCCTGGCTCTACGGGATCGCCACGAACATCGCGCGGACGCATCTGCGTTCACGGCGGCGGGAGCGCGCGGCGGTGGCGCGTGTGCGCGGCGCGGGCACCGAGGGCAGCCACGAGGACCGGGTTGTCGAGCAGGTCGACGCGCAGGTCAGGGCCAGGCAGCTGGCGAAGGCGCTCGACGCGCTCGCCGACGGCGACCGCGACGTCCTGCTGCTGACCGGCTGGGCCGGGATGGACTCCACCGAGGTGGCCCAAGCCCTCGGCATCCCCGTCGGCACGGTCCGCTCCCGCCTGCACCGCGTCCGCCGCCACCTGCGGGCGGTCTGCCCGCTCACCGTCACCGAGGAGAACGACCGTGCCTGAGCTGTGGACCGACCGGGAGCTGGACCAGGCGATCGCCGACCAGCCCGCGGGCCCCGCCCTCTCCCCCGCCGCGCGCGCCAAGGCGGCCGCCGCGATGGAGGCGGCTTTCACCGCCGAACTGACCCCCTCCCCCCGCCGCACCCGGCTGGTGGCCGCCGCGGCCGTGGTCGCCGCCGTCGCGGGCGGGCTGTTCGCGGTCCAGGCGATCGACGGCGACGCCCCCGCCGCCAGCGCCGACGCCTCGCTCGCGCTGGCCGCGTCGAACACCCTGGGCACGCCCGACGCGCCGCTGGCCGAGGGCCAGTACCGCTACCTCGCCCGGCAGGCCTGGGACATGTCCTTCGCCACGACCGCGACGGACAAGCCGCTGGCCGTGCTGATCCACTCCGCGCGCGAGACCTGGGTGCCTGCCGACCGCGCCGAGGAGTGGCTGCGCCGCGACACGACCCACGGCTGGACCTGGATGGTCGGCGACGAGGCTCTGGCCCGCGCCGAGGGCGACAACGGCCTGCTCGGCTCCCTGCGCCGCACCAGCGCCGACCAGCGCGGCGCGTGCGGGGACTTCCCCGACGACAACGGCGAACTCGGCGGCACCCCCGACGACGGCAAGCCCTGCGCCGAACGCCGGGGCAGCTGGGACTCCCCCGCCCCCGCCTTCCTCGACGCCCTCCCGCGCGACCCGGCCGCCCTCTACTCCGACCTCATCGCCGAAGCGGACGGGGTCCCCGCCACCGCCCTGTACCTGGCGACCGGGGTTCTGGCCTCCCCGGACGCCACCCCGCCCCTGCGAGCTGCCGTCTACGAGGCCCTGACCCGCCTCCCCGGCCTGGAGACCACCGACAACGCCGCCAACCTCGACGGCCGCGTCGGCACCGCACTCGGCGTCGCGCACTCGGCACTGCGCTACGAGATCATCATCGACCCCGGCACCGGCCTCCTGATCGGCGACCGCACGGTCCTGCTCGACCCGGACGCCGACCCGTACTACGCGGGCCTGGCCGAGGGCACCCCCATCGGCTTCTCCTCGGTCACCATTGCCGTCGCGCCGGACCAGGGCGCCGTTCCCTAGCCCCGAACGCGCCGATGGCGGGGGCGCCCAGTGGGCGCCCCCGCCATCGGCGGTGTGAGGACTACGCCTTGCCGGTCACGGCGTGGTTGCCGCCGTGCGCCGAGGCGTCGGCGTGACCACCGTCGCCACCCGCACCGGAGTTGCCCCCGGTGGTGTGGCTCCAGTTGCCCGCGTCGCCGGTGTCACCGGTGGAACCGGTGTTCCCGGAGTCGCCGGAAGTGGCCTTGGCGTGCGACTTGTCGCCGCCACGGTTCCACTTGTGACCGTCGGAGGACTTCACCGCGGCGGTGTTGCCACCGGTCGCACCGGAGTCGCCCGAGTCGCCGGAGTTGCCCGACACGGCGTTGTTGGAGCTGGTGGCGTTCCCGGCGTCGCCGGAGGTGCCGCCGTTGCCCGCGACCGCGTCGGCCGAGGTGTCGCCCTCGGCGGTGGCGTCACCGGAAGTGGCGTCACCGGAGGAGCGGCGCGAGGTCGTCGCGTCACCGGAGTGGGCGGTGTTGCCACCGACCGCGTGGGCCCAGGCGTCGCCGCCCTGGCCACCGTTGCCGGAGTGCCCACCCGTGGTGTGGCTCCAGTTCATGGCGTCGCCGGTGTCACCGGTGGAACCGGTGGTGCCGGAGTCGCCCGAACCCGCCCAAGCGTGCGAGGCGTCGTCGCTGTGGTGCCACTTGTCGCCGTGGTGCCACTTGTCGCCGCCCTTGGCGAGGACGAGGGCGGTGTTGCCACCCGTCGAGCCGGAGTCGCCGGAGTTGCCAGAACCGCCGGTCACGGCCTTGTTGGAGCTGGTGGCGTTCCCGGCGTCGCCGGAGGTGCCGCCGTTGCCCGCGACCGCGTCGGCCGAGGTGTCGCCCTCGGCGGTGGCGTCACCGGAAGTGGCGTCGCCGTTGTCGCGGTGCGACCAGTTCTTGCCGTGCCGGTTGTCGCCGTGCTTGTTGTCGCCGTGGCCCTTGGTCACCGCGTCACCGGAGTGCGCGGTGTTGCCACCCGTGGCGTCGGCCTGGGCGTCGCCGCCCTGGCCGCCGTCGCCGGAGTTGCCGCCGGTGGTGTGGCTCCAGTTCATGGCGTCGCCGGTGTCACCGGTGGAACCGGTGTTCCCGGAGTCGCCCGAGGTGGCCTTGGCGTGGCACTCGGCGAGGACGCACAGGTTCACGGCGTTGTTGCCGCCGGTGGAACCGGAGTCGCCCGAGTTGCCGGAGTTGCCCGACACCGCGGTGTTGGAGCTGGTGGCGTCCCCGGCGTCGCCGGAGGTGCCGCCGTTGCCCGCGGTGGCGTCCGCGCTGGTGTCGCCCTCGGCGGTGGCGTCACCGGAGGTGGCGTCACCGGAGCGCGAGCCCGCGGAACCGGACCCGGCGGAGTTGCCGCCGGTGGCGGAAGCGTCGGCGTTGCCGCCGTCGCCGCCCGCACCGGAGTTGCCGCCGGTGGTGTGGCTGGTGTTGGTGGCGTCGCCGGTGTCACCGGTGGAGCCGGTGTCCCCGGAGTCGCCGGAGTCCGCTGAGGCGTTGCAGGTGGCGATGACGCACACGTTCAGCGCGTTGTTGCCGCCTGTGGAACCCGAATCACCCGAGTTCCCCGAGTTGCCGGAGCGGGCGGAGTTGCCGCTGGTGGCGTTGCCGCCGTCACCGGAACCGCCGCCGCTGCCGCCGACGGCGCCTGCGGAGGTGTTGCCGCCGGAAGCGGCGTCACCGGACAGAACTGAACCAACCGAGTGGACCACGTCGCCGAGGCCGAGTGTGTCGGCCGTGTCGGCGGTGGCCATCGCGGTGCCCAGCAGGAAGAACCCGCCGGACATCGCCGCGGTCACGAGACCGCGTCGCACGTATGAGTGCATGATGCCCTTTCCCTTTCCATGTGCTTGTTCGGTGTTGAACTGGCGGTATGGAAAGGAGGATCAACTCGGATGGTCTTGGTCTTCGTAGCCGGACCAGTGGGTCGGGAACCCCTCACGCGGAGGGGACCGGCCCGCTGCCGACAGCACCGCGTGGTCGAACGGGGTGGCGGCCACGGCGTGGTCCGCGTGGTGCGCCCCGCCTGACCCGGCGGATGTGCCGGTGGTGGTCGCGATTCCGGGAACCGGTCCCGCGGGGCCCGGCTGCGGAGTGCCGGACCCGCCCGGCCGGGCGGATTCGATCTCCACAGTGGACTCCAGAGCGGACTCCGAAGGAGCCGCCGACCAGCCGTTCCAGTTGGCGGAGACCGCCTCCGGCGCGCGGAGTTCCGCGCCCGGACGGGCCTCTCCGACGGGATCGGCCTCCGGCCGGGGAGCAGGGGTCTGCTCCGGCTCGGCCGGACCGCCTGCCGCTGGACCGCTGGGCAGTCCCACGCGGCTCAGCACCGGTTCGGCGCCCGCGTCCGCGATCGGCGCGAGCACCGGCTCGGCGGCGCGCACGACCGGGGCCGTGAGCGGCTCCACCAGCGGCGACACCGAGGCGACGAGCGGTTCCACCGCTGAGGCCACCGGTTCCAGCACCGGCTTGACCACGGGCCGGACCGGCTCGACGACACTCACCGCGAGCGGCGCCACGGCCTCGGCCACCGGCTCCACGACAGGAGCGGCAGCCTTGGCCACCGGCTCCACAACGGGAGCGGCGACCGCTGTCACCGGTTTCAGCACTGGCTCGACCACCTGCTCGACCACGGGGGCCGTCAGATCGCCGAGCAGCCCGCGGTCCTCCGCGGACGCCTCCTGCGCGGTCACGACCGCCAGGAAGCCGACTCCGACGACGAACCCCGCGACCACACCCAACCGTCGCAGCAGGACGACCATCCGGTCGTGACCCGCGGTGACGGCTACTGCGTTCACCTCCATGATTTCACCCCCTTCCTTAGTCGGGTGAACTCGTATGGGTGATTCGGTCACGGGGTGTTCGCGGGATTGCCGAAATCTTCAGAAAAACCCACTGTTTGGTACCCGAAGGTAGGGGGTAATGCCTACCGGCCAACGCACTTCTCGTCCTCAAAGGACGCAGCAGGCGCTACCCGGTGAAAGCGGCTCCGACCGGGCTGGTCAGCAGCAGCGGCGCGACCACGCGGGCGCGCCCGGTGCTCAGGTCGACGCGGACGAGCTTGCCGACGGGCAGGCCGAGCACGCGGGTGGACACCGCCGCGATGGCCGTGCCGTCCGGGTGGATGTCGAAGCCGTGGACGGCCGTCACGTCGATGCCGAGCCGCCCGACGGTGAACAGCTGCCCGGAGTTGGGCGAGACGTCGGGGGCGCGCCCCTGGGTGACGAGCGTGTCGCGGTCCGAGTCGATGTTGTAGAGCACGGTGCTGGTCGCGCCGGCGACGCTGTTGGTGTAGCCGGAGCCGCCGACCTTCGGCGTCTTGCCCGCGGCCGGGTCGCCTGCGGCGTAGGCGAGGACGCCGTCGGTGCCTGCGACGGCTCCGGTGTCGGGGTGCAGGCGCAGGTTCTGGCCGCGCTCGGTGACCAGGCGGATGCGGTCGACGGTCGGGTTGAAGTCGAACCCGATGGCCCGGCCGTCGAGGGCGATCTTGGCGCCGATCGCGGTGGCCTTCCCGCTGCGGGTGTCCACGGTGTAGAGCTGCCCGCGGTCGGACATGGCGTAGAGCGCGCCGGTGGCTGGGCGCACGTCGATGCCGATGAGGTCCTCGCCCTTGGCCAGGCCCTTCACCGCCGTGCGGCGGGGCAGCAGCGAGTAGCCCTCGACCAGCGTGTTGTTGCTGTCCAGGACCAGCAGGCGGGAGTCGGAGCGCTGGCCGGTGGCCGCGGCGGTGCCGGGCAGCACCGCCGCGGCGAGGGCGGCGGCCAGCAGCGCGGGGACGATCGTGCGGCGCATCTGGGGTTCCTTTCGGCGATGGTGGTCGGTGCGGTGCTGCATTCGTGCCCGACCCCGCCCGCGTTCACCGGTGTCACCCGGACGGCAGAAATCTTCCGCGCGGGTGAACACCGGCGGCCCCGGCTCCGAATACACCCCGGACACGCACGAGGGGGTGGCATGGGCAGGCGCGGCGGACTTGCCTCCGACGAGGCGCTGCACGCCGCCTACCGCGCGCACGGGCCGGAGCTGTACCGGTTCGCGCTGCGCCAGCTCGGCGACGACGCCTCGGCGCAGGACGTGGTGCAGGAGGTGTTCCTGCGGGCGTGGCGCTCGGCGGAGAAGTTCGACCCGGACATCGCCAGCCTGCGGGTATGGCTGTTCGCCATCGCCCGGCACGTCGTCGTGGACGAGATCCGCAGGCACACCGCCCGCCCGGCGCGGGCGCTGGGCCTGGTGGTCGACGGCGGCCGCTCGACCCCCGCCTTCGACGAGAGCGCGATCGACGCGTGGCTGGTCGAAGAGGCGCTGACCAGGCTCTCCCCCGAGCACCGCACGGCGCTGGTCGAGACCCACCTGCGCGGGCGTCCGCCCGCCGAGGTGGCCGCGGAGTGCGGCATCCCGCCGGGCACACTGCGCAGCAGGCTGTTCTACGGGCTCAAGGCCCTGCGGGTCGTTCTGGAGGAGATGGGGGTGGAGCCGTGACCGACGACGCGCACCGCGGGCTCCGCGAATCCCTCGGCGCCTACGCCCTTGACCTGCTCGGCCCGCACGAGCGCCTCGCCATCGACGCCCACCTCGCAGGCTGCGCCGACTGCCGGACCGTCCTGGCCGAGCTGCGCCCCGCCGCCGACGCCCTGGCCAGCGCCGACCCGGACCGCCTCGGCGACCCGGTCCCGCAGCCCCCGCCCGGCCTGGCCGAGGCGATCCTGGAGCGGGTACGGGCCGAGCGACGGCGGTCGTGGCGGCGCTGGGCGCGACCGGCCGCGGCGGCCGCGGTGGCCGTGGCCGCCGGGTTCGGGGTGGGGTGGTGGGCGCACCCCGCGCCGCCGGATGTCCCGCTGGAGCCGGTGGCCGTGCTCGCCGCCGACCCCGCGGTGCGGGCCAGCGCCGACCTCGTCCCGCACACCTGGGGCGTCGAGGTGAGGCTCAGCGGCTCCGGATTCGCCGCGGGGCGGGTGTACCGGGTGTTCGTGACCGACTCGGCGGGCGCGCGGGTCGCGGCCGGGGAGTTCATCGGCACCGGGCGGTCGCCGATGGTGTGCACCCTCAACAGCTCGGTGCCGCGCGCCGAGGCCGACGGCTTCGAGGTCGTCGACGGCGAGGGCGGCCGGGTGCTGTGGTCGGACTTCTGAAGCGCTAGGCCGAACGGGGAGACGCGCGCGTTGACACCGACGTCTTCCGGTCAACGCGGCGGCGGCCGGGTGCGGGCCAATCGAGGGTCACAGAAGCTGTGAACGTGCACACGATCTTTCCTTGAGCGCTACCTCCAGCACCGCTCACGCGCAGGAAAGAGCGGGTCAAGTGTTGCGAAACGTTTCACTCGATACCGATACTTCTTCGGGAGCGCTCCCAACCGGCCTCGCCGGGAGCGATGTCCGGCGATCGACGCCCTGGGACCGCGGGCGCAATGGGCCACTACCGATCCACCAGGGAAGAGGAGCAACGGTGCTCAAGAAGGAGAGGACCCGCGGGACAGTCGCCGCGGGCGCGGTCGCCGCGGTGACCAGCGGGGTCGTCGTGGCGGGCATCGCCTCGGCGGCGCCCGGCTGCGCCGTGGACTTCGCGGTGCAGAACCAGTGGCAGGGCGGGTTCACCGCCCAGGTCACCATCACCAACCTCGGCGACCCGGTGAGCGGGTGGCGGCTGGGCTGGACGTTCCCCGGCTCCGAGCGCTACACGCAGGGGTGGAACGCGGTGTTCGCCGCGTCCGGGGCGAGCATCACGGCATCCAATGTGGACTACAACGCCGCCATCCCGACGGGCGGCACGGCGACCTTCGGGTTCAACGGCACGATGAGCGGCGGCACGGTCGGCGAGCCGACGTCGTTCGCGCTCAACGGAACGACGTGCGCGGGCGGAACCGCGCCGCCGACCACGACGACCACAACCACGACGACCACCACGACGACCACCACGACCCCGCCGCCAGGGCCTGGGCCGGGTGACCCGACCGGGGCCAAGGAGGTCGAGCGGCTGGACCGCGGCCTGGTCAGCGTGCGCTCGGGCAGCGCGAACCTGGTGAGCTGGCGGCTGCTGGCAGGCGATTCGCCGACGACCGGGTTCAACGTCTACCGGGGTTCGACACGGGTGACCTCGACGCCGGTCACCAACTCCACGAACTACCTCGACAGCGGCGCGTCCGCTGACGCCTCCTACACCGTGCGCGCGGTGGTGAACGGGGCCGAGCAGCCCGCGTCGGGCGCGTCGCTGGCGTTCGGGTCGGGCTACCTGGACGTGCCGATCTCCTCGCCCGGCAGCGGCTACGTGGCCAACGACGCCAGTGTGGGCGACCTCGACGGCGACGGCGACTACGAGTTCGTGCTGAAGTGGGACCCGAGCGACGCCAAGGACAACTCCCAGTCCGGGACCACCGGCAACGTCTACATCGACGCCTACCGCGTCGACGGCACCCGACTGTGGCGCATCGACCTCGGGCGCAACATCCGCGCCGGGGCGCACTACACGCAGTTCCAGGTCTACGACTACGACGGTGACGGTGACGCCGAGGTCGCGATGAAGACCGCCGACGGCACCCGCGACGGCCGCGGCACCGTCATCGGCAGCGCCTCCGCCGACCACCGCAACTCCAGCGGCTACGTGCTGGCCGGTCCCGAGTTCCTGACCATGTTCGACGGCCGCACCGGCGCGGCGGCCTCCACGGTCAGCTACGACCCGCCGCGCGGCACCGTCTCCTCCTGGGGCGACAGCTACGGCAACCGGGTGGACCGCTTCCTCGCCGGGACCGCCTACCTCGACGGCACGCGCCCCAGCCTGATCATGGCCCGCGGCTACTACACGCGCGCCGTCGTCGCCGCCTGGGACTTCCGCAACGGCCTGCTGGTCAAGCGCTGGACCTTCGACTCCAACGCCTCCGGCAACTCCGGCTACGCCGGGCAGGGCAACCACAGCCTGTCCGTCGCCGACGTCGACGCCGACGGCCGCGACGAGATCGTCTACGGCGCGGCCACCATCGACGACAACGGCCGCGGCCTCTGGACCACCGGCCTCGGCCACGGCGACGCCGGGCACGTCGGCGACCTCGACCCGTCGCGTCCGGGCCTGGAGTACTACAAGGTCTCCGAGGACTCCTCGAAGCCCGCGACCTGGTTCGCCGACGCCCGCACCGGGCAGCGGCTGTGGCAGACCGCGCCCGCGGGCGACAACGGGCGCGGCGTCTCCGGGGACATCTGGGCAGGCAGCGCGGGGGCGGAGTCGTGGTCGTCGGCTGACTCGTCGCTGCGCGACACCCGCGGCACGGCTCTCGGCCGCAAGCCCTCCTCGGCGAACTTCCTGATCTGGTGGGACGGCGACACCACCCGCGAACTGCTCGACCAGACCCGCATCGACAAGTACGGCACCGGCGGCGACACCCGCCTGCTCACCGGCTCCGGCGTCGCCTCCAACAACGGCACCAAGGCCACCCCGGTCCTGAGCGCGGACCTCGTCGGCGACTGGCGCGAGGAAGTCGTGTGGCGCACCAGCGACAACCGGGCGCTACGCGTCTACTCCACCCCGCACCAGACCGCCACCCGCATCCCGACCCTGATGCACGACCCCCAGTACCGGGTCGCGATCGCCTGGCAGAACACCGCCTACAACCAGCCGCCGCACCCGAGCTTCCACATCGGCGACGGCATGCGCACCCCGCCGTGGCCGGACGTCCACTACGCGGGCTGATCACCGGATACGCGAGCACGGCGCATCACTGAGCCGCGGTGGGCGGTCCTCGCCGGGACCGCCCACCGCGGCGCGCGCCCGTGCGGGCAGGCGCTGAGCGTGATTGTCCCGCTCCCGCCCGACCGATACCGTGCCGCACCAACCGCGGTTCAACCCGATGCCGCCGTCCGCGCCCGCGCTCCCGCGCCGGGCGGGGAGGTCGGTGGCGCGCGTCCGCGTACGGCCCGGCCTCCATCCCCTTGAGGAGGAGCCGAGAGATGCCCACGGCGGACCAGCAGCCCAGACCCGGCGCGACGAGGGTTCTGGTGGAGCACGTGGCGGAGCGCGCCGCGGTGGTCGCGGTGGTCGGCGGCGAGATCGACGCCTCGAATGCCGCGCGCCTGGCCACGGGGATCGTCGCGGCCGTGGACGTGGCGTTCGCGGAGTCGGCGCGCCACCTCGTGGTGGACATGAGCGCGGTCGGGTTCTGCGGGTCGGCCGGGCTGGGAGCGCTGGTCAACGGGCGGCGCTATGCGGGCGGGCGCGGGTTCGACCTGGTCATCGTCGCCGCCGAGCACAGCCCTGTCCGGCACGTTCTCACCCTGACCGACCTGGCGTCCGCCTTCACCGTGCACGCCTCGCTCGACCAGGCATTGGCGTCCTGACCGGGCCGCGGGTGAGAGGCCCGGGGCCAGTCGCGCGGTATGGCGGGCGCGGTCTCAGTCACCCGGGCCCGTGACGCGTTCGCGCCGCCGGTGCGCGGTGTCGCAGAGCGGATAGGTCCGGCTGCGCCTGCACGTGCAGATCGCGGTGGTGAACCGGTCGGAGCGGACCACGCTGCCGTCCGCGCCGACGACCTCGACCGGCCCGTCGACCAGCAGCGGCCCCTCGTCGGTCAGCCGCACCCTGGTCGGCCCGCTCATCCGGCCAGCTTCCTCGGCTCGGGCAGCGGGGTGCGCAGCGATGTGCGGCCCACGCGCCAGGAGTCCAGCAGGTGTTCGGCCAGCAGGCCCTCCAGGTGCTCGGTGGCGAGCACCCCGAACACCACGTCCGCGGCCAGCTCCGGCTCGTCGGCCAGCAGTCCGCCGATCACGTCGTGGCGCAGGACCTGCTCGTGGACGGCGTCGGCCTCGATGTGCTCGGCGTAGAAGTGCGCGCACGCCTCAGGCGCCGACATCCGCCGCAGCGCCTCGACCATCCGGCGGGCGCTGGGCCCGGTGGTGATCTCCGCGACGGCGAAGTGCCCGACCAGCGCGCCGCGCAGCGACCGGCGCAGGCCGAAGGCGGACATCATGTTGACGATCGCGATCGCCGGGGCGGGCACGGCGTCGAGGTAGCCGAGGTAACCGGTGTCCATCTCGGCCGCGGCCAGCAGGTCGGCGAAGAGCTGGGAGTGCATGCGCTCGGCGCGCCCGCCGCCGTACTCGTCGAACTCCACCGCCACCAGCGCCGCCTTGGCCCGCCCGCGCAGCCGCGGGATCACCCAGGCGTGCGGGTCGGCCTCCTTGAGGTGGTAGACCGAGCGGTGGGCGAAGAACTCGCGCATGTGCCACCAGCTGCCCTTGTCGCGCAGGAAGTGCGAGACGCCCGACCCGGGGACCTGCTCCACCAGGAGCGGATCGATGGCGGCGGCGACGTCGGTGTGGGCGGGCACGGCCTCGCGCAGGGCGTCGAGGAAACGGCGCTCCATCGCCACCCGCAGCGCGAGCAGCTCGCCGTCCCACTCCAGGTCCGGATCGACGCCGGGGAAGCCCTGGTAGTGCAGCTCGTAGCACAGGTGCAGGGCGAGGGTCAGGTCTTCGCCGAAGGGGTCGGCGTCGCCGACCGGCGGGAGCGGGGCCGGCTGTCCGGACAGGACGCCGACGACGGCGGCGGACAGCTCGCCGCGGGCTTGGGGGATGCGCTGGGCCACGGTCCCGGGATACCCGGCAACCGTGGCCCCAAACGCCATCGCGACTGCTCAGCCGACCGGGAACCGTTCCCACACGCGGTGCTTGCCGAGCAGACCGACCACCTCGGACAGCACCGCCGACGGGTCGGCGCCGACGACCACACCGGGTGCCTCCGCCGGGCATCCCGCCGCGTCGAGCGCGGCCTGGCCGCCGCCCCACGCGCCGATGGCCTTGGCGTGGCGGAAGGCCTCCTGGACCATGGTCGCCACCCTCGGGTCGACCGCGGCGTCCCCGATGCCCGGTTCGGCGTCCGGCGCAGGCGGCGGGCACGCGGCCAGCAGCAGCGCGTCGAACTCCACCGAGCGGGCGGTGAGGAAGGTCCGCTGCACCGCCAGGCCCTCCAGCTCGCCCCCGTGCGCGGCGATGAGCAGCGGCACCATGCCCGCGGCCAGCACGGCCGTACGCACCGCGCCGACCCCGTCCATGCCGGTCGGGTCGACCACGATCCCCACCGTCCGCCCGTCCACCGGCCACGAGCCGCCGACCTGCGACAACGCCGGGCTCGGGGTGACCTTCCCCGGCCGCTTGGCGGCCACGGGGGCGGGCAGGCCGAGCCCGACGGCGACCCTGGCGCACAGGTCGGGATCGATCTCGGCCAGCACCTGGAGCTGGCGTTCCTTGATGGCCTGCTCGTAGCACTTGCCCAGCTCGAAGGTGTACGCGCGCACGACGTGCGCCTGCTCGACCGGGCTCAGGCTCAGCCAGAACTGCCTCGGCTGGGAGAAGTGGTCGGCGAAGGACGCCGGGTTGGCCCGCACCTTCGTCGCGCGCGCCACCGGCTGGGCCACCTCGACGTAGCCGCCGTCGGCCTCGGTCGCCGGGAACGGGTTGCCGCCGTCGAGGCTGTTGGGCCGGTAGGGCGCCACCCCGCCGTGCACCGCGTCCTGGTGGAAGCCGTCGCGGAGCATGTCGTTGACCGGGGCGTGCGGGCGGTTGATCGGGATCTGGCCGAAGTTGGGACCGCCGAGCCGGGTCAGCTGGGTGTCCAAATAGGAGAACAGGCGGGCGTGCAGCAGCGGGTCGTCGGTGATGTCGATGCCGGGCACGAGGTGGCCGGGGTGGAAGGCGACCTGCTCGGTCTCGGCGAAGTAGTTGGTGGGGTTGCGGTTGAGGGTGAGCATGCCGATCGGCTGCACGGGAGCCAGCTCCTCGGGCACCATCTTGGTGGAGTCCAGCAGGTCGATGCCCTCGAAAGTCTGCTTCGGGGTGTCGGGCAGCAACTGCACGCCCAACTCCCAGCGCGGGAACGCGCCCGCCTCGATGGCGTCGGCGAGGTCGCGGCGGTGGAAGTCCGGGTCGACGCCGTTGAGCAGCTGCGCCTCCTCCCACACCAGCGAGTGCACCCCGGCCTTGGGCTTCCAGTGGAACTTCGCCAGCACCGTCCCCCCGTCGGCGTTGACCAGCCGGAAGGTGTGGACGCCGAAGCCCTCCATCATCCGGTAGGAGCGCGGCACGCCGCGGTCGGACATCACCCACAGCGCGTGGTGGGTGGCCTCGGTGTGCAGGGAGACGAAGTCCCAGAACGTGTCGTGGGCGCTCTGCGCCTGCGGGATCTCGCGGTCCGGGTGCGGCTTGGCGGCGTGCACGACGTCGGGGAACTTGATGCCGTCCTGGATGAAGAACACCGGGATGTTGTTGCCCACCATGTCGAAGGTGCCCTCGCCGGTGTAGAACTTCACCGCGAAGCCGCGGGTGTCGCGCACGGTGTCGGCCGAGCCGCGCGAGCCGACGACGGTGGAGAACCGCACGAAGACCGGAGTCTCCACGCCCGCCCCGAGGAACCCGGCCTTGCACACCTGCGAGGCGTTGCCGTACCCGGTGAACACCCCGTGGGCCGCCGCGCCGCGCGCGTGCACGGCGCGCTCCGGGATGCGCTCGTGGTCGAAGTGCATGATCTTCTCGCGCAGGTGGTGGTCCTGCAGCAGCGTCGGGCCGCGCTCACCGGCCTTCAGCGAGTGGTCGGTGTCGTGCAGGCGCAGCCCCTGCGCCGTGGTCAGGTACGGGCAGCCCTGCGCGACGGCCTCGGGCGGCGCGCCGGTCGGCGTGCCCGTGGCGGTGACGGTGGCGGGTCCGGCCTGGTCGGCTTTGGGCGGCAGCGGGTCGCGCGGCTCCGTCGGCTCGGCCACCGCCGGCGTCCCGCTGCCGGGCGAGCCAGGGATGGGCGGGTCGACCAGCTCGGCGACCTTCTCCACGGCCTTGTCCAGCGCGGCCTTGACGGCTTTGGCGGGCTTCTTCAGATCCACGAACCGCTCCTCGCGTCGTCATCCGGTCGAGAGGGCATACCCGTTCGCGCCCGAACCATGCCTGACGGTTCCACGGGTCACCCACCAGTGTCCACTCAGGACGAACCAGACCGCGCCCGTCCGGGCCGCCCGCGCGGAGAACGGCGCCTACCGGGGGCGCTCAGGCGACTGGAGCCTGGCGCCGCTTCCCGTCCCGCTCCCCGGCCACCCGCTCCGATGCCACCGCGCGCAGGCTTGCCCGGTAGGCGGAGTTGACGGCGATCAGCTCGTCGAGCGCGTCGCGGGTGCGGACGAGGTCGGCGATGTGGCCGGTGAGCCGGTCGCGCTCACCGGTCATCCGGGCGAAGGCGGCGTCGGCGTTCTGCGCGCTCGGCGAGTCCACGCACGGCAGGACCTCGGCGATCGTGCGGCTGGTCAGCCCGGCGGCCAGCAGGCGCTGGATCAGCACGACCCGGTCGACGGCGCCGGGCACGTAGTGGCGCTGGCCGCCCGCGCTGCGGGTGCTCGTCAGCAGGCCCTGCTGCTCGTAGTAGCGCACGGACCGGACGCTGACGCCCGACCGCGCCGCCAGCTCGCCGATGCGCATGGCTGCTCCCCGGGTGACGTGCGGCACAGAAGGTAGAAGCTGACACGGATGTCAGCTTCTAGCGTAGCGGTGATCCCGACGAACGGAGCACCGACGTGACGTCCCTCTTCGACAGCCACCGGCTCGGCGAGCTGACCTTGCCCAACCGGGTGGTCATGGCGCCCATGACCAGGGCCCGCGCGGGCGAGGACGGCCTGGCGACGGCGTCCATGGCCGCCTACTACGCCCAGCGCGCCACCGCGGGCCTCATCGTGACCGAGGGCGTTCAGCCCAGCCCGATCGGCCAGTCCAGCCCGCGCACTCCGGGCCTGCACACCGGCGAGCAGGTCGAGTCGTGGCGACAGGTCACCCACGCCGTGCACGCCAATGGCGGCCGGATCTTCGCCCAGGTCATGCACGGCGGGCGCGTCTCCCATCCGGACACCATCGGGCAGATCCCGGTGGGCCCGTCGGCCGTCGCGGCGTCCGGCGGCGTCTTCACCCCCGCCGGCCCGCAGCCCGCGCCGGTCCCGCGCGCGCTGACCACGGCCGAGGTGCCCGAGCACGCCGAGGCCTACGCCGAGGCCGCCCGCAATGCCGTTGACGCGGGCTTCGACGGTGTGGAGCTGCACGGCGCGAACGGCTACCTGATCTCGCAGTTCCTCTCCAGCAACGCCAACCTCCGCACCGACCGCTACGGCGGCAGCGTCGCCAACCGCGTCCGCTTCGCCGTCGAGGCCGCGACCGCGACCGTGGCGGCCGTCGGGGCCCACCGCACCGGCATCCGCCTCTCCCCCGGCGCCACCTTCTGGGGTGTCGAGGAGACCGACACCCCCCGGCTCTACGCCGCGCTGCTCGCCGAGCTGGCTCCGCTGGACCTGGCCTACCTGCACCTGGAGGCCACGACCGACGAGCCGACCCTGCGCACCCTGCGCGCGCTGTGGCCGGGCACCCTGATCATGAACCCGGTCCTGCCCTTGGGCGCCAAGCAGACCGGCCACGCCGAAGCCGCCCACTGGCTCGGCCTCGGCGCGGACCTCATCAGCTTCGGCCGGGCCTTCATCGCCAACCCGGACCTCGTCGAGCGCCTGCGCGCCGCGCTGCCGCTGGCCCCGGTGGACGAGTCGACCTACTACCAGGGCGGCGACCACGGCTACCTGACGTACCCGGCGTACCAGCACTCGGCTTAATACAGCGGCGACTGTACTGTTGCGCGTGTGCTGAGGTGTGAGACGCGCGAGAGCGCCCTGGCCCGCCTGGGCAAGGCCCTGGCCGACCCGACCCGCTGCCGCATCCTCGTGGCGCTGCTCGACGGGACGAGCTACCCGGCACAGTTGGCCGAGGCCCTGGGCCTGACCAGGTCGAACGTCTCCAACCACCTGGCCTGCCTGCGCGGCTGCGGGCTGGTCGTGGCCGCCTACGAGGGCAGGCAGGTCCGCTACGCGCTCGCTGACGAGCACCTGGCCAGGGCGCTGCGGGAGCTGGTCCAGGTCGTCCTCGCCGTCGACACCGCCGAACCGTGCCTGAACGAGGCGGACCGGTGAACCCCGATCCAGCGGCGTCCTGCACCGACGGGTGCCGCGGCGGGGAGGGCGACCCCGCGCGGCGCGCGGTGCTCACCCGGCGGGTGCGGCTGCTGGTCGCCGCGACCATCACCTACAACGTGGTCGAGGCCGTCGTCGCGCTCACGGCGGGGACGATCGCGTCCTCGACGGCGCTGATCGGCTTCGGGCTCGACTCCGTCATCGAGGTGGCCTCGGCCGCCGCCGTCGCCTGGCAGTTCTCCGGCGCGGACCCGCGCGCCCGCGAACGCGCCGCGCTGCGGGTCATCGCGCTGTCCTTCTTCGCCCTGGCCGCGTTCGTCACCGTCGAGTCCGTGCGCGCCCTGCTGGGGGCCGAGGAGGCCCAGCACTCGACGGTCGGCATCGTGCTGGCCGCCGTCTCCCTGGTCGTCATGCCGTTCCTGTCCGCGGCCCAGCGCCGCGCCGGCCGCGAACTCGGCTCGGCGAGCGCGGTCGCCGACTCCCACCAGACCCTGCTGTGCACCTACCTCTCGGCGGTCCTGCTGGTCGGGCTCCTGCTCAACTCCGCGTTCGGCTGGCACTGGGCCGACCCGGTCGCCGCGCTGGTCATCGCCGCCGTGGCCGTCCGCGAAGGCCGCACCGCCTGGCGCGGCGAGCACTGCTGCTAGGCGGTGCTGCCAGGGCGGGCTGCGCGCCCTAGCCGATGAACAGCGTGAGCACCCCGTAGGTCGCGGCGGCGAGCAGGGCGCTGGCCGGGATCGTGAGGATCCAGGCGGTGACCATCGTGCGCGCCACGCCCCACCGCACCGCCGAGAGCCGCCGGGTCGCGCCGACGCCCATGATGGCCGAGCTGATGGTGTGGGTCGTGGAGATCGGGGCGTGCAGGCCGATCGCCATCACGTAGAGCACGCTGGAGGCGGTCACGTCGGCCGCGACGCCGCGGGCCGGGTCCAGCTTGATGACCCGCCTGCCCAGGGTGCGCATGATGCGCCAGCCCCCGGCGTAGGTGCCCAGCGCGATGGCGGTCGCCGCGGCGATCTTCACCCACAGCGGGACCCCGGTGCCGGTGTGCAGGCCCGCGGTGACCAGCGCGAGCACGATGACGCCCATCGTCTTCTGCGCGTCCTGCAGCCCGTGCCCGAACGCCAGGGCCGCCGCCGACACCGACTGGCCCCGGCGGAACCCCCGGTTGACCCGGCTCGGCGACGCGCGGCGGAACGCCCACGCGATGCCGACCATGACCGCGTAGGCCAGGCAGAACCCGAGCAGCGGCGAGAGCACCATCGGGATGACGACCTTGCCGAGGATGACCGACCAGTGCACGGTGATCGCCCCGGCGACCCCGGCCCCGATCAGCCCGCCGATGAGGGCGTGCGACGACGAGGACGGCAGCCCGAACCACCAGGTGATGAGGTTCCAGGTGATGGCGCCGACCAGCCCGGCCAGCACCATCGTCATGCCCCGCGAGTCCTCCGGCGGGGTGATGATCCCGCTGCCGATCGTGCTGGCGACCCCCTCGGCGACCAGCGCGCCGAGCAGGTTCATCACGGCGGCGAGCAGCAGCGCGACCCTCGGGGTCAGCGCGCGGGTGGAGATCGAGGTGGCGATGGCGTTCGCGGCGTCGTGGAAGCCGTTGGTGTAGTCGAACGCGAGCGCGATCACGATCACCGCGATGACGAGCGCGAACTCCACCTCAGGATTCCTTGACCGCGATCTGCTCGACGATGTTCGCGACCTTCTCGAACGCGTCGATCGCCGCCTCCAGCTGCTCGACCACGTCGCGCTGGCGCATGACGGCCAGCGCGTCGTAGGTGCCGTCGAACAGGGCGACCAGGCTCCTGCGGTAGATGCCGTCGCCGACGTTCTCCAGCCGGTTGATCTCGATCCAGTACTCGTCCAGGTCCTTGAGCGTGCGCAGCCTGGGCATGGCCGCCGCGGTGAGGTCCGCGGCCTGGCGCAGCACCGCGACCTGCTCGGGCACCCCCGGCGGCAGCTCCCCGATCTTGTGCAGGTGCAGGTAGTCGGCCGCGGCGTCCATGTCGTCCATGACGTCGTCCAGCCCGCTGGCGAGCCGGTAGATGTCCTCGCGGTCGAACGGGGTGACGAACGTGGAGTTCAGCCGCCGGATGACCTCGTGGGTCACCTCGTCGCAGCGGTGCTCGATCTCCTTCATCCGCACGGCCAGCTCCTCGGTGTCCCCGCCCTCCTCGACCAGGGTGCCGAGCAGCCGCGCGCCCTCGACCAGGTGCCCGGCCGACTTGGCGAACAGCTCGTAGAAGACGCCTTCCGTCGGAAGGACGGTGAACCGCATCGAGCACCCCCGAGTGAGAAGCGGACCGGTCGTCCGCGCCCGCGGGAGTGTATGGCCCCGTGCCGCGCGCGCCCGCCCGCCGGTCGCCTCGCAGGTCAATCGTCTGTTTCGTCCCTTTGGGCGAGAGCAGCGGGGCAGGACCGCGGGCCTCGTCGACCGGACGCTTCCCGGCCGCCTTTCCGGGGTACGACCTACCCAGCGATCCGAGGAGACGACGATGGACACCCACGAGTACGAGGCACCCGCGGACATCCCCGCGGACGAGGTCTACCAGCACGCCGCCGACCCGGCGAACCTGCCGACGGCCATCACCGGCGGCGAGGTGGGCTGGTGCGACGCCGACCCGTCGGCGAGAACGGTCAGCTGGGGCGCCGAAGGCGAGACCGAGGCCCGCGGTCAGCTCACCGTGCACGAGGAGAGCATCGACCGCTGCCGGATCGTCGTGCGCTCGCGGCACGCCGACGGCAACGTCGCCGAGGGCGTCGCCGAGCTGGCGCACGCGGCCTCCGCACGCACGGACTCGCGCCGCGCCGATCAGCAGCAGGGCTGGACGGGCTAGGTCCGGCTGGGCGGCCGTCTTCTCCGGCGGGCCGGTACGCGGGCCGGCGCACTTCAAACGCCCCGCAGGGTTCGGCGGGCGGCAACTCCAGGTCAACCGGAAGGTCCGGTGTGGACCATCACTGGCCTACCCCGGGATCGCCGGTGACGGGTGCGCGACATTGTGCACAGAGAACTCTGTCAACCAGTCTCTTCCGCTCGCGGAGAAGACGTGGGAATGCGATATCCGTGCGGTTGGCCGGAAACGGCTTCGGCGCTCCCCTGCCGAAGTGGCTGGGGAGCGCCGTGGCCGTGGAGTTACATCTTGGGCATCAGGACGGTGTCGATCAGGTACACGGTGGCGTTGGCGGTCTTCACGCCGCCGCAGATCACGTTGGCGTCGTTGACCTTCAGGCTGTCACCGGAACCGGTGACCTCGACCGTGCCGGTCTCGACCGTGGTCTGCTCGCCGGCGATGGCGTCGGGGGCCTTCTGGCCGGGCACCACGTGGTAGGTCAGGATCTTCGACAGCAGCGCGTCGTCGGTCTTGAGCTTCTCGATGGTCGCGGCGTCGATCTTCTTGAAGGCGTCGTCGACCGGCGCGAACACGGTGA
>NZ_JBHSKF010000020.1:0-112497 GCF_042657845.1 Actinokineospora guangxiensis | reverse complement strand
TGTGGGCGCGGTGGGGGTGGGGTTGGGGGGTGTGGTCGTGGGTGGGGTTGACGGTGGGGTGGTTGTCGGGAGGGGGGTGTCCGTTGTGGTGGTGGGGGGTTGTGTCGTTGTGGGGCGCTCGTGGGCGGGGGGTTTGATGTCGGGCCACCACGGGCCGTGGGCGGGGACCTTGACGGTGGTGGTGTCGGTGGCGGTGCCCAGGACGGCGGTGATGGTGAGTTTGCGCCACTTGCCGTCGTGGGGGTGGTCGTGGCCTCGGTCCACGCGGAACTCCACCGCCACCTCGGTGCCGGGGGGGACCGGCTTGGTGGTGGTGCAGGTGGTGCGGGCTCGGCCGTCGCTGGTGCAGGTGAAGGAGGGGAAGCCGGCGATCTGGCGGGCGGGTTCGTCCAGGGTCAGGGTGATGGGTTTGGTGCTTTCGCCGGTGTTGCGGGCGGCGGCGGTCAGGTGGATGTCGCGTTCCCAGGGCCAGAGGGCGTCGAACCAGCCGTGGCCGGTGGCCTTGGCGCGGACGTCGACGGCGTCGCGCTTCTCCTTGACGTTGACGGGGACGGCGATGTCGACGGTGATGCTGGAGCCCGCCGTCACCGCGCCGGTCACCCGGCCGCCGGGGGAGCCGGGGTCGGCCACCAGCAGGAAGACCAGGGTGACCGAGTCGCCGGGGCGCAGGCCCTCGCCGCTGGTGCAGGTCACCGTGCCGGTGCCCGCCGGGCAGCGGACGGTGCCGGTCTGGGCGGCGTTGAGCAGCAGGCGCGGGGCCGCCGACAGACGATCGGACTCGACGGCGCGCACGCCGGGGGGCAGCGCGAGGGTGGCCACCACCGGCTCGGACACGCTGCCGCCGCTGTTGCGGACGGTGATGGGCAGGTCGGCGGGGCCGTCGCCGACGTTGAGGGCGATCGGGTCGACCGGGTCGGCGGACAGGCTTGGGGGGCCGGGGATCGGCTCGGGGTCGGGGGTGGGGGGTGGCTGGACCGGCTCGGGGGCGGGGGGATCGGCCTGGGTGGGCGGCGGCTGCGGCGCGGGGGGCTCGGGCGCGGGGGGCTGCGGCTGGGGCGGTGGGGGCGGCTGGGGGGCGGGCGGCTGCGGCGCGGGGGGAGCGGGCGGGGCCGGGGCGGGTTCGCTGGTCTGGACCGGGGCGGCGGCGGGGATCTGCTGGCCCGCCGGGCTCGCGGCGACGCCGACGGCGATGACCGCGGCCAGGGCGACGGTGGACGCGGCCACGCCCGCGAACTGGCGGGGAGCGCCGGTGATGGCGCCGATCAGGCCGCCGGAGGACCCGGCGGCGCCCGCCGCACCCGCCGCACCCGCGGCGCCTGCGATGGCGGCGGTTCCCGCGGTCAGCTTCGCGGCGGCCAGGTAGCCCGCCGCGCCCGCGCCCAGCACCAGCGGGGCGATGAACACGCGCAGGCCGCCGTTGACGTCGGTCAGCTCCATGGCCAGCGCCTTGCACGAGACGCAGGTGTCCAGGTGGGACTCCACCTGGGCGGTCTCGCGCTTGGACAGGCCGCCGCGCACCCACGCGCCGAGGCGCTCGGAGGCCGCCCGGCAGCCCTGCTCCTGGGTCTCGGCCAGGTGCACCTGCAGGTAGGCCTGCTTCAGGCCCTCGCGCGCGCGGTAGGCGAGCGCGGAGACGCCGTTGGGGGTCAGGCCGAGCAGGGGGGCGACCTCGGCGGGGGACTGGCCCTCGATCTCGGTGTGCCAGAGCACGGCCTGCCAGCGTTCGGGCAGTTTGGCGAAGGCGCGGGCGGCGAGGGTGCGGTCCAGGCCGGCGACGGCGGTGTCGGTGAAGGGGACGCTGACCGCGGCCTGGTCGACGCCGCTGACCTGGGTGACGTCGTCGGAGAGTTCGACCCGGCGGTCGCGGCGGGTCTTGTCGTAGGCGGTGTGGCGCAGGGCGGTGAGCAGGTAGGCGCGAAACGCCGAGTCGGGGCCGCGGCCCTGGCGCAGGGTGTCGAGCACCTTGGCGAAGGCCTCGGAGACGAGGTCGTCGGCCTCCGATGGCGATCGGGTGAGCTGCCTGGCCAGGTTGTATGCCGCGGCGACGTGCCGCTCGTACAGCGCGCCGTACGCCGATACGGTGCCCCCGCGCACCGAATCGATCAGCTCGGCGTCACTCGGCCCATCGATCGCCGGAACCGTCGACACGATCCTCCCCTCAGTCCACCGGGACTCCCCTCCCGGACCACGCACAGAGCCCAAGTGTGACGGATGACCCCGCAACCGTCACGTTTTCCCGGTTGACCGACGGAACCGCGTCACAGCGCGGTGGAAGGCGCGTCACCCATCGGGGCGTGCGACGAGAGGACGAGACGCGTGGCGGTACGTGAGGCTGGCTCTCGGTGGCAGGGCGGCGCCGACGGCGCTGACCGGCTGCTCAACGAGCTGCGCGGGCGCTGGCGCACCGCGAGCTTCGCCGCGGGGTGGCGCTTCCCCAGCGACTGGGGAGTCCCCGAGGTGGACGCGGTCTGCCACTCGGTCGTGGCGGGCGCGGACCTGCCCGCCGCGCTCGGCGACCTCGGACGGGCCAGGGCCCGCGCGGGCGCGGGCCTCGACGAGACGCTGGCCGACCTCACCGCCCTGCACGCCGTGCTGGAGTCGGGGCTGCCCGACCCGGACGCCGTCCCGCCGCGGCTGCTGCGCGCGACCGCGCTGGCCTGGGCCGACGCGGCGCTGGGCGAGCTGAGCGCGGTCGCGGCGACGGAGAACCTGACCGGCCTGGCCACCGCCGAGTACCTGCGGGTGCGCATCGGCGAGGTCTACCGGGCGGGCAGGCGCGCGGACTTCGCCCCCGCCGACCGGTTCGTCCTGCTGGTGGTCTCCCTCGACCTCTCGCGCACCGCGGGCTGGCCGAGGCTGATGGCGATGGCCCTGGTCGGCGACGTGCTGCGCGAGGTGTTCGACGGCGGCGAGAGCCTGGCGGTGCTGGGCCCGTCGGTCGCCGCGGTGCTCGCCGAGCGGGGGCGCGGCCTGGCCGAGCGGGCGTCCCGCACGCGTGCGCTCATCGCCGAGCGGCTGGGAGTGGACGTGCACCTGCGCCCGGCGCGCAGGCCGACCATCGGCGTCGAGCGGCTGCCGTGCGCCGAGGACGCGGCGCTCGCGCTGGTAGACCGGCTGAGCAGGGCGTGACCAGGGCCGACTAGGCTCCCCGATTCGTGGACGCACGCACCGGACTGCCCGTGGTCGGGATGGTCGGCGGCGGTCAGCTGGCGCGGATGACGCACCAGGCCGCCATCGGCATCGGCCAAACTCTGCACGTGCTGGCCGAGACCGACGGCGACCCCGCCGCGCTGGTCTCCCCCGCCATCACCCTGGGCCACCACACCGACCTCGACGCGCTGCGCGGCTTCGCCGCCGGGTGCGACGTGCTGACCTTCGACCACGAGCACGTGCCGACCGAGCACCTGCGCGCGCTCATCGCCGAAGGTGTCAAGGTCCGGCCCGGCCCCGACGCGCTGGTGCACGCCCAGGACAAGCTGGTCATGCGGCGCAGGCTCGCCGAGCTTGGCGCGCCGATCCCGGAGTACGCCGAGGTCAGCGACGTGGCCGACGTGCTGAAGTTCGGCCAGGCGCACGGCTGGCCGGTCGTGCTCAAGGCCGCGCGCGGCGGCTACGACGGGCGCGGCGTGTGGATGCTGGACTCCGCCGAGCAGGCCGCCGAGGTCGTCGGCGGCCTGGCCGGTCGAGCGCTGCTGGTCGAGCAGAAGGTCACCCTGCGCCGGGAGCTCTCGGCGCTGGTGGCGCGCTCGCCGTTCGGGCAGGGCGCGTGCTGGCCGGTCGTGGAGACCGTGCAGGTCGACGGGATCTGCGTGCAGACCATCGCCCCGGCCCCCGGGCTCTCCGACGAGCTGGAGGAGCAGGCCCACGAGCTGGCGCTGCGCATCGCCCACGAGCTGGGCGTGGTCGGCGTGCTGGCCGTCGAGCTGTTCGAGACCGACTCCGGCATCGTCGTCAACGAGCTGGCGATGCGCCCGCACAACTCCGGGCACTGGACCATCGAGGGCGCGCGCACCTCGCAGTTCGAGCAGCACGTGCGCGCCGTCCTGGACTACCCGCTCGGCGCCACCGACCCCCTCGCGCCGGTCGTGGTCATGGCCAACGTCCTCGGCGCGCCCGAGACGCCCGCGATGGGCGTCGACGAGCGCGTGCACCACCTGTTCGCCCGCTTCCGCGACGCCCACGTGCACCTCTACGGCAAGCAGGAGCGACCGGGCCGCAAGGTCGGCCACGTGACCTTCCTCGGCACCGACCCCGCCGCCACCCGCGAGCGGGGGCGCCTCGCCGCCCACTGGCTGTCGCACGCCGCCTGGCTCGACGGCCACGAGATCCACCAGGAGCAGAAGTGACCGCCGTCGGCATCATCATGGGCAGCGACTCGGACTGGCCGGTCATGTCGGCGGCCGCCGAGGCGCTGGCGGAGTTCGGCGTGGCCCACGAGGTGGGCGTCTACTCCGCGCACCGCACGCCCCAGCGCATGCTGGACTACGCCGCCACGGCGGCGTCGCGGGGCCTGAAGGTGATCATCGCCGGGGCGGGCGGGGCCGCGCACCTGCCCGGCATGGTCGCCTCGGCGACCGTCCTGCCGGTGATCGGCGTCCCGGTGCCGCTGAAGTACCTCGACGGGATGGACTCGCTGCTCTCGATCGTGCAGATGCCCGCCGGGGTTCCGGTGGCGACGGTCTCGATCGGCGGCGCGCGCAACGCGGGCCTGCTGGCGGTGCGCATCCTCGCCGCCGCCGACGAGGCACTGAGCGCGCGGATGGCGGACTTCCAGGCGTCGCTGGAGAAGCTGGTCCTGGACAAGGACGCGGCCCTGCGCGCACAGGTGCGTCAGGACACACGCACCTCCTAGTGAACGGTTGCTAACCTGGTGGCCGGAACTTTGGCTACCGGGAGGTAACTGTGGACGGCCTCTACCAGCTCAGCGACGAGCACGACGCGCTGCGGGAGGCCGTCCGCGCACTGGCGGAGAAGGAGATCGCGCCGCACGCCGCCGACGTCGACGAGCGGGAGCGCTACCCCGTCGAGGCCAACTCCGCCCTGGTCAAGGCGGGTTTCGCGGCCCCGCACATCGGCGAGGAGTACGACGGCCAGGGCGCGGACTCGGTGGCGACGAACATCGTCATCGAGGAGGTCGCCCGCGTGTGCGCGTCGTCCTCGCTCATCCCGGCGGTCAACAAGCTGGGCACCATGAACCTGATCCTCGGCGGCTCCGAGGCGCTGAAGAAGCAAGTCCTGCCCTCGATCGCGGCGGGCGAGTCGGCCTCCTACGCGCTCTCGGAGCGCGAAGCGGGCTCGGACACGGCGTCGATGCGCACCCGGGCCCGGCTGGACGGCTCGTCGTGGGTGCTCAACGGCACCAAGTGCTGGATCACCAACGCGGGCGAGTCCTCCTGGTACACGGTGATGGCCGTGTCCGACCCCGGCGCGGCCAAGCCCGCCGACGGCATCTCGGCCTTCATGGTCCACAAGGACGACCCGGGCTTCGTCGTCGGCCCGAAGGAGCGCAAGCTCGGCATCAAGGGCTCCCCGACCCGCGAGATCTACTTCGAGGACTGCACCATCCCCGCCGACCGCATCATCGGCGAGCCGGGGCAGGGCCTGCGGCTGGCGTTCAAGACCCTCGACCACACCCGGCACTCGATCGGCGCCCAGGCCCTGGGGATCGCCCAGGGCGCGCTGGACGCGTCGGTGGCCTACGTCAAGGACCGCAAGCAGTTCGGCAAGGCCATCGCGGAGTTCCAGGGCGTGCAGTTCATGCTGGCCGACATGGCGATGAAGATCGAAGCCGCCCGTCACCTGGTGTACGCGGCGGCGGCGAAGGTCGAGCGGGGGGAGAAGGACGGCAGCTTCGCCTCCTCAGCGGCGAAGACGTTCGCGTCGGACACGGCGATGGAGGTCACGACCAACGCCGTGCAGTTGTTCGGTGGGGCGGGGTACACGCGCGACTTCCCGGTCGAGCGGATGATGCGGGACGCGAAGATCACCCAGATCTACGAGGGCACCAACCAGATCCAGCGCATGGTGATGGCTCGGGCGCTGCTCAAGGGGTAGGCGGATCGTGCCGGCCCGCGTCCGCGGGCCAGAGCTGAATCGGCCGAGCTTTCTTCGCGAGGACTCGCGAGCAGTTCCAGCAGTGAGTGGAGCCATTCGGTGTCCAGCTGGACGAACCGGCTGTGTTCGGCGGTGCGGCTCGCAGTCAGGTGGTCATCGGTGGCGCCCAGAGGATCAGGTACGCCATGCCCAGGACGCCGTGCCAGCCGTGGAGCCAGGCTCGGCGGTGGTTGTCGGCTTTGGTGGTGATGGCCGCGTGCTCGGGGTGGGTGGGGTTGGCGGCCAGCCACTTCTCGTAGCCGAGGGCGTGGCGGGACTGGAAGTCGTTCCACTCGTCGGGGCTCGCTTCGGCGATGTGGAGGGGGCGGTAGCCGCAGGTGAGGGCCAGGTCGACCAGTTGTGGCAGGGTGCCGTACTCCTCGCGGGTCATCGGCATCTCGGCGAGTTGGGCGGTGGTGGGTTCGGTGCGCCAGTAGCACTCGCCCATGAGTAGGCGGCCGGCTGGGCGCAGGGAGCCGCGGAGGGTGTTCAGCGCGCCTTCGGTGGTGGACCAGATGTGGGTGGAGCCGTTGACGACGATGACGTCCGCGGTGCCCGTCCACGCTGTTGCGTCGCCGGTCTCGAAGGCGGCGGTCACGCCGCGGGCGGTGGCGCTCGCGCGGGCGTGGGCGATGGCGTCGGCGTCCTGGTCGATGCCGAGGGCCACCGCGCCGCGGGCGGCGGCGCGCAGGAGGAGTTCGCCCCAGCCGCAGCCCAGGTCCACGACGTGGTTGCCGGCCAGCGGGCCCAGGTGGTCGAGGAGGCGGTCGGCCCGCTCCGACGAGAGGGGGCAGTTGAAGTCGAGGTCCTCGTGCAGGGGTGGGATCACGCTCGGCAGGGTCGCCGACGAGCGATGTCGGGGCAATCCAGTTTCGACTGAGGACCGGATCTGTCCGCAATGCCTTCTAGGCTTGGTCTTACCAACCGAGAGGGGCACCCGATGAGCACCACCGCGCTGACCGTCGAGCGGACCGACATCCTCGAATCCCTGCGCAAGGCGCGGTACTTCCTGCGGCACACCGCCGCCGGGCTCACCGAGGAGCAGGCGCGCACCCGCAGCACCGTCAGCGAGCTGACCGTCGGCGGGCTGGTCAAGCACGTCGCCGCCACCGAGCTGGGCTGGCAGCGGTTCATCACCGAGGGCCCCGCGAGCATGATTCCCGACGACTACTCGGCCTGGGCCGACGACTTCCGCCTCACCGACGCCGACACCCTCGACGGCGTCCTCGCCCGCTACGCCGAGATCGCCGCGGAGACCGACCGGCTCGTCGCGACCACCGACCTGGACGCGGAGACGCCGCTGCCGGAGGCGCCCTGGTTCGAGGCGGGGGCGGCCTGGACGGCGCGGCGGGTGTTCCAGCACCTGATCGCCGAGACCGCGCAGCACGCGGGGCACGCGGACATCATCAGGGAGTCGATCGACGGGCAGAAGTCGATGGGGTGAGGCCGGGTGAGCTGGGCCGAACGGGGCACCGGGGCGCGGGCGCCCGGCAGGATCTGGGCCGTCCGGGGTCGTGGGGTTGCCGGGAGGCACGATCCGCTGTGACCCTGTGGATGTGACCGGGCGCACATGTTCGCACTGCGACGGCCTGGGGGTGCTGCGCTGGCAGCAGGCCTTCCCCGTGGCCGACGGGTTCGTGCTGCGCGAGATGGAGCATCCGTGTCCGATGGGGTGCGGCGAGATGTGGGTGCATCCGGCCGCCGAGGCGGGGCTGGTGGTCGAGTCAGCGGCGGAAGAGCCGGGTCACCAGGGGCTGGTAGAGCGAGCCGAGTAGGCGCGGAAGAGCGTCGATCACGTAGGCGTCCGGGCCGACGAGGATGCGGGCGCGGTCGCGGCGGGCGCCGGAGAGGATGACGCGGGCAGCGGTGTCCGGGGTGGTCATGGCCACCCGGTCCAGCGAGCGGCCGAAGGCGGCGCGCTCGGCGGGCACCGAGGTCCTGGCGTTGCGGGCGATGTTGGTCTTGACCCCGCCGGGGTGCACGCACGAGACGCCCACGCCGGTGCCGCGCAGCTCCTGCCGCAGCGCCTCGGTGAACCCGCGCACCGCGAACTTCGCGGCGTTGTAGGCGCTCTGCGACGGCACCCCGATGAGCCCGAAGACGCTGGAGACGTTCACCAGGCTGCCCCGCGACTCGACCAGGTGCGGCAGGAACGCGCGCGTTCCGTGCACCACGCCCCAGAAGTTGGTGTCCACCACCCATCGGAAGTCCTCATCGGACATCTGCCGCACGGTCCCCTTGAGCGCCACCCCGGCGTTGTTCACGACCAGGTCGACCCGGCCGAACTCGCCCGCCACCTCGGCGGCGTGGGCGTAGACGGCATCGCGGTCGGTGACGTCCACCCGGTAGCCGCGGGCGCCGGTCTCCGGCAGCTCGGCCACGTCCGAGGCGGCCACCAGCGCGCCCTCGGCCAGCAGCGCCCGCACCAGCGCGGCCCCGATGCCCGAGGCCGCTCCGGTCACGACGGCGACCTTGCCCTGGAACGAACGCATGCGCGGTGCTCCTAGATGTCGAGGGTGGTCCGCTCGGTCTCGCGGTGCTTGGCGAGCCTTCCGGTGTCCGCACTGGACACCTGGACGACCGATCCGCCCGCGGCCAGCGGGGAAACCAGGGCGGCCAGCACGCCGTCGGGAACCGTCCAGTCGCGTGTGGACAGAACGCGCGCCCCGGCGGGGAGGGTGCCTGCGGCCAGCACCTCGGCGACCGAGAGCCCGGCCAGCGCGGGCGCGGACTCCGCGACGTCCACGGCGAAGTAGTCGTCGCCGAACAGCCGGGCCTCGCCGACGAAGTCCACCGCCGCGCCGACCGGCCCGCCGAGGTCGCGGCCCATCGGGTCCAGCGAGACCGCCGCCAGCACTCCGGAACCCGCCAGGTCGTCCTTCGTCGTGAACGTCACCCGGGCCTCGCCACCGGCGACGACGTGCGCCCCGCACCACCACGCGCCCAGCAGCACACCCGCGGTCTGCCAGTGCGCGGGCAGCCGCACCGCCACCGGGTCGCCCGGCTCGACGTCGTGCTCGTCGACCAGCCAGTTGGCCGTCTTGGCCGCCCAGTTCGCCAGCGTCGCCGCCGACAGCTCGACGCGGGTGCCCGCGGCGTCGTCGTAGTGGGTGACGGCGGGACGCGCGGGCGCCAAGCCGCGCAGCAGGGACTCGGTCAGGTTCACCGCACGATCCTCTCAGCCGCCGTCGGGGTGTCGGGCGGGCGGCCCTCAGTCGACGCAGGGCGCGGCGGCGCGGGCGCGGCCGTTGAGGGACAGCAGTTTGCCGCCCGCCAGGCCGTCCTCGCGCACCGAAGGCGGCGCGGGCTTGGGCGGGGGCGCGTCGGAGAGCAGCTTGGCGACGTAGTTCTTCACCGCGGGGACGTCGACGCTGACGATGCTCTGGCCGTCGGCGCTGCGGCCGTCGGCGCTGGTGACCGGGATGGTGGTGAACTCCACCGCGCCGGAGGCCAGGGCCTGGGCCTGGTTGACCAGGTCGAGGAAGTGCAGGCCCGGGTCCATGACGACGGTCCTGGCGACCGCGTCCTCCAGCCTGCCGAGGCGGTCGGGGTCGGTGAGGGTGCCGCCGCTGAGGACCTTGTTCATCGCCGAGGCCAGGAATGTCTGCTGGCGCACGATGCGGCCGAGGTCGCCGTTGGGCAGGCCCTTGCGCTGGCGGACGAAGGCCACCGCGTCGCCGCCGCGCACGGTCTGCTGGCCCGCGCGGAAGTTCGCGCCGGAGTCGGTGTCGCTGGTGCCCTGCTTGAGGCAGACGTCCACGCCGTCGATGGCCTCGGTGAGCAGGTAGAAGCCGTAGAGGGTGATCTCGGCGTAGTGGTCGACGCGCACGCCCGTCAGGCCCTGCACGGCCTGGATGAGCGCCGTGCGGCCGGTGCTGTCGGACTCGCGCTCGATCCTGGCGCGGTCGGGCTCGCCCGCGGCCACGAGTTCTTCGGCCTTGCGCAGTTTCGCCGTGCCGAACGCGCTGTTGATCTTGCGGTCGCCCAGGCCCGGCACGGCGACGTAGGTGTCGCGCGGGATGGACACCGCGAACCCCTTGCCGCCGTCGCGCGGCAGCCGCAGCAGGATCAGGGTGTCGGTGTTGACCGTGTCGGTGGCCTCGGTGCGCAGCAGGCTGAGCACGCTCGGGGACAGCGGCCTGCCCTGCAGGTCGGTGCGGGTGTCGCTGCCGACGAGGAGGATGTCGTTGGCGCCGTCGTCGGCCGGTGGCGCGTCCGGGGCGTTCTGCGCCTCGACCACGGCGTCGGTCGTGGTCACCTTGTCCTGGAAGGTGTCCACCCGCGCCCACACCACGGCCATCGCCGCGACCACCGCCGTCGAGACCAGCGCGATCACGCCGCGTCCCGCCCAGAGCAGCCCCCGGCGGGCCCCCGCCTTGTCCGTCACGATCCCTCCTCCGCCCTGACCAGCCTAGGCCGTGCTCGGACGCGGGAGCGCCGACTCCCGCGCGCGACCCGCACACCGATCACAGATCGTGATGGCGGTCAGTTCACGCAGGGGACCGACCCGGCGGCCACCGTCGTCGGCGCGGAGCCCGTCGTGGTCGGCGCGCCCGGCTGCATGCGCAGCAGCTTGCCGCCGGAGTGCCCCTGGACCTCGAAGCCGGTGCCCAGCACGACGCGCACGTGCCCGGCCGCCAGCGAGGCGTCCTCGGTGAGGGTGAACGCCCCGCCCAGCGACTTCGCCACCGCCTCGGCGTTGGCCAGCTCGCCGGTCGCGTGCCGGATGGCCGAACCCGCCTGCACGGCGGCGTCGCCGACCTCGCCGCGGCCGAAGCCCAGCCCGGCCAGGGTGTCGAGCACCCCGCCGGCCAGGCCGATCGTGTTCGAGGCGTTGCGGACCTCGACGGTGATGCCCTCGCGCCCGTCGACCTCGGCGGAGATGCCGCCCGCCGTGCTGGTCGGCGGCGTCGCCTCCCAGTCCGGGCCCAGCCGAGGGGGCAGCGCCGGGCCCGTGCTCGTGCCGGTGGCCTCCTGGTCGGCCACCCCGGTGATCCGCTCGACGTAGGCGCGCACCTGCGCCGGGTCCACGGCCAGCACCGCCGCGCCGCCGATGGTGGCGTCACCCTGCGTCGGGATCGTGTGGAACTCGATGTTGCCGCTGCTCAGACCCGACATCTGCGAGGCGAACCTGGTCAGGTTCCAGCCGTTGGACAGCACCACCGAGCGCTGCACCGCCGTCACCAGGTCGCGGGCCTTGGACGGGCTGGTCAGCATGTCCGCCGAGAGCACCTTCTCGGCGAGGGCGCCGAGGAACACCTGCTGGCGCACGATGCGGTCGAGGTCGCCGTTGGGCAGCCCGTAGCGCTGGCGCACGAAGGACAGCGCCGCCCGCCCGGAGATCGTCTGCTTACCGGCCCGGAACTTCGCTCCGGAGCGCCAGTCGTCCACCGGCTCGTTCAGGCAGACGTCGACGCCGCCGATGGCCTTGGTGACCTCGTAGAAGCTGGCCAGGTTGACCTCGGCGTAGCGCTCGATGCGCAGCTTCGGCCCGACCAGGCGCTCGACGGCGGCGATGAGGTTCTTGCGCCCGGCGACGGTGGCCTTCTCCTCCAGCTCCCGCGGGTCGTCCACGCCCTGTTCCTGCAGCGTCCTGCGGGCGTCGTTGTAGGCGGCGGGGAAGGCCGAGTTGAGCCTGCGCTTGCCGAAGCCCTCGCCGATGTCGACGTAGGAGTCGCGGGGGAAGGAGAACGCCACCGCGCGCCGCCCGTCGACCGGGATGTGCACGAGGATCATGGTGTCGGTGTTGCGCTCGCCCTCGGCCTCGCCCGCGTTGAGCATGTCCAGCACCTCGCGCGGCAGCGGGTTGCCGTAGGCGTCGGTGCGGCTGTCGACCCCGACGAGCAGCAGGTCGACGGCGCCGTCGAGCGGCTCGGGGCCGGAGTCGGCGACCTCGGCGGAGATGACATCGGTGGTGACGGTGCCCTCGTCGACGTCGCCGAAGGTCAGCCACCCGTAGGCCGTGGCGGCCAGCACGCTGGCCGAGACCAGTGCGGCCACTCCGCGCACCAGCACCCGGCCGCCCTGTAACCAGGCGTCCTGCGCACGCTCGTCCACGCGCGTTCCTCCCCGTACCCCCAGGCCCGTCAACTGCCAATTTACCCAGACTCGACCGGCTTGGCCGTATGTGCCTGTACCGGTAGAGCCGCCTTATCCGATAGAACGCGGTGGAGAGGGCCTGACGTTGCCCCCGCGCGTGGCAGGATTCGGCCCTGATGACGACCGATGGGATGGATATGAAGGTTCTGGTCACCGGAGGGGCGGGCTTCATCGGCTCCCACTACGTGCGGCAGGCCCTCGGCGGGGCGTACCCGTCGCTGGCCGACGCCGAGGTCGTGGTGCTCGACCTGCTCACCTACGCGGGCAACCGGGCCAACCTCGACCCGGTCGCCGACAGCCCCCGCCTGCGCTTCGTGGAGGGCGACGTCTGCGACGGCGCCCTGCTCTCCACGCTGCTGCCCGGCGTCGACCTGGTCGTGCACTTCGCCGCCGAGTCGCACGTCGACCGCTCGATCACCGGGTCGGCGGAGTTCATCCGCACCAACGTCCTGGGCACGCAGACGCTGCTGCAGGCCGCGCTGGACGCGGGGGTCGGCAGGTTCGTCCACGTCTCCACCGACGAGGTCTACGGCTCGATCGAGGACGGGTCGTGGCCCGAGGAGCACCCGCTGGAGCCGAACTCGCCCTACGCCGCGTCCAAGGCGTCGTCGGACCTGATCGCCCGCGCCTACGCCCGCACGCACGGCATGCCGGTGTGCATCACGCGGTGCTCGAACAACTACGGGCCGTACCAGTTCCCGGAGAAGGTCATCCCGCTGTTCACCACCAACCTGCTCGACAACAGGAAGGTGCCGCTCTACGGCGACGGCCTCAACGTGCGCGACTGGCTGCACGTGGACGACCACTGCCGGGGCATCCAGCTCGTCGCCGACGGCGGCCGGGTGGGCGAGATCTACAACATCGGCGGCGGCACCGAGCTGACCAACCGCGAGCTGACCGCGCTGCTGCTGGAGGCCACCGGCGCCGACGAGTCGATGGTGCAGCCGGTGATCGACCGCAAGGCCCACGACCGGCGCTACTCGGTCGACATCTCCAAGATCTCCCGCGAGCTGGGCTACGCGCCGCGGGTGACCTTCGAGCAGGGCCTGGCCGAGACGATCGCCTGGTACCGGGACAACCGGGACTGGTGGGAGCCGCTGCGGGCGCGGACCGGGGTGTGACGTGCTGACGCTGCTGGTGCCCGGGGGCGGCGGCCAGCTCGGCCGCTCGCTGGCCGCGCTCTCCTCGCCGGAGCTGACCGTGCTCGCGCCGACCTCGGCCGAACTCGACGTGACCTCGGCGGGGGCGGTGATCGCCGCGGTGTCCGCCCTGTCCGGGCCCGCCGTGGTCGTCAACGCCGCCGCGTACACGGCGGTCGACGCGGCCGAGACCGACCAGGCGCGGGCGTTCGCGGTCAACGCCGACGCCCCCCGGGTGCTGGCGGCGGCGTGCTCCTCGCGCGGCGTGCCGCTGGTGCACGTCTCCACCGACTACGTCTTCCCCGGCGACGCGGATCGTCCGTACGAAGTGGACTCGCCCGTCGGGCCGAAGTCGGTGTACGGGCTGACGAAACTGGCCGGGGAAGAGGCCGTCCTCGGGTCGGGCGCGCGCGCGTGGGTGGTGCGCACGGCGTGGATCTACAGCGGTTTCGGGTCCAACTTCGTCAAGACGATGGCCCGGCTGGAGGGCGAGCGCGACAAGCTCGCGGTCGTCGACGACCAGCGCGGCGCGCCGACCTGGGCGGCGGACCTGGCCGGGGGCCTGGTGGAGCTGGCGCGCGCGATCGCGGCGGGGAAGGGCCCGCGGTCGCGGGTCCTGCACTGCACGAACGCGGGCGAGGTGACGTGGTTCGGATTCGCCCGCGCGGTCTTCGAGCAGCTGGGCGCCGACCCCGCGCGGGTGTCGGCGTGCACGAGCGCGGAGTACCCCAGGCCCGCCGAGCGGCCCGCGTACTCGGTGCTCTCGGACGCGGCGTGGCGGGCGGGCGGGCTGACCCCGCTGCGCCCGTGGGAGGCCGCGCTGGCGGCGGCGTTCGCGGCCGGGGCGTTCACCGACGGCGGTTCATGAGCTTCTCCAGCTCGCTGTCGGCCCACTGGTCCTCCTTGATCTCCTCGCCGTTGGGGGAAACCGCGACGCCGAGCAGGGTGAGCGCGGTCACCACGGCGATGACGAGGGTGAGCGGGACGAAGAAGTCGTAGGCCTCGACGCCGTGCAGGGCCTGCGCGGTGCCGCCGACGACGTTGACGTGCATGGCGGCCATGCCGGTGTAGTGCATGCCGCTGACCGCCAAGCCCATCACCAGCGCCGCGCCGATGGTCGCCACGATCCCGATGATGTTGAGCGCCGCCCAGAGCGCGGCCGTCGAGGCGATCACGGCGATGACGATGGAGAGGACCAGCAGGAGCAGGTCGTAGCTGACCTCGGCGTGCATGTTCATGGCCGAGATGCCGAGGTAGTGCATCGTCGCCACGCCCGAGCCGGTGATGAACCCGGCGCCGACCAGGGAGCCCCAGCCGCTGCGGGAGAACACCACGGCCGAGAGGCCGAGCCAGACGATGCCGACGGCGACGACCAGGCTGATCAGGGTGACGATCACGTCGTAGCGGACGACTGTTCCGGAGACGGAGAAGCCGAGCATGGCGACGAAGTGCATGACCCAGATGCCGGTTCCGCCGATGGAGACCGCTCCCAGGGCGATCCAGGACCATCTCGCGCCGCCTCGGTGGAGTCTGGCCCGTTGCATGCTGAGCAGGCCGAGGGCGCAGCCCAGGCAGGAGAGGGCGTAGGCGAGGAACGGGGTGATGGCGCCTGAGGAGAAGTGGTTGATGTGACCCATGGGGGTCACCGAACCATAGAAAGTTGGACTAAATGAGTGAGTCGTGGATCACAGTTGCCTCTCGATGGAGGGTCAAGATCGGCTTCTGTTACTGAGCGTGGTAGCGGGGTTGCTCGGATAGAGTAACTGGGGGTTGTCCACAAGGGCTGGGTTGGCTTGGCGGTGGGGGTGATTGGGTGGATAGCCTGGCGGCGGGGGGCCGGATATTCGCTCGGCTCCGCGGGTGGCGGTCGGCTCCGGCTCTGGCTCCGTGTGCTCTGGCTCCGTGTGGGTGGGTGCGTTGGCGGGGTGGGTGTCCGATGGGGTGAATTCGCTTCGGCGGGGCCCCTACGAAGAATCGCCGCAGCGTGAGACTAAGGGCGAGGCCGGCAAGCCGGTCTCACGCACGCCAGGTTAGCGGCGATTCTTCTCCCCCACCGAAGCGAATTCACCCCATCGGACAGGCTGTGGAGGGGCGGGTTGCCGGGGGTGGCGGGGCAGGCCGTGGGGGGTGGGGTTGCCGGGGGTGGCGGGGCGGGCTGCGGGGGGTGGGGTGCCGGGGTCGCGGGCCGGCGGGCTGTGGCGTGGCGGGAGGTTGTGAGTCGGGCCGGGGTGGGGTGAGCGGCGGGTCAGGCGCGGGCCTTGTGGTAGGCGGCGATGGTCAGTTCGGCGCAGTGGCGCCAGGTGTGGCTGGCGGCGTGGGTGCGGCGGGCGGTTTGGGTGGCGGGGGAGGGGGGGTTTTCCAGGGCGGCCGTCAGGGCGGTGGCCAGGGCTTCGGTGTCCTCGAAGGGGACCAGGGTGGCGTGGCCGCCCGCCACCTCGCGCAGGGCGGGGACGTCGGTGCAGACCACTGGGACGTCGCAGGCCATGGCTTCCAGGACGGGGAGGCCGAAGCCCTCGTCGCGGGAGGGCAGGGCCAGGGCCGATGCGCCCGCGACCACGGCGCGGAGGTCCACTTCGGACAGGTAGCCCGTCGACAGGACTCGGGGGGAGGTCACCGCGTGGCCGGGGCCCGCGAGGACCAAGGGGGGGAGGGACGGGGTCGCGGCGTGGGCGTCGAGGAGCCAGTGCAGGGCCTTGCGGGGGCCGGCGCCGCCGACGAAGAGCAGGTACTCCGACGGCAGGCCCAGGCGTTCGGACAGGGCGTCGTTCGGCGGGCGGGCGGTGAACCAGGCCAGGTCGACTCCCAGCGGGGTCACCGCGATCCGTTCGGCGGGCACGCCCAGGCGCTCGGTCACCCGGTCGGCGACGGCCTGGGTCGGCACGCACACCATGCGGGCGCGCTGCGCGGAGATCGCGACCAGTTGGGGGAGTTCGGCGTCGCTGGGGGGCAGGTCGTCGGGGGCGTCGAGGAAGGCCAGGTCGTGGATGGTCAGGACGCCGCGGGCGCGCAGCGCGGCCGGGAGGACGAAGTTGGTGCCGTGCACGATGTCGGCCATCCCGGCGAAGAGTTCCACCGGCGGGAACGGGCCCTTGAGCCACGCCTTGCGCAGCAGCCGGGCGGGCACCGGGATGCCGCGCGCCTGCGAGCCGTGCGGCAGGACCCGGCGCAGCGCGCGCCACCCGCGCAGGGTGAAGGCGACCGCGCGCATGGACACCCCGGCCGCGGCGGCCAGCTCCTCGGCCAGCGCCGCGGTGTAGCGGCCGATGCCGGTGCGCGCGCCGAGCAGCGGCGTGCCGTCGATGAGCACCCTGAGGTCAGCCATCGGCCCGGCCTCCCAGCCGCTCGCGGGCGACCCGGCGCACCCGGCCCGCGGCGCGGCGGGCCAGCTCGCCTGCCCCGCCCGCGTCCAGGTACTCCTTGACCAGGCCCGCGTCGCGGCGCAGTCTGCCCGCGACGCCGAGCGCCGGGACCTTCGACAGCGTCGAGCCGCCCGGCAGGCGGTCGGCGGCCGGGCGCGGCGAGCGGCAGAACGCGGTCAGCGGGGCCAGCACGTTCTCCCAGGTGAACCGCTCGCGCACGACCGCGATCCGGTCGCGGCAGGCGGCGGCGAACTCCTCGTCGTAGAGCACCTTCTCCAGCGCCGCCGCCAGGGCCGTCGGGTCCTCCGAGGGCACCACGACGCCCAGGCCCTCGCGGCGCACCAGCGCGGCGAACGAGTCGCCGTCGGTGGTGACGATCGGCAGGCCCGCCCACAGGTAGTCCAAGACCCGGGTGCGGAAGGCGAAGGTCGTCTCGACGTGCTCGAAGTGCGTGGTCACCCCGCAGTCGGCGTCGAGCAGCCAGTCCTGGCGCTGCTCGTAGGGCACCCAGGTCTCGTTGAAGAACACGTGCCTGCCGGTCAGGCCGAGCCGGGCCGAGAGCGCCCGCACCCGCGCCCCGATGTCCATCTCCGGGACCTCGGGGTTGGGGTGCTTCATGCCCAGGAACACCAGCCGCGCGTCCGGCCGCCTGCCCGCCAGCTCGCCGACGGCCTCGACCAGGGTCAGCGGGTCGAACCAGGAGTACACCCCGCCCGCCCACAGCATCACTCTGCTCGATCCCCCGGCGTCCGCCGCCCCGATGTCGGCGCCCGCCAGCAGCTCGCCCTTGATCGGCGAGCGGCTCTGCTGCGGCGGTTTGCCCGGCAGGCCGAACGGCACGACGTCGAGCAGCGAGCGCAGCGTCGGGTCGGTGTCGTAGATGTCGGGGGTGAGCCTGCCGAGGGCGAGCAGGTGGCCCAGCCAGAAGTGCCGCTGCCGCTCGGAGGCGCAGATGAAGAAGTCGCCGCGCTCCAGCTGGGCGTTGAGCACCTTCGTCACGCCGATGAGGTCGCGCTCGCGCTGCTCGGCGATGCCGGAGGCGCCCTGGTCCTTGCTCTGCTCCAGCAGCTCAAGGTGCATCGGGTCGTAGACGTCGCAGACCACGAGCTTGGTCGAGTCGGCCTTCTTCAGCTCCGGGGCCAGCTCCAGGGCGTGGCCCTGCAGCACGATGATGTCGGCCCAGGCGACCTGGGCGGGCAGGTCGCGGCGGCGCACGCCGAGCACCGGGAACGGCGCGGGCGGGGGCGCGCACACCGGGTTGACCGTCACCAGTCGCACCTCGTGCTCGGCGGCGAGGACGTCGGCCATGTTCCAGGCGCGGATCGCCGGGCCCGCCATGCGCTCGGAGACCGCGTCGCCGGTGATCACCAGCACCCGCCTGCGCGCGCCGAAGGCGGACTCCAGGCCGAACGCCTCGACCAGGATGTCGTGGGCGGCCAGGTAGCGGGGCAGCGGGTAGGCCGGTTCCATGGTGCGGCGCATCAGCGGGAGCAGGTCGGCGTCGGTGCGGACCCGGGTGCGCTGGATCTCCGCGCGGGAGGCGGCCAGCGACGGCAGCAGCTCCACGAACTGGTCGACGGCGAGCACGCCCGCCAGCGCGGTGGCCGGGATCGTCGTGGACACCGCCCGCGCGGCCCCGTCGCGGACCTCCAGCTGCGTGGGGTCGATCTCGCCGCGGGCGGTGGCCCTGCGGATGGCCAGGGCGAGCGCGGCGGGCAGCGCCTTGGCCAGCGACTCGTCGGAGAGGTTCTTGTAGAGCGCGGCGAGGGCGTTGCGCTCCAGCAGGTACAGCTCGCGCGCCTCTGCTGTATCCACTTTGGACATCGAGGCGTGGTGGCGGTGGTAGGCCAGCGACGCGGGCTCGTAGCGCACCCGCCAGCCGCGCAGGTTGAGCCGCCAGCCGAGGTCGACGTCCTCGTAGAACATGAAGAACCGCTCGTCGAACCCGCCCAGCTCGGCGAACACCGACGTGCGGACGAACATCGCCGACCCGGTGGCGAAGAGGGCGTCCCTGGCCACGTCGTGCCCGCCGTCGTCAACCTCGCCCGCGTGGCGCTTGTAGCCCATCCCGAACCAGGTCAGGCCGCCGTCCACGAAGTCGATCTTCTCGCCGTCCCAGTCCAGCACCTTGCTGGCCACGCAGGCCACGTCGGGGTGCTCGGCCAGGGCGCGCACGGCGGCCTTGGCCCACTGCGGGTGCGGGCGGGCGTCGTTGTTGAGGAAGGCCAGCACCTGCCCGCGCGCGTGCGCCGCGCCGAGGTTGCAGCCGCCCGCGAACCCCAGGTTCTCCGGGCTGCGCACCAGCTCGACCCCCTCGACGGCGGCGATCCGCTCGGCGTCCTCACCCCCCGAGGCGTTCTCGACGCAGATGACCTGCAGCCGCTCGGCCGGGTAGTCCAGCTCGGCCCGCAGCGCCCGCAGGCACGCCACCGTGTCCTCGGCCCCTCGGTAGTTGACCACCACGACCGACAGCTCGGGCAGCACCCCCTGTGCCAACACCGCCTCCTCACTCCGGTCCGCGCCGGTCCCACGCCAGTACCGCACAGCGTGCCTCATCGCGGGCAGTGATGAAGGGTCGACCGGCGGGGAAGTCCCGAACCGGGAGGTACCGGACCCGGAGCCCCCGCCGCCGACCACGGAAGGCGATCACCGCCGAGGCCGCTCAGGCCCCGGCCCACTCCCGCCAGACCGCCGCCCGCGCGGCCCGCGCGCCGACCGGTCTCGGCAGCCGCCGCAGCACCTGGCCCAGCACCCGCAGCCGCAGCCCGACCCGGAAGTTCGGCGCGTCCGGCACCCCCCGGCGCAGCGGCAGCATCGCCGTCAGCGCCGCGAAGCGGGCCACCTGCCGCCACGCCACCGCGCGCGGGGCGCAGCGCAGCAGGGTCCACAGGCGGTTGCGCTCGTTCCACAGGTGGAAGGCGGGCGAGCCGATGGCCGTGCTCGCGCCGTGCGCGTGCTCGACCCTGGCCTCGGGGACGGCGATGACGTCCCAGCCCGCCAGGCGCATGCGCCACGAGGTGACGGTGTCCTCGTAGTAGCAGAAGTACTCGGCGGGGACCTCGCCCGCCAAAGACGTGCGCAGCAGGGCCGCGCCGCCGCAGAAGCCGAACACCGGGGCGGCGGTGGCGTCGGCGCCGTGGCCGTCGGGGGTCAGGCGCACGCCGAGGGACTGGGTGGTGCCGTCGGGGCGGACCAGGCGCGCGCTCGCGGCCGCGGCGCGCGGATCGGCGTCCAGGGCGTCCTCCATGCGGGCCAGCCAGTCGGGGGCGGGCAGCGCGTCGTCGTTGAGCCAGGCGGTGAACTCCGTCTCGGCGCGCACCGCAGCGAGCGCTCCCGCGTAGCCCGCGTTGGCCGGGAGGCGGCGGACTTCGACGTCATGCCCGGCGACGTCCTGGCCTGCCAGGACCTCGGCGGTGCCGTCGTCGGAGGCGTTGTCCACCACGATCGTCCGATGTGGACGGGTCTGGGCGGCCAGCGCGGCCAGGCAGGCGGCGATGCGGTCGCGGCCGCGCCAGGTGACGACGACGACCGTCGTGCGGGCATCCACGGCGACGACCGTACCCTTGCCGCGTGCCCGAGCTCTCCGTGCTCACCGAGCAGCTGCTCGCGCCCGTGCCCGGCGGCACCGGCCGCTACACCCGCGAGCTGGCCGCCGCCCTCGCCGCCACCGCCCCCGACGGCTGGAGCGTCACCGGCGTCACCGCCCGCCACGCCGACACCGCCGCCGCCGAGGTCCCCGGAGTCCGGACCCGGCGCCTCGCGCTGCCCCGGCGCGCGCTCGCCCTGGCCTGGGAGCGCGGCCTGCCGCCGCGCGTCGGCGGCGCGTCGGTGCACGCCCCGACCCCGCTGTCCCCGGACGGCGCGGTCGTCACCGTGCACGACACCGTCCCCTACAGCCACCCTGAGACCCTCACCCCGCGCGGCGTCGCCTGGCACCGGCGGATGATCGGCCGGGCCGTCCACCGGGCGAAGGCGGTCGTGGTGCCGACCCGGGCGGTGGCCCGCGACCTGTCCCGGCGCGCGCCCGGCCCGGTCCCGGTGCACGTCGTCGGGCACGGGGTCACCGCGCTGCCCGCGCCCGCCGACCCCGACGCCGTCGCCGCGCGGCTCGGCCTGCCCGGGGAGTACGTCCTCGCCGTCGGCACCGTCGAGCCGCGCAAGGGCATCGACCTGCTGGTGCCCGCGCTGGCGTCGGTCGGTCTGCCGCTGGTCCTCGCCGGGGCGAAGGGCTGGGGCGAGGTCGACGTGCAAGCGCTTGCGGCCCGCCACGGCGTGCGGGTCGTCGGGCTCGGGCGGATCAGTGACGAGGAGCTGGCCGTGGCGCTGCGCCGGGCCGCCGCGCTGGCCGCGCCGAGCCGCGCCGAAGGGTTCGGGCTGCCGCTGCTGGAGGCCATGGCCGCGGGCGTGCCCGTCGCCCACTCCGACGACCCCGCCCTGGTCGAGGTCGCCGCCGGCACCGGGGCCACCCACCGCAGGGGCGACGCCGAGGACCTGGCCAGGGCGATCCGCGAGGCCGTGCGGGGCGAGCGCGTCGCCGACGCCGCGGCCAGGGCGGCCGAGTTCACCTGGACCGCGGCCGCCGAGCGGATCTGGGCGGTGCACCTGGGCGGGTGACGGCGGGGCCAATTCCGGCGTTCGGGAGATGCCTGGTGGGCCACGTCGTACGCTAGGCCGCGTGTCTACGGCCGACCCGCGCGTCCTCGTCGACGCGACCGCCGTGCCCGCCGACCGGGGTGGCGTCGGCCGCTACGTCGACTCCCTCGCCGCCGCGCTGGACGCCGACGGCGCCGCGCTGAGCATCGTCTGCCAGCCCCGCGACGCCGTGCTCTACAGCACCCTCGCCCCGCACGCGCGGATCGTGCCCGCCGTCGAGGCCGTCACCGCCCGCACCGCCCGGCTGACCTGGGAGCAGACCACGCTGCCCCGGCTCGTGCGCAGGCTCGGCGCGCAGGTGCTGCACTCCCCGCACTACACGATGCCGCTCACCGGCCCGGCCGCCTCCGTGGTCACCCTGCACGACGCGACCTTCTTCACCGACCCGGTGCTGCACCACTCCATCAAGGCCCGCTTCTTCCGCGCCTGGACCAAGGCCGCGCTGCTGCGCGCGGGCCGCTGCGTCGTGCCCAGCGTCGCCACCGCCGACGAGCTGGCCAGGGTCGCGGGCGCCCAGCGCGCCCGGATGGAGGTCATCCAGCACGGCGTCGACACCGACCGCTTCCACCCGCCCTCGCCCGCCGAGGTCGCCGCCGCCCGCGCCGCCATCGGCCTGGGCGATCAGGAGTACGTCGCCTTCCTCGGCGCCCTGGAGCCCCGCAAGAACGTGCCCGCCCTGATCCGCGGCTTCGCCGAGGCCTGCCGGGGCCGCGCCGACCCGCCCGCCCTGGTGCTGGCCGGCCAGCCCGGCTGGGACCACCAGATCGAGCGCGCGCTGGACACCGTCCCGCACCGGCTGCGCGTCATCCGGGCCGGGTACCTGCCCTTCGACACGCTCGCGGGCTTCCTCGGCGGCGCGGCGCTGGTCGCCTACCCGTCGCTGGGGGAGGGCTTCGGCCTGCCCGTGCTGGAGGCCATGGCCTGCGGCGCGTGCGTGCTCACCACGCGCAGGCTCTCGCTGCCCGAGGTCGGCGGCGAGGCCGTGGCCTACTGCGGCGTCGGCGCGGGCGACATCGCCGCCGCCATCGCCGACCTGCTCGCCGACCCCGCCCGCCGCGCCGTGCTGGCCGCCGCCGCCCAGGAGCGCGCCAAGGAGTTCACCTGGGGCACCTCGGCCGAGCGCCACCGCGAGGTCTACGCCGCCGCCCACGCCGCGCACCGGCGCCTGCGCTAGGCCGTTTTCCAGGCGTGCGGACTTCACGCACCCCGCACCGGAAACACCGCCCAACCCTGGCAGGATGTCCGACCGTGACCGAAACCAGCTACGGAGACGCCCTCGCCGTGGTCACCGTGACCTATTCCCCCGGCGAGACCCTGCAGCGCTTCCTGGAGACGCTCACCGACGCCACCACCCGGCCGGTCCAGGTCGTCCTCGCCGACAACGGCTCCACCGACGGCGCCCCGCAAGCGGCGGCCGAGACGTGGGACAACGTCGCCCTCGTGCCGACCGGCGGCAACCTCGGCTACGGGGGCGGGGCCAACCGCGGGGTCGCCGGGCTCCCGGCCGACGTCGGCTGGGTCGTGGTCAGCAACCCGGACCTGGAGTGGGGGGTCGGCAGCATCGACACCCTGCTGGAGGCGGCCAAGCGCTGGCCGCGCGGCGGGTCGTTCGGGCCGCTGATCACCGGGCGCTCCGGCGAGGTGTACCCCTCGGCGCGCGAGGTGCCGTCGCTGGGCCGGGGCATCGGGCACGGTGTGCTGGGCCGGGTGTGGCCCGCCAACCCGTGGACGCGGGAGTACAAGCAGACCGAGACCGACATCCGCGAGCGCGAGGCGGGCTGGCTCTCCGGCTCCTGCCTGCTGCTGCGCCGCGAGGCGTGGGACTCCGTCGACGGGTTCGACTCCCGCTACTTCATGTACTTCGAGGACGTCGACCTCGGCGAGCGCCTGGCCAGGGCGGGCTGGCAGAACGTCTACGTGCCCTCGGCCGAGGTCATGCACATCCAGGGCCACTCGACGGCCAAGGCGTCCAGCCGGATGCTGGCCGCCCACCACGAGAGCGCCTACCGGTTCATCGCCGACCGGCACCGCGGTCCGCTCTGGGCGCCCGTGCGGGGCGCGGTGAAGGCCGGGCTGACCCTGCGGCTCAAGGCCCAGGACCGCTAGAACCGGGACGGCCTAGAACCCGCCGTCGAGGCGTCGGGTCAGCGACGAGCGGTCCGCGCGCTGGGTGGTCGTCGGCAGGATGCCGCCGACCTCCTCGGGGGCGGGCACCGGGGCGGGCGCGGGCACCTGCGCCGACCCGGGGCGCGGCGGGGAGGCCAGCGACTGGGTCGCTGCCTCCTGGGCGATGGCGGGCAGCTCGTCCTCGGCGATCGCGAAGACCGAGGTGACCTCGGGGTCGTCGATCTCGTGGACCACCCGGCGCGGGATCTGCACCGTCGCGGCGTGGTCCATGGGCGAGGTGGCGCTGTCCGGGGTCACGACGTACGCGCCGCGTGCGCGGGCCCTCGCCAGGATGGCTTCGGCTCGCTCGCGGGGGTCCATGCGGCGCCCTTCCTCGAATCGCTGGTGCTGCTGCCAGGGTAGCCCGATCACCACGTCGCGTCAGCGGAAACCGGTGGTGCGCTCAAATGACCGGTCAGAGCAGGTCCGTCGTGCCCCGCTCGCGCAGGACCTCGGTCAGCCGCTTGATGTCCTGGGCGCGGTCGCGCCTGCACACGAGCAGCGCGTCCGGGGTGTCCACGATGATCATGCCCTGCACGCCCAGGGCGGCCACCAGCCGGTCACCCGGGACGATCACGGTCCCCGGGCTGTCCACGGCGACGACGTCGGCCGCGCCGCCGGTGGAGACCACCTGCGCGCCCCCGGCGTCGGCGCCCAGCAGGTCGCCGAGGGAGTCGAAGTCGCCGACGTCGTTCCAGCCGAAGTCCCCCGGCACGGTCGCCACCAGGCCCTCGGCCGAGGCGGGCTCCATCACCGCGTACTCCACGGCCACCTTCGGGATGCCCGGCCAGACCTCGGCGAGCACCGCCTCCTGCTCATCGGTGTCCCACGCGGCGGCGATGCGCTCGACCGGCTCGGCCACGTCCGGCCTGCGGGAGCGCAGCTGGTCGAGGAAGACGTCGGTGCGCCAGAGGAACATGCTCGCGTTCCACAGGTAGCTGCCGGAGGCGACGTAGGCCTCGGCGACCTCGGCGGCGGGCTTCTCCTTGAACTCCAGCACCGGCTGGATGACCCCCCGGCGGGCCTGCTCGCCGCAGTGCAGGTAGCCGTAGCCGGTCTCCGGGCGCGTGGGGGTGATGCCGATGGTCATCAGCCTGCCCTCGCGCGCGCCCTCGACGGCGCGGGCCACGGTCGCGGCGAACTCGGCGGTGTCGGCGATGAGGTGGTCGGCGGCGAAGGAGGCCATCACCCCGCCCGGCGAGCGCTTCTCGATCACCGCGGCGGCCAGCGCGATCGCCGCGCAGGAGTCCCGCGCCAGCGGCTCGACCAGGATGTTCGCCTCGGGCACGTCCGGCAGCTGCCGGGCGACGGAGGCGGCGTGCGCGGTGCCGGTGACCACGTACACCCGGCTCGCGGTGGCGATGGGGGCGAGGCGGTCGACAGTGGCCTGCAGCAGCGAGCGGTCGGTGCCGGTCAGGGGGTGCAGGAACTTCGGCTCGGCGGCGCGCGAGAGCGGCCAGAGGCGGGTGCCGCTGCCACCGGCGGGCACGACGACGTGCAGGTCGGTCACGGGATACCCCTCTGGAGACGGTCCGTTCACTGTAGCCAACGGGTGAACGGGGATCGGCGGGTAGTGTGCCGGGCTGTGACGGCCATCCTGGAACGGCGCTGGTCTCCCGGGCGCGCGCTGGAGTTCTCGGCGGTGGTGCGGCCGCTGCGGCGGGGTCCGGGCGATCCGGCGTTCCAGGTGGATGCCCGGGGGACGTGGCTGGCGGGCAACACCGTCGCCGGGCCGGGGACGCTGTGCGTGCGGGTGGCCGGGGGCGAGGTGCTCGCCGCCGGGTGGGGACCCGGGGCGGACGTGCTGCTGGACGGGCTGCCCGCGCTGCTGGGGGCCGAGGACGACGACAGCGACTTCACCGCCCACCACCCGGTGGTCGCCGAGGTGCGCCGCAGACGGCCGGGCCTGCGGCTGGGGTCGACCGGGCGGGTGTGGGACGTGCTGCTCGCCGCGGTGCTGGAGCAGAAGGTGACCGGCACCGAGGCCCACCGGTCGTGGCGGGAGCTGGCCCGGCGCTTCGGTGTCGCGGCTCCTGGCCCGGCGCCGGATGGGATGCGGGTTCCGCCCACGGCGGCGGCGGTGCTGGGGATTCCGTCGTGGGAGTGGCACAAGGCCGGGGTCGACCACGCGCGCAGGCGGGCGATCATCGGGGCGGCGCAGGTGGCCGGGAGGTTGGAGGGTGCCGCCCAGCTGCGGGGGGTCGCCGGGCGGGAGCTGCTCAGGAAGGTTCCGGGGGTGGGGGTGTGGACCGCCGCCGAGGTGGCGCAGCGGGCGTGGGGGGATCCGGACGCGGTGAGCATCGGGGACTTCCACCTGGCGGGGCTTGTGGGGTACGCGCTCACCGGGGCGGTGTTCGACGACGCGGCGATGATCGCCGCGCTGGGTCCGTACGCGCCCCAGCGCCATCGCGCCGCGGTGTACATCCTGGCCGCGGGGTTGGGGAAGCCGCGGAAGGCGCCTCGGTTCTCACCCCGGGACTACCGGCGCATGTAGGTCAGCGGGCCAGAGCCGCCTGGATGATGGCGACGGCCTCGTCGCGGGGGATGGTGTAGCGGCGGCAGAGGGCCGCGTAGTGCTCGGCTGCCTCGTGGACCAGTTCGCGGGGGCGGTTGCCCGCCGCGGCGACGAAAGTTCCGGCTCGGCCTCGGGTTTCGACCAGGCCGGCCTCCTCCAGTTCCCGGTACGAGCGGGCGACGGTGTTCACCGCGATCCCCAGTTCCGCGGCCAGAGCGCGGACCGTGGGGAGTTTGGCGCCGATGGGGAGGTCTCGGTCGGTGATCCGTTTGGCCAGTCCCGCCCGTACTTGTTCGTACGGGGGGACGGACGAGTCCTGGTCCAAGGGGATCATCGGAGGGCGGCCAGCATGTGGTGGATCCCGGCGATTCCGTCGGGGTCCGGGGGCAGGGCGTCGACCGGCCACCAGCGCAGGTCCACCGACTCCGAGCTCTGCACGGCCGCGGCGCCCGCGGGGGCGTGAACCACGAATCGGATGTCGTAGTGGCGGGTGGGGACGCCCAGCGAGCAGGTGATCGGGTGGACGTCCACGTGCAGGGGGGTGGGGTCGATCGTGAGGCCGCTGATGCCCGACTCCTCCTCGGCTTCGCGCAGGGCGGCCCCGATGAGGGTGGTGTCGTGGGGCTCGCAGTGGCCGCCCAGTTGCAGCCAGCGGCCCACGCGGGGGTGCAGGGTCAGCAGGACCTGGGTGCCGGTGTGGTCGAAGACCAAGGCCGACGCGGTGATGTGGCCGGGTTCGCAGGCCCGTTCGCAGGCGTCCGGGCGCGCGGCCAGGAAGCCGAGGTAGGACTGGCGCAGGGATTCCTGGGCGCGGTCGGACGGAGCCCAGGACTCCAGTACGCGCACGGTGTCGGCGTGCAGTGTCACAATTCCACCCATCCGTCCCCTGAGCGGGGTTCGCGCGGTCGCAGCGGTTCCCTGGGGTGGCCGACGGCGACCGCGCCCAAGGGTGCCCACGAGTCGGGCACGCCCAGGACGTCGCGGACCACGTCGGGGCAGAACATCGTCGAGGAGACCCAGCAGGAGGCCAGGCCCTCGGCGGCCAAGGCCACCAGCAGTCCCTGAACGGCCGCGCCGCCCGCCACGACGAACATCGTCCGCTCAGCGGATGACCGGCGTTCGTCCGGATAGGAATGAGCGCCATCGGCCACCAGGAACGGGACGACGATCTCCGGGGCGTGCCACAGGAGGTCGCCGCGGGCCACCCGCCGGGTGATACGGGCTTCGTCCCAGCCGTCGGCGGCCAGGTCCGCGCGCCAGGCCTCGCGCATCGCCGTCAGGAGGGCGTCGCGCTTGGCGGTGACGTGGGCGAAGCGGACCGGGCGGGTGTGGTGGGGGGCGGGTGCGGTCAACGCGGTCTCCGCGGCGCGGCGCAGCGCCACCGGGTCGACGGGGGCAGGGGCGAACTCGCGGACCGAGCGGCGCAGCAGGACGGCCTCGCGGCGGCCCTGCTCGAGGGCCAGGTCCGTGCCCAGGCGGAACAGGTCCTCCTCGACCGGGCGCAGCAGGTCGCGGGCCGAGCCCTGGCCACCGACAGCCACGCCGCGGACCACCGCGACCGGCACGCCCGCCAGCTTGCCCTTGACCAGGTCCGCGGCGGCGGCGACCTCGTCGGCGACGGCGATCAGGGTGACCGCCAGCTCGTTGCCCTGGCCGTCCACCTCGCCCGCGTAGGGGACCAGCACCGCCAGGCCGGAGGAGCCGATCGCGGCGTCGGTCTGGCCCAGCCGCCAGGCCCGGCCCATCGTGTCGGTGACGACGACGGCGACCTCCACGCCCAGCCGCTCGCGCAGCCCGTTGCGCAGGGCCAGGGCGCTGGCGTCCGGGTCGGCGGGCAGCAGGGCCAGCTCGCCGCGGGCAACGTTGGAGTTGTCCACCCCGGACGCCGCCTGCACGATGCCCAGGCGGTTCTCGGTGATCAGCGAGTTCTTCACGCGGGCCAGCACGCGGCGGGACTCGCTGAGCACCAGCTCGCGCCTGCGCGCCTCGGCGGCCACCGGGTCGGCGGGCACCCGCTCCAGCATGCCCTCTACTTTGGACACGACTTTGCTGGTGACGACCACGACGTCACCCGAGCGCAGCCACGGCGCCGCGGCGGCGACGGCGCCGGTCAGGTCGTCGCCGGGGCGGAACTCCGGCAGCCCGGTGACCGGCAGGATCTCGACTCCGCCGGTCGCGCCGTGCTCAGGCAAGGTCTACCCCGCCCATGTCGAGCGCCGCTCGCGCCATCGCCGCCGTCGCGTCCACATCGGACATCAGTAGCGGGACGGCGCGCACCGCGACGTTCGGGACGTCGGCGGCGTCGCCGGTGTGGACGAGCCAGGCGTCGAGGATGCCCTCCGGTGAGCAGGAGCGGGAGCCGTAGTGCCTGCCCACCGCCTCCGCGGTCGAGGGCACGCCGATGGCGGCCAGGCACGCCTCGGCCATGCCGCGCACCGCCTTGCCGCGCACGATCGGCGAGAGCCCGACCACCGGCGCCTCGGTCTTGCGCAGCGCCTCGCGCACCCCCGGCACCGCCAGCACCGTCCCCACGCTGACCACCGGGTTCGACGGCGCGATCAGCACGATGTCGGCGTCGGTGATCGCCTCGACCACGCCGGGCGCCGGTGTGGCCTCGTCGGCGCCCACCGGCACGATCGACTCGGCCTTCGGCTCCGCGCGGTAGCGGACCCACCACTCCTGGAAGTGCACTGCCTTGCGCTCGCCGGTGCCCGGCTCATCGATCACCACGTGGGTCTCCACGCGATCGTCGGACATGGGCAGCAGGCGCACGCCGGGCTTCCAGCGGTCGCACAGCGCCGCGGTGATGTCGGAGAGCTCGTAGCCTGCGCGCATCATGCGGGTGCGCACCAGGTGGGTGGCGATGTCGCGGTCGCCCAGGTTGAACCAGGAGCCCTCGGCGCCGTAGGCGGCCAGCTCCTCGCGCACGGTCCACGACTCCTCCGCGCGCCCCCAGCCGCGCTCGGTGTCGATGCCCCCGCCGAGGGTGTACATGCAGCTGTCCAGGTCCGGGCACACGCGCAGCCCGTGCAGCCACATGTCGTCAGCGGTGTTCACCACGGCGGTGATCTCGTGCTCGGAGGGCGCTTCCCCGACGGCGGGCATGCCCAACAGGTGTTTCACGCCGAGCAGGAAGCGGGCTCCGCCCACCCCGCCGACGATCGCGGCTACCTTCACGGCCGCGATCCTCCCACGGGCGGGTGAAGCGCCGGTCAGCGCCAGAAGAAGAACAGCGACTGCCCGATCCCGGCCGAGTAGGCGTCCCCGCCGATCGCCTCGTAGGCGGCCAGCACCACGTCCCAGAACACCGCGGACGCGCCCGGGATGCCGATGAGCACCGCGAACAGCACCAGCGGCGCCCACGGCCGGGCCTTCGCCCCGATGCGCCGGGCGTCGTGGGACAGGTACGGCTCCAGCGCGCCCCAGCCGTCCAGGCCCGGGATCGGCAGCATGTTGAGCACGAACGCCGCCAGCTGCAGCAGCGCCAGGAACGACAGGCCCGCCGCCAGGTTCGGGGCCATCGGGAACACCGCCACCGCCAGCGCCAGCAGCACGCCGATCACCAGGTTCGCGAACGGGCCCGCCAGTGAGACCCGGCACTCCACGGCCCGGGAGCGCAGCGAGTAGTGGTTGATCCAGACCGCGCCGCCGGGCAGCGGGATGCCGCCGATGGCGAGCAGCAGCAGCGGCATCAGCAAACTCAGGACCGGATCGGTGTAGCGCCTGGGGTCGAGCGTGAGATACCCCTTGAAGTAGACCTCACGGTCGCCGCCGCGGAAGGCGACGATCGCGTGGCCGAACTCGTGCAGGCACAGCGACACGGCCCACCCGCCCAGGACGAGCAGGAAGATGCCCGTCGTGACCGCGACTTCGCCTTCCACCAAGGTGAGCAGCGCGCCGCCGATGGTGACGGCGAGTAGGGCGAGGAACACGGGCGAGGGTCGAATAGCTGATCTCTGCACGGCTCCAGTGTGGCAAGTTTCGCGAAATCCCGGGGGACTGACCGGTATCTGCCGGTGTTTCCCCTGGTACCCGAACGGGTGTCAGCCGCGCATACCCCATCACCCGGCCGGGGTCTTCGCTTGACCCGCCGCGCTGACACGGGTGTAATCACATCGATGTCATTTGCCGAGGTGGCCATTGGCCGCGGGGACAGGCTGAGGCATCCGCCAGCCGGGGAGTGCGGAAGGCGAGGAGGCGGGCGTTATGCAGGGATTCGCTGAAGACAGGGGCAACGTCGTGCACGCGGCGGAGTGGGATCGCCACGAGGCCGGGCTGCCCGGCTACCTCGACGACGCCGAGGAACAGGAGTGGCAGGAGCGCGCTCTGTGCGCGCAGACCGACCCGGAGGCGTTCTTCCCCGAGAAGGGCGGGTCGACCCGGGAGGCGAAGCGGATCTGCCTCGGCTGCGAGGTGCGCGCCGAGTGCCTGGAGTACGCGCTCGCCCACGACGAGCGGTTCGGCATCTGGGGCGGCCTGTCCGAACGGGAACGCCGCAAGCTCAAGAAGCGCGCCGTCTAGCAACCAGGAGTCACCCGGTCCGACGCCGCGCCAACCCCCGGTGAGCGCGGCAGGTCGGTAACGGAACAACCTCCCGCGCGCGGACGGGCCGACGGCCGACGTACCGTGGTGTCCCAGTGGCCGGTGGGGCCACCCGCCGACGCCGACGGGAGGTGTGCACGACCAGTGCCGCCCCGCCCCCGGCCCGCAGCGGGTCCGCGCCCGAGCGCCCAGCGCCCGCGCACCGTGCCCGTGCTCGCCGTCCTCGTCTGCCACGACGGCGCGGAGTGGCTGCGGCTGGCGCTCTCGGCGCTGCGCCACAGCAGCCCGCGGCCCCGGCACGTCATCGCCGTCGACACCGGTTCCGAGGACTCCACCGCCGACCTGCTCGCCGCCGCGTCCACCGGCGCCGACCGGGTGCTCGACGGCGTGCTCACCCTCGACCGCGGCGCGGGCTACACCGAGGCCGTGCACGCCGCCGTCGACCACGCCGTCGGGCGCTGGGGCGACCCGGGCGGCTGGATCTGGCTGCTGCACGACGATTCCGCCGCCGACCCCGACTGCCTCGACACGCTGCTGACCGCCGCCGACCTCGCCCCGTCGGCCGCGGTGCTCGGCCCGCTCGCCGTCGACTGGCGCGACCCGAGGGTGGTCGTCGGAGCCGGTCTGTCCACCGACTCCTCCGGGCACCGCCAGACCGGCATCGGACCCTCCGAACTGGAGTGGACCGGGGGCGACCGGGAGCTGGAGCAGAACACCGAAGTGCTCGCGGTGGCCTCGGCCGGGATGCTGGTGCGCCGCTCGGTCTGGCACGAGCTGGGCGGCTTCGACAAGGCCGTGCCGGTGCTGCGCGAGGACATCGACTTCGGCTGGCGGGTCAACCGGTCCGGGCGGATCGTCCTCTGTGTCCCGTCCGCGCGGGTCAGGCACGCCCGCGCGGTCAGCGCGGAGCTGCGCGGCGTCGACGTCGCCGTGCCCGGCCTGCCCGGGGCGCTCGCCATCGACCGGGCGATGGGCCTGCGCACGTTCCTGGTCAACTGCGGCGCGCTGTCGTTCCTGCTCGGACTGCCGCGGCTGGCGGTGCTGTGCCTGCTGCGCGCGCTCGGCTTCGCCATGCAGCGCAGGCTGGAGCGCGGCCGAGCTGAGCTGCGCGCGCTGGCCTACGTCCTCGGCGGCCGGGCGGAACTGCGCGCCGGCCGCAGGGCGCGCGCGGTCAGCGGCAGGCCAGGGCCGGTGCGCGGGCTGTTCACCAGCAGACTGACCCGGCTGCGCAACGCCGGCCGCGGCGCGCTCGCCGGCCTCGTCCGCCGCCGGGTCGCCGCCGACGCCGCGCTCGGGCGGCTGCCCGCGGGCTACGACGCCGGGCTCTGGCACGCCCCGGAGGAGCCCGACCCGGTCCGCCCCGTCGCGGGTCCGCAGGCGCTGCCCGCGGGCGCGACCGGCCGCCCACGCCGCGCGGGCCTGCGCAGGCCCGGCAGCGGTGTCGCGGTCACGGTGCCGCTCGACGCCGCCGCGCCCGCCGACCCGCCGATCGGCCTGCGGCCCAGCCCGCGCCCGCGGCCGTCGCCGGTGCCGCGCGACGGTTCCGGCCCCGAGCCGGACCCCGCCCTCGTCTTCGTCTCCGTCGACCGCGGCCGAGTGCTGCGCCAACTCCTGCTGTCTCCGCCGCTGCTGCTGCTGGTGGGCCTCACCGCGCTCGCGGTGCTGGTCAACGCCGGGCGGATGGGACTGGACCTGGCGGGCGGTCGGCTGCTGCCGGTCGGCGACCTCGGCGCGGTGTGGTCGCAGTACCTGGCGAGCTGGCACGGCACCGCGGGCGGCACCGGCGCGCCCGCGCCCGCCGCGCTGGCGGTCCTCGGCGTGCTCGGCACGGTCTTCGTGCCCTTCGGCGGCACGCAGGCCGTGGTCGCGGCGCTGCTGCTGGCCGACCTGCCGCTCGCCGGGCTCTCCGCCTACCTCGCCACCCGCCGCGCGCCCGTGCGCCGCTGGGTGCGGGCACTGCTCGCCACCGGGTACGCGCTGCTGCCGCCCGCCTCCGCCGCCGTCGCCCAGGGCAGGCTCGACGCGGTCGTCGTGCACATCCTGCTGCCGCTGGTCACCGCCGGGATCATGGCGCTGCTGACCCGCGGCGGCGGGTCGCGGCACTGGCTGTCCACCGCGGCGGGCACCGCGGCCGGGCTCGCGGTGATCGGCGCGTTCGCCCCGCTGGCGCACCTGCTGCTGGTGGTGGTCGCGCTCGGCGGGTTCGTGCTGGTCCCCGGCGACGGCCGCAGGCGCGGCGTGGCGCTGTTCATGCTGGTGCTGATGCCGCTGGCACTGCTGCTGCCCTGGCCCGCCGTGCTCATCCAGAACCCCGGGATCGTCCTGCACGGCATCGGCGCGGTGGTCGACAACCCGGTCCCGGGCACAGCCGAGCTGCTCGCCCTGCACCCCGGCGGGCCCGGCGCGCTGGTCGGCATCGGCGCGGTCGCCGTGCTGGTCGCGCTCGCGGGCGTGCTGGTGCGCCCGCACCGCGGCGTCCTGCCCGGCCTCGGCTTCGCGCTGCTGGGCCTGGCGGCCGTGCTGCTCGTGCGGCTGGTGCCCGCGACCCCGCTCGGCGGGCTGGAGCCGACGGCGGCCTGGGCGGGCACCCCGCTGCTGCTCGTCGGCTGGGGCCTGGTCTGGGCGCTGCTCGGGGCCTGCCGCACGGGCGGGGGCAGGCCGTCGCTGGTGCGGCCCGCTGCGGTCGTCGGCGTCGCCGCCCTCGGCGCGCTGGCCGCCGGGGTCGCCATCGCCGGACCGGCGGGCCCGCTGCGCGACGACGGCGGCGACCGCCTCGCCGCCTCGCCCACCGCCGAACTCGCCGCCACCGGCCGCTGGCTGCTCACCCTCGACGGCCGCCCCCGGCTCACCGCGGGCCGCCCGCCCGCCTTCGGCGACGACGACACCGCGCCCACCCCGGGCGCCACTGGCCGCCTCGCCGCCCTGCGCGCCGAGCTGACCAGCGGCGACGGACCCCGGGTGCGCGGCGCGCTCGCCCGTGCCGCCGCGGCGGGCGTGCTGTTCGTCGTGCTGCCCGCCGAGGCCGCCCCCGCCTTCCGCGCCGCGGCCGGGGACCTGGTCGCCGACGTCCCGCCGACGACCTACGGGCTGCCGGTCTTCCGCGTGCAGCTCACCGCGGGGCCCGCGCACCTGCTCTCGCCGGAGCTGGCCAGGACCGCGGTGACCGGCGGCGTCCCGCCGACGTCGCTGGCGGCCAAGGGCATGGTGGCCGTGCCCGCCGAGCCGCCGTCGGCCTCCGTGCGCGTCTCCGACGGCCCCGACGGGCGGCTGCTGGTCCTCGGCGCGACCGAGGAGCCCGGCTGGACGGCCACGGTCGACGGCAAGCAGGTGCCGATCGTGCGGGCGTGGGGCCGCCAGGTCGCCGTCCAGGTGCCGACCAGGGCATCGGAGGTGCGCGTCGAGCACGCGTCCGCGCTGCGCGGGGTGCTGCTGCTGGTGCAGGGCGCGATGGTCCTGTTCACCGTGCTGACCTCGATCCCCGGCCGCAGGCCCGAGGACTAGGACGGGCTAGTCGCCGCCCTCCACCACACCCGGGTCCAGGCCCAGGTAGGCCGCGATCTGCTCCACCAGCACGTCGTGCACGAGGTCGGCCAGGTCGGCGCCGTCCTTGGCGCGGGCCTCCAACGGTCGCCGGTAGAGCACCACCCGCGCCCGCGTCGGCTGACCCCGCCGGTCGACGCCCGCGCGCACCAGCCGCGACAGTGGCACGCCCGAGTCCGCGATCACCCCATCGGGGGTTTCGCCCTCGGGCACCTCGGGGACGTCGTCCACGGCGACGTCGAGCTTGGTCAGCTCGGTGCGCCAGCGCGCCTCGATCGGCTCCAGCGCCTCCAGCACGACCGCGTCGAACTTCTCCGCGCGCGTGCTCGACGCCGGGAGCGATGCGGGGATGAGCGGACCGCGCAGGCCGCGCCCATGACGGTCGCGGTTGCGCCGGTCGCGGCGTCGGGATCTGCGCGCGGTGACCACGATCGAAAGGGTAGTACTCGCCCGGATGGCCGCACCGGGGCGTGTCGCGGGAGCTGATGCGACATGACCGCCCCCCGAACCGCTATCGTCAGCGATCGTGCGGAGCGTGCGTCGGTGTTCGCGAACCGGGTGTCTGAACCCGGCCGTCGCCACGCTGACCTACGCCTACGCCGACTCGACCGCCGTCGTCGGCCCGCTGGCCACCTACGCCGAGCCGCACAGCTACGACCTCTGCGAGGAGCACGCGCTGCGCCTGACGGTCCCCAGGGGCTGGGAGGTCGTCCGCCACGACGGCGAGTTCGCGATGCCCGAGCCCAGCGTCGACGACCTCACCGCGCTGGCCGAGGCCGTCCGCGAGGCCGGCCGGGTCGACCGGCCGATGCCCGAGCCGCCCAGCACCCCCGGCGGCCCGCGGCGCGCACACCTGCGGGTGCTCCCCGACCCGGTCTCCGACTGACCGGTAGCCAGATCGGTAGGCTCCAAGGGCACCAGCGGCGACCTTGGAGGAATCACGTGCGCGATCTGTCCGGCGTCTTCAAGGCATACGACATCCGCGGCGTGGTCGGTGAGCAGATCGACCAGGAATTGGTCCGGTCCATCGGCGCGGCCTTCGCCCGCCTGGTCGGCGGGCCGTCCGTGGTGATCGGCCACGACATGCGCGACTCCTCGCCCGGCCTGGCCGCCGCCTTCGCCGAGGGCGTCGCCGCCCAGGGCGTCGACGTCGTCTCCATCGGCCTGGCCAGCACCGACATGCTGTACTTCGCCTCCGGCAGCCTGGACATGCCCGGCGCGATGTTCACCGCGAGCCACAACCCGGCCCAGTACAACGGGATCAAGCTCTGCCGCGCTGGCGCCGCCCCGGTCGGGCAGGACACCGGGCTCTCGGAGATCCGCGCCGACGTCGAGGCCGGCACCGCCGACCTGGGCGGCTCCGGCACGGTCACCGAGCGCGACATGCTCGCCGACTACGCCGCCCACCTGCGGACCCTGGTCGACTTGAGCACCAGCCGCCCGCTGCGGATCGTGGTCGACGCGGGCAACGGCATGGGCGGGCACACCGTGCCCTCGGTCTTCGCGGGCCTGCCGATCGAGGTCACCCCGATGTACTTCGAGCTCGACGGCAGCTTCCCCAACCACGAGGCCAACCCGCTGGACCCCAAGAACATCGTGGACCTGCAGGCCAAGGTCCGCGAGGTCGGCGCCGACGCGGGCGTGGCCTTCGACGGCGACGCCGACCGCTGCTTCATCGTGGACGAGAACGGCGACGCCGTCTCCCCGAGCGCCATCACCGCCCTGGTCGCGGTGCGCGAGCTGGCCAAGGACCCGGGCGCCACGGTGATCCACAACCTGATCACCTCGCACGCGGTGCCTGAGATCGTCCGCGAGCACGGCGGCAACCCGGTCCGCACCCGAGTCGGGCACTCCTTCATCAAGGAGGAGATGGCCCGCACCGGGGCGATCTTCGGCGGCGAGCACTCGGCGCACTACTACTTCAGGGATTTCTGGCGTGCCGACACCGGCATGCTGGCGGCCATGCACGTGCTCGCCGCGCTCGGTGAACAGGACGGCCCGCTCTCGGAGCTGACCCGCGACTACGCCCGCTACGCCGCCTCCGGCGAGGTCAACTCGACGGTGCGCGACCAGGCGGACCGCATCGCCGCGATCAAGGCCGAGTTCGGCGGCCGCGACGGCGTCGAGCTGGACGAGCTGGACGGCCTCACCGTCACCCTGCCCGACGGCTCGTGGTTCAACCTGCGCGCCTCCAACACCGAGCCGCTGCTGCGGCTCAACGTCGAGGCCGCCGACGACGCCGCCGTCGCCGCGCTGCGCGACGAGGTCCTCGCCATCGTGCGGGCCTGATCCCGAGACATCACGAGACACCCGAACCACCCGAACCACCCGAACCACCCGAGACACTGAGGACCCGAGGAGGAGACGCGATGGCAGTCGACCTGGACCCGAGGCTGTTGGAGATCCTGGCGTGCCCGTCGGACGACCACGCCGCGCTCACCCCGGGCGCCCCCGGCGACCCGGGGGCCGACGCGCTGACCTGCACCGAGTGCGGGCGCGTGTACCCGGTGGAGGACGGCGTGCCCGTCCTGCTCCTCGACGCCGCCGAGCATCCGGACGCCCGGTGACCTCGCTTCCCGACGACTCCCTGCTGGACGACGCCGCCCGCCTGGGCGAGGCCGACCCCGACGGGCTGCTGCGCGCCGTCGCCCGCGCGGGCGCGCAGGTGCGGGCCACCGCCGAGGCCGCGGCCGAGGCCGGGATCGACCGGGTCGCGGGCAGCAGGCCGCGGGCCCTGGTGCTCATCTGCAGGCCGGGCATCTCGCCCGCCGTCTGCGACGTGCTCGCCGCGCTGGTGGGCCCGGCCTGCCCGGTGCCGCTGGTCGTCGCCGACCGCGCCCCGGTGTGGGTGGGCGCGCTGGACGTGGTCATCGCGCACACCGACGACGCGGGCGACACCGTCCTCGCCGAGTCGATCGACCGGGCCTGCCGCCGGGGCGCGACGGTCGTGCTGACCGCGCCCGCCGACGGTCCGGTCGCCGCGGCCGCCGCGGGCGCGGCCGTGCACATCGCGCCGCGGGTGCCCGTGCCGCCCGGCTTCTCCTTCGCCGCGGCCTTCACCGCGGGCCTGCTCACCCTGGCCGCGCTGGGGCTGCTGCGCATCGACACCGACGCCCTCGCCGACGAGCTGGACCGCGAGGCCGAGCGCTGCCACGTGCAGCACGAGACGTTCGTCAACCCGGCCAAGTCGCTGGCGCTGCGCGTCGCCGAGCACGTCCCGCTGCTGTGGGGCCTGGACCCGGTCGCCACCGGCGTCGCCCGGCACGCCGCCCAGGTGCTCTCCACGCACACCGACCTGCCCTGCGACGTCGCCGAGTACCAGCAGGCGGCGAGCCGCACGGCGCTGCACCGCGCCGCCGTGCGCGGCTCGGCGGGCCGCGACATCTTCGCCGACCCCGACGACTTCGACGGCCCGGCGGCGATCTCGCCGAGGACCGTGCTGCTAGCGGTGCGCAGCGCGCCCGGCGACCCCGTGCGCAGGCAGGCGGCCGAGGTGCTGCCCACCGTCGAGGTCCTCGCGCCCGGCCAGGAGCTGGGCGTCCCGGAGCCGATCGGGGCCGCGGTGCTGGCCCTGCGCTGGGAACTGGCCGCCCTGTACCTGGGGCTGGCAGCGGGTACGGCAGGCGGCACGGGGCGCTACGCCCCGGCGACGGCGTGAGCGCGCCCGCGGTTAGGAGTGGTGCAGTGGAGTTGTTGCGCAACGCGGTCCGCGCGTACGCGTGGGGATCGCGCACGACGATCGCCGAACTGCTCGGGCAGCCCGTCCCCGCGCCGCACCCGCAGGCCGAGCTGTGGATGGGCAGCCACCCCGGCGACCCGTCGCTGCTGGTCGACTCCGGCGAGACTCTGCTGGAGCGCATCGACGCCGACCCGGCGGGCGAGCTGGGCGCGGCGACGGCGGCCCGCTGGGGCGACCGGCTGCCGTTCCTGATGAAGATCCTCGCCGCCGACGAGCCGCTGAGCATGCAGGCCCACCCGTCGGCGCGGCAGGCTGCGGAGGGCTGGGCGCGCGAGGAGGCCGCGGGCATCGCGCGCGACGCCCCCGACCGCAACTACCCCGACCCGACCGCGAAGCCGGAGCTGGTCTGCGCGCTCACCGAGTTCCACGCGCTCGCTGGCTTCCGCGACCCGCACCGCACCCTGGAGCTGCTCGAAGTCGTCCGCACGCCCGGCCTGTCCGCGCACATCGACCTGCTCGCGGGCCAACCCGACAGCGACGGCCTGCGCGCGCTGTTCACCACCTGGATCACGCTGCCGCAGCAGGCGCTGCACGCGCTCATGCCCGACCTGCTCGACGCGTGCGTGCGCCACGTGAAGGACCGCGGCGAGTTCGGCGACGAGTGCCGCACGGTGCTGGAACTCGCCGAGCGCTACCCCGGCGACGCGGGCGTGCTGGCCGCGCTGCTGCTCAACCGGCTGACCCTCGGCCCTGGCGAGGCCATCTACCTGCCCGCGGGCAACCTGCACGCCTACCTGCACGGCACCGCCGTGGAGATCCTCGCCAACTCCGACAACATCCTGCGCGGCGGGCTCACCCCCAAGCACGTCGACGTGCCCGAGCTGCTGCGGGTGCTGGACTTCGGCTGCGGACCGATGCCGGTCAGCGAGGGCGTGGCCAAGGGCCGCGTGCACGTCTACCCGACCGACGCGCCGGAGTTCGAGCTGTCCAGGGTGGACTGGGCCGACGGCGAGGACGAGGCGGTGTCCCTCGGCGCGCCCGGCCCGCGCCTGCTGGTGTGCACCGACGGCGCGGTCGAGCTGGTCTCGGGGACCTCGTCGCTGAAGCTGGACCGGGGCTCCTCGGCGTGGATCGGGGCTTCGGACCAGGAGACCACCGCGTGCCCGGTGTCGCCCGCGGCGACGCGGATCTTCGTGGCCACCGTCGGGACCTGACGGGTTCGCGCCCGCGGTGAGCGGGCAGCCTCTAGGCTTCCGTCCGATCCAGTCCAGGACCCTTCACTAGGAGTGAGCCGTGGCCGCAGGGGGAAGCACGAAGGCGATCCTCGCCGCGCTGTTCGCCAACGCCGGTATCGCCATCTCGAAGTTCGTCGGCTTCCTCATCACGGGGTCGTCGTCCATGCTGGCCGAGGCGGTGCACTCGGTCGCGGACACCTCCAACCAGGGCCTGCTGCTGCTCGGGCAGAAGACCTCCCAGCGCAGGGCCACCAAGGAGCACCCGTTCGGCTACGGCCGCGACCGCTACTTCTGGTCCTTCGTGGTCGCGCTGATGCTGTTCAGCCTCGGCTCGGTGTTCGCGCTGTACGAGGGCTTCCACAAGCTCTCGCACCCCGAGCCGCTGAAGAGCCCCATCGTCGCGGTGATCATCCTCCTGGTGGCGATCGGCCTGGAGATCTGGTCCTTCCGCACCGCCATCGTGGAGTCCCGCAAGATCAAGGGCGACGCCACCTGGTGGGGCTTCATCCGCCACTCGCGGACCCCGGAGCTGCCGGTGGTGCTGCTGGAGGACGCGGGCGCCCTGTTCGGCCTGGTGTTCGCGCTCTTCGGCGTGGGCATGGCGATGCTGACCGGCGAGCCGGTGTGGGACGCGGTCGGCACCTTGGCCATCGGCGTGCTGCTCGGTGTGATCGCCATCATCCTGATCATCGAGATGAAGTCCCTGCTCATCGGCGAGGGCGCCACCGACGCCGAACTCGACACGATCATGGACAAGCTCGCCACCGGCCAGGTCCTGCGCGTCATCCACGTGCGCACCCAGTACGTCGGCCCGGACGAGCTGCTGGTCGCCGCCAAGATCGAGCTGGTGCCCAACCTCGACCTCGCGGGCGTCGCCGCGGCCATCGACGACGCCGAGTCCCGGGTGCGCGCCGCCGTGCCCGCCGCCCGGCTCATCTACCTGGAGCCCGACCTCTACCGCGAGTCCGCCGTCACCGCGGACTGAACCGGGACCGGGCGCGGCTCTTCAGCGGCCGCGCCCATCCGGCGCTAGCCTCACCGGGCCGGTTCACCAGACTGGAAGGGGAGGGCCAGATGGCGGGAAATGGCCTGTGGCGCACGAAGTCCGTCGAGCAGTCCATCGCCGATACCGACGAACCGGACACCAAGCTCCGGCGCAATCTCTCGACCTGGGACCTGACCGTCTTCGGCGTCGCGGTCGTCATCGGCGCGGGCATCTTCACCCTGACCGCGCGCACCGCCGGTGACCTCACGGGCCCGGCGGTGGCGCTGGCCTTCGTGCTCGCCGCGATCGCCTGCGGCCTGGCGGCCCTGTGCTACGCCGAGTTCGCCTCGACCGTGCCGGTCGCGGGCAGCGCGTACACCTTCTCCTACGCCACCTTCGGCGAGTTCCTGGCCTGGATCATCGGCTGGGACCTGGTCCTGGAGCTGGCGGTCGGCGCGGCGGCGGTCTCCAAGGGCTGGTCGACCTACCTCAACACCGTGCTCGGCTACCTCTTCGGCTTCGACGCCAACGAGCAGACCGTCACCCGGGTCGACCTCGGCTTCGCCACCGCCGACTGGGGCGCGCTGCTGCTGGTCGTCGTCCTGGCGACGCTGCTGACACTGGGCACGAAGCTGTCGTCGCGGTTCAGCATGGTGATCACCGGCATCAAGGTCGCCATCGTGCTGTTCGTGGTCGTGCTGGGCCTGTTCTACGTCAAGGCGGCCAACTACAGCCCGTTCATCCCGCCGTCGAAGCCCGCCGAGGACGGCGGCGCGGGCAGCGGTGTCGAGCAGTCGCTGTTCTCCGCGCTGCTGGGCGTGGAGGGCAGCTCCTTCGGCGCGTTCGGCCTGCTGGCGGGCGCGTCGCTGGTGTTCTTCGCCTTCATCGGCTTCGACATCGTCGCCACCACGGCCGAGGAGACCAAGAACCCGCAGAAGTCCGTGCCGCGCGGCATCCTCGGCTCGCTCAGCATCGTCACGGTGCTGTACGTGGCCGTGGCGCTGGTGCTGGTCGGCATGGTGTCCTACACCGAACTGGCCTCCGGCACGAAGGCCGACGGCACCGAGGACACCAAGACCCTGGCCACGGCGTTCTCGCTCAACGGCGTCGACTGGGCGGCACAGATCATCTCCGTCGGCGCCCTGGCGGGCCTGACCACCGTCGTCATGGTGCTGATGCTCGGCCAGACCCGCGTCCTGTTTGCCATGTCCCGCGACGGCCTGCTGCCCCGCAAGCTCGCCCAGTCCAGCAGCCGCGGCACCCCCGCCCGCGCCACCATCCTGGTGGCCGTCCTGGTCGGCGCGGCGGCGACGTTCTTCGACGCCGGGCAGTTGGAGGAGATGGTCAACGTCGGGACGCTGTTCGCGTTCATCCTGGTCTCCGCCGGGGTGATCGTGCTGCGCAAGACCCGACCCGACCTCAAGCGCGCGTTCCGCGTGCCGTGGGTGCCCGTCCTGCCGATCATCGCCATCGCGGCGTGCCTGTGGCTGATGCTCAACCTGACGGTGCTGACCTGGCTGCGCTTCCTGGCGTGGATGGCACTCGGCGTGATCGTCTACTTCGTGTACAGCCGCAAGCGCTCGCTGCTCGGGCAGGCCGCTGAGCGGGAGAAGGAGAAGAAGTAGCTTGTCCTGGTTGTGCCTGGACGTGGGCTCCACGTGGACCAAGGGCGCCCTCGTCTCGGCCACCGGCGAACTCCTGGGCACCGCGCAGCACCGCACGACCCCGCCCGAGGTGATGGACGGGGTCGACGCGGTGCGCGCGGCGCTGGGGGAGGGTCAGGTGCTGGCGTGCTCATCGGCCGGGGGCGGGCTGCGGCTGGCGGTGGTGGGCCAGGAGCGGCTGGTGAGCGCGGAGGCCGGCCACCGGGTCGCGCTGTCGGCCGGGGCGAAGGTCGTGCACGTGTCGTCGGGGGAGATGGACGGCGCGGGGCTGCGGGCGCTGCGGGCGGCTCGGCCGGATGTGGTGCTGCTGGTGGGCGGCACCGACGGCGGGGACGAGCGGGTGCTGCTGCACAACGCGCGGCGGCTGGGGGTGAACCGGGTCAAGGTGCCGATCGTGTTGGCGGGCAACGCTTCGGCGCGGGACGCGGCGCTGGGGTTGTTGCAGGGGCGGGTCGTTGTCCCCACGGCGAACGTGCTGCCTGATGTGGGGGAGTTGGCTCCTGGGCCCGCGCGTGCGGCGATCCGGTCGGTGTTCCTCGATCACGTGATCGGGGGGAAGGGGCTGTCGCGGGGGTCGCGGTTCCGTCGGGTTGTGCGCACTGTGACGCCGGACGCGGTGTTGGCGGGGGTTACCCGGTTGGCGGGGGTGCGGGCGTCGGATTCGTCGGCGGGGGCGGTTGTGGTGGTGGATGTGGGTGGGGCCACGACGGATGTGTACTCGGCTGTGTCTACTGTGGATTCTGGGGCGCGGACGGTGGCGCTGCCCGCTGATCGGCGGACGGTGGAGGGGGACATCGGGATGCGCTGGTCGGCTCGGGGGGTGGTGGCTGAGGGGGTGGTTGAGCGGGTTCCGGTTGAGGGGCTGGAATCGGTGGCCGCGCATCGGTCGTCTTGTGTGGACTTCGTTCCGGGTTCTCCCGGGGAGTTCGAGGAGGATCTTCGGTTGGCTTCGGTAGCCGCTGTGCTGGCGCTTCGGCGGCATCTGCGGCTGGTGGACGGGGATCTTGGACCGCACGGGGCTACGTTGCTGGTGTTGTCGGGTGGGGTGTTCCGGCATGCTTCCGATCTGTCATCGGTGCATGGGTTTCTTCGGGATGACCCGGTGCTGCGGCCGGTGCTGAAGAAGGCTGAGATCGTGGTGGATCGGGATTATCTGTTGGCGCCTGCCGGGTTGTTGGCGGATGCCGGGCATGGGGGTGTGGCGGACGCGCTTGTGGGGAGGATCGGGAGGTAGGTCTGGCTCCGCGTGGTGGTGGCGGTGGCGGCCCCACCGAAGCGACTTCACCCCATCGGACCGTCTGGGCGTGTATCCGGCTGACCTGCTGGGCGTCTCACCCGTGGACTCTCTAGGGCTCCAGCCTCAGCCTCCGACCGGGCGGCGGGTCAGCCAGGGGAGGCCGCCGTGGTCGTCGGGGTCCAGGCCGGCGGCCAGGGCTACGGCGCGGTCCCATTCCGGGTCGGCGGTGTAGTTCTTGTTGGCCCGGATTCCGGGGCACCAGCGGCGGTTGGGGAAAGGGCCGTGGGCGGGGTCGGGGAGCCAGTGGTCCTGGCCCAGGACCAGGGCGTCCGTGGGGGTGCGGGGGGCAGCCGGGAGGGGGCCGGGGGTGCCGTCGGGGCGGAGGCCGGTGCCGATCAGGTGGCCGTCGACCACCTGGCGGGACCAGGTCAGGACGGCGCCGCCCATGGGGTCGGTGCCTCGGCAGAGGTTGCGCCAGCGGGTGCCGAAGTTGGCCGAGACCGCCGCTACCGAGGTGAACGGGACCACCGACGGGAAGGCGCGCAGGTAGGCCCACTGGAGCTGGGTGCCCGCGGTGACCAGGCCCAGGCGCATGCGCTCGGGTTCGTTGATCGAGTCCAGGAGGCGGGCGGCGGTGAGCAGGACCAGCAGGCCGCCCTGGGAGTGGCCGGTCAGCACGACGCGGGTGTCCTGGTCGCGGAGGTGTTCGGCGGCGCGGGTGGCCAGTTCGGGGACCACCTTGAGGGCGTAGGACGGCGGCACGGCGGGGTGCGCCTCGCGGGGCCAGAAGCAGGCCAGGTCGGCCAGGACGCCCAGGCGGCGGCCCGCCTCCGCCTCGCGGGCGGCGTTCTGCACCGCGCGCAGCAGCGAGCCCGCCAGCAGGCCAAGCGCCAGGACGCCGAGGGTGCTCAGCGGGGCCAGCCACGGGGCGAAGGCGCGGTCCATGAACCGCATGACCACGGCCACCGTCGTCCCCGCCGCGAGGAAGGCCGCCGCCGCCAGCACGACCCGGTGCAGGTTGCGGCGCTGCCACTCGGCCAGTCGCCACGCTCGGCGGGCCTCGTCGTCGGCGCCCAGGAGGTCGGCGACCGGGGTGCGGTCGCGGCGCAGGAGCCGCACGGCCGCGACGGCCAGGCTGGGCAGGGCGACGGCCGCGCCGAGGACCGCGCCCGCGCCCCACAGCAGGGTGACCGAGTCGTAGCCGGGGGGCAGGCGCATGCCGTCGAAGCCGATGACCGTGCGCAGCGTGATCGCCAGGCCCGCGCCGAAGCCGCCGCCCAGCAGGGCCGCGACGGCCAGCACCGGCGCCGCCATCCAGCCGCCCGCCCAGGGGCGCAGCCCGCGCGGCAGCTCCCGCCAGCTCGGCCGGGCGATCAGCGCCGCCGGGGCCAGCAGCACCCCGAACAGCACGACCACCACGATCAGCGCCGCCGCGACCGAGTCCACGGTGACGTCGGTGCCCCTGGGCACCGCGGGCACCGGGTCGACCGCGGCCGCCGCGGCGAGGACGGCCAGCACGCCCACTACCTCCAGGACCCGGCCCGGCACCCGGCCGAAGACCGCCCGCAGCAGACGCCCGCGCCGGTCGTCCGCGCCGCGCGGGTCGTCGAGGCCGAGCGTGCCCAGGACGCAGACGGCCAGCAGCGCCAGCGCCACCACCCACGGCACGAACGCGCGCACCGGGTCGGGGGCGGTGTGCGGGCCGCTGAGCGCCAAGGCGACCGCGGCCAGCGCGCCGACGGCGTGCAGGGTGCGCAGGGCCGGGGTGTCCGGGTCGGCGACCAGGTTGCGGCCCGGCAGGTCGACGCGCTCGTTCGGCGGCGCCTCCGGCGGGTTGGGCGCCGCCGGCGTCTCCCACGCCACGCACGACACCCGGTGCAGCACGAGCACCAGCAGCAGCACCGGCACGACGGCCACCGCCTGCCGGAACGGGTACGCCTCGCGCAGCCACCGCGGCACCGCGGCGAGGCAGTCGGCCCCCGGCGCCAGGCACTGCACGGCCAGCAGGTCGTAGGTCACGACCGTGGCCTGCACCACGAACAGCACGGTCAGCAGCAGCGCCGCCAGCCGCAGCAGCGCCCGCAGCGCCGCGCCGAGCACGCGCCCGCCGCGGTGCCCGCGCGGGACCGGCGGCAGCATCCAGTGGGCCATGTTGGCCAGCGAGAAGGGGAACAGCAGCGCCCAGGTCGCCTTGGCCCAGCCGCCGGAGGTCATCGCGCCCCAGACGTAGCCCTCGACCACCCGCGACACCGAGCGGCCGTCGGCGCGCAGCACCGGGCCGGGAGCAGGCCGCAGGAGCCGGTCGGCGGGCCGCACGATCCGGCCGACCCCGTCGCCCGCGACGTCGACGGCGGACACCGCGGAGACCAGGGACTCCGGCGATGTCCCCATCATGCCGTGCACGCGCAGTTCGACCACGCGCGTGTCCGCACCAGTCGGCAGCACGTCTTCTCCGATCGTGTCCCCTCGGCAGATGCGACCGATCGGCGAGGTCTGCCGGGCATCCGCGGCGGTACTGTTCCCAGGGAACCACAGTCTGGAGGAATCACCTGATGACCGCTGAAGACACGCGGGCCACGTCCGGGGAGCGCTTCGCGCAGACCCGCAACGGCGTGGACTTCGCCGTCGCCGACCTCTCCCTCGCCGAGTTCGGCCGCAAGGAGATCCGGCTGGCCGAGCACGAGATGCCCGGTCTGATGGCGCTGCGCCGCGAGTACGCCGACGTCTACCCGCTGCGGGGCGCGCGGATCTCGGGTTCGCTGCACATGACCGTGCAGACCGCGGTGCTGATCGAGACGCTCGTCGCCCTCGGCGCCGAGGTGCGGTGGTGCTCCTGCAACATCTTCTCCACCCAGGACCACGCCGCCGCGGCGGTCGTCGTCGGCCCGCACGGCACCGAGGAGGAGCCCAAGGGCGTCCCGGTGTACGCGTGGAAGGGCGAGACCCTGGACGAGTACTGGTGGGCCACCGAGAAGATGATGACGTGGCCCGAGGGCGGCGGCCCGAACATGATCCTCGACGACGGCGGCGACGCCACGCTGCTGGTCCACAAGGGCGTGCAGTACGAGAAGGCGGGCGTGGTCCCCGGCCCGGAGGACAACGACTCCGACGAGTGGAAGATCATCCTGGAGACGCTGCGCGCGTCGCTGGCCGCCGACGGCGGCAAGTGGACCAAGGTCGCCGAGGGCATCCGCGGCGTCACCGAGGAGACCACGACCGGCGTCCTGCGGCTCTACCAGCTCGCCGCGGCCGGCGAGCTGCTGTTCCCGGCGATCAACGTCAACGACTCGGTCACCAAGTCGAAGTTCGACAACCGCTACGGCATCCGCCACTCGCTCATCGACGGCATCAACCGCGGCACCGACGTGCTGATCGCGGGCAAGGTCGCCGTCGTCGCCGGCTACGGCGACGTGGGCAAGGGCTCGGCGGAGTCGCTGCGCGGGCAGGGCGCGCGGGTGATCATCACCGAGATCGACCCGATCTGCGCGCTGCAGGCGCTGATGGACGGCTTCGAGGTCCGCACGCTGGAGGAGGTCATCGAGTCCGCCGACATCATCATCACCACGACCGGCAACAAGGACGTCGTCTCCGCCGACCACATGGCGCGGATGAAGCACCAGGCGATCCTGGGCAACGTCGGCCACTTCGACAACGAGCTCGACATGGCCGGGCTCGCCCGGGTGCCGAACATCCACCGGATCAACATCAAGCCCCAGGTGGACGAGTGGGTGTTCCCGGACGGGCACTCGATCATCGTGCTGTCCGAGGGCAGGCTGATGAACCTGGGCAACGCGACCGGCCACCCGTCGTTCGTGATGTCGAACAGCTTCTCCAACCAGGTCATCGCCCAGGTGGAGCTGTTCACCAAGCACCAGGAGTACGACAACGAGGTCTACCGCCTGCCCAAGGCGCTGGACGAGAAGGTCGCCCGCATCCACGTGGAGGCGCTGGGCGGCAGCATCACCAAGCTGTCGAAGGACCAGGCCGAGTACATCGGCGTGGACCCGGAGGGCCCGTTCAAGCCCGAGCACTACCGGTACTGACGCACCCGCACGACCCCGGACGGCCCCGCTTCGGCGGGGCCGTCCGTCGTGTGAGCCGCGTCTCATCCGGTAACGGGAGTGATCTTCGCAGCGAACTTGCATAGTTCCGACGCGCGCAGGGGCGCGCCGGACCGCGCGCCGCCCCGGGGGGTGGGCCGCTGCGGGCGACGGCTGGGGGAGCCGCCGCCCGCGGCGCCGTGCCGCACCCCGGGAGATGTGAGCTGGGGCACATCGGTGTGACCCTTCGGGCATGGGTCAGCGCTCGGGTCAGTCGCCTGTCAGACGTCATCCGCATCATGGTCGGGGTACCGCTCTCGGCGTCCGTCCACTCCAGACGATCATGGGGTCGGGCGATGAAGGAGGAGACCGGATGACCACCGACGCACCCCGCCCCCGAACCTGGTCCGCCGTGCGCTGCGAGCTCGCCTGGCGCACGGAGGACATCGACCGGTTCATCGTCCACCGCGCCGCGCCGCACTTCGACGGCCTGCGCCGGGAAGGGCACCTGGCCGACTGGTACTTCGAGCGCACCGGCACCGGCCTGGTCTTCGGCCTGCGCGGCGCCGACTGGTGCACGGTCAAGGCGCTGCGCCCGGACCTGGCCAGGCTCGTCGTGCAGACCCGCCGCACCGGCGCCGCGGCGCTGGCCGACATCGGCGAGACCGGGCACACCGCCGACCCCGAGCGCTTCGGCCCGAGCGAAGCGGCCGGGGACCTGTTCTGCCGCGGCACCGAACTGGCCGTCAGCGCCCTGACCGCCCCCGGCGCCCGCTTCACCACCGCCACCGAGCTGATCATGGCGACCGCCCACGCCCTGCGCCTGGACCGCCGCGCCACCGCCGCCTGGCTCGGCGGCGCCCCCAGCGCCGGCGCCCAGCCCCTGGACGTCCGCTGGACCCGCCTGGCCCGCACCCGCGACCACACCCTCGTCCGCTGGACCAACGCCGTCCGCCGCGCTCGCCGCGCCACCGAGGGCCAGGCGGAGACCCCGCCCACCGCCGAGCAGCTCTCCGTCTGGCGCGAGCACCTGCACCTGCTGCTCAACCGCCTCGGCCTCACCCCGGCCGAGACCCGGGCCCTCTGCGCCCGCACCGCCTCCTCCCTCTCCGCCGCCGACCCCTTCGCCGCCGACCCGGCACACATCACCCTGGCGAACACGGCCTAGCCCCCGGCCCGCCCCTTCCACCGTGCCGACCTCCGCGCGGACGCCGACCCCGCCGGTGAACGCCGCTAGGGTTGGCGCGTGGGCCGACTCATCGTGATCGAGGGACTGGACGGGGCGGGCAAGCGCACCCTGACCGACAAGCTCGTCGCCGCGTTCGCCGAGCGCGGCGCGGGGGTGGCCAAGCACGCCTTCCCGCGCTATGGGGCCTCGGTGACCGCCGACCTCGTGCGCGCCGGGCTGCACGGCGAGCTGGGCGGCCTCGGCGACGAGGTCTACGGCATGGGCGTGCTCTACGCCCTGGACCGCCTCGGCGCGCGTGAGCGGCTGCTCGCCGACCTGGACACCCACGACGTCGTCCTGCTCGACCGCTACGTCGCCTCCAACGCCGCCTACGGGGCCGCCCGCCTGCACGAGGGCGCCGACGGCGCGTTCGCCGAGTGGGTGCGCGCCATCGAGGTCGAGCGCTTCGGCATGCCGGTCCCGCACGCGCAGCTGCTGCTGCGTGTCACCGCCGACCTCGCCGCCGAGCGCGCCCGCCACCGCGAGGACAGCGGCGAGCGCGCCCGCGACACCTGGGAGGCCGACGGCGGACTGCAATCGCGGTGCGCCGGGGTCTACGACCAGCTGGCCGCCGCGGCCTGGCTCTCGCCCTGGCACGTGGTCGACGGGGCCCGCGGGGCCGACACCGGGGAGCTCGCCGACGCGCTGCTCGCCTGAGGCGGTCGACACGCCGAGGCCCACCAGTGCGAATATGTGTCCATGAAGGCACGTGTGCTGGTTGTGGACGACGATCCCGCCCTGGCGGAGATGCTGACCATCGTGCTGCGCGGCGAGGGCTTCGAGACCGCGGTGGTGGCCGACGGCTCCCGGGCGCTGCCCGCCCTGCGGGAGCTGAAACCCGACCTCGTCCTGCTCGACCTCATGCTGCCCGGCATGAACGGCATCGACGTGTGCAAGGCGATCCGCGGCGAGTCCGGCGTGCCGATCGTCATGCTCACCGCCAAGAGCGACACCGTCGACATAGTGCTCGGCCTGGAGTCCGGCGCCGACGACTACGTGGTCAAGCCGTTCAAGCCCAAGGAGTTGGTCGCCCGCGTGCGCGCCCGGCTGCGCCGCACCGAGTCCGAGCCCGCCGAGGTGCTGGCCATCGGCGACCTCACCATCGACGTGCCCGGCCACGAGGTCACCCGCGACGGCAAGGCCATCCAGCTCACCCCGCTGGAGTTCGACCTGCTCGTCGCGCTGGCCCGCAAGCCGCGCCAGGTGTTCACCCGCGAGGTCCTGCTCGAGCAGGTCTGGGGCTACCGGCACGCCGCCGACACGCGGCTGGTCAACGTGCACGTGCAGCGCCTGCGCTCCAAGGTCGAGCGCGACCCCGAGCACCCGGAGGTCGTGCTGACGGTGCGCGGCGTCGGCTACAAGGCGGGCCCTCCGTGAGACCCGCGGTGATGTCGAGGTGACCGCGAGGTGACGGACTTCGTCGAGCGCAAGGCCAGGGCCGCGGTGTCCTTCGCGGCCCGCTTGGCCGCGTCCGCGCGCAGGCGCTCGACGGCCTTCGGCGTGCTCTGGCGGCGCTCGCTGCAACTGCGGGTCGTGGTCAGCACGCTGGCGCTCGGCTCCGCGGTGATCTTCGTGCTCGGCATGGTCCTGCAGAGCCAGATCACCCTGCAGCTCGTCGCGGTCAAGGAGCGCAACGCCGGGAACCTGACCAGTGAGCTGGCCCAGACCACCCAGCGCGAGCTGGCGGGCATCTCGCAGTCCACCGGCGACCTGTCGAGCAGGCTCAACAACGCCCTCAACAAGATCACCAGCTCCGGCTCCAGCGAGGGCGGCATCGGCTCGGCGGGCGCCTTCGAGCCGGTGCTGGCCAGCACCGCGCTCAGCGGGGCGGTGTTCGAGGCCGGGCCGTACGAGGACGTGCCGCTGGAGCTGCGCCGCTTCGTGCAGAACGCGCAGAACGAGGTCATCGGGCAGAACGTCACCGTCACCCGCGACGGCCAGGCGGTCACCTACCTGATCATGGGCACGACCGTCACCACCTCGCCGCCCGCCGTGCAGCTCTACATGCTCTACCCGCTCTCCGGTGAGCAGGCCACCGTCGCCGTCGTGCAGAACACGCTGATCATCGGCGGTCTGGTGCTGCTCGCGCTGCTGGCGGGCATCACGAACCTGGTCACCCGACAAGTCGTCATGCCGGTGCGCCGCGCGGCCAGGGCCGCCGAGCGCTTCGCCGAGGGCGAGCTGGACGAGCGGATGGTGGTCGTCGGCGAGGACGACGTCGCCCGCCTGGCCCAGTCCTACAACGAGATGGCCGAGAGCATCCAGCGCCAGATCCGCCAGCTGGAGGACTTCGGCCAGCTCCAGCGCCGCTTCACCTCCGACGTCAGCCACGAGCTGCGCACCCCGCTGACGACCGTGCGCATGGCCGCCGACGTGCTGCACGCCTCCCGCAAGCAGTTCCCCGCCGGGCTGGCCCGCTCCACCGAGCTGCTGGTCGACGAGCTGGACCGCTTCGAGACGCTGCTCGCCGACCTGCTGGAGATCTCCCGGCTGGACGCGGGCGTCGAGGAACTGGTCGCCGACGAGACCGACCTGCGCGTCATCGTCCGCCGCGCCGTGGACTCCGTCCGGGTCATCGCGGGCAACACCGGCACCGACCTGGTGATCGACCTGCCCGACGAGTACGTCCTCGCCGAGGTCGAACCGCGGCGCATCGAGCGCATCCTGCGCAACCTGCTCGGCAACGCCGTCGACCACGCCGACGGCAGGCCCGTCGAGCTACGCATGGCCGCCAGCGACGACGCCGTCGCCATCACCGTCCGCGACCACGGCGTCGGGCTGCGTCCCGGCGAGGCCGAACTCGTGTTCAACCGGTTCTGGCGGGCCGACGCCTCGCGCAACCGCCAGACCGGCGGCACCGGCCTCGGCCTGGCCATCAGCCTGGAGGACGCCCGCCTGCACGGCGGCGGCCTCGACGCCTGGGGCGAGCCCGGCACGGGCGCCTGCTTCCGGCTCACCGTGCCGCGCGTGCAGGGCGTCGACTTCGCCACCAGCCCGCTGCCGCTGCCGCCCGTCGACACCCCCGACCCCGAGCCCGTGATCGAGGAGGCGTTCCCGTGACCCGCCTGTTCCCCGCGCTGCTCGCCGTCGTCCTGCTCGCGGGCTGCGCCACGATCCCCGCCAACACCCAGCCCAAGGTGATGGTGAAGGAGGACAGGCAGCCGTCGGGCGGAACGGTCGCCGGTCCCGCCCGGGACCTGGACGAGTTCTCCCTGGTCCGCGGCTTCATCGACAACGCGGGCAACATCGCCGCCGCGCGGACCTACCTCGCCCCGGAGATCCGCGACGGCTGGCTCGGCACCGAGCCGCCGATCATCATCGACCCGAACTACTCCACCCCGCCGGTCGTGCCGCCCACCGGCGTCGCCGAGACCCCCGACGTGAACGTCAAGGTCATCCAGGTGAACGCGACCGAGGTCGGCAGGCTCCGCCAGGAGGGCACCTACTACCCGACCGTCGAGGCCCCGGCCCGCTCCTACCGGTTCGTCCTGAAGCGCCAGCCCGACCAGCAGTGGCGCATCGCCGAGCTGCCCTCGGCCAGGGTCATCACCAAGACCCGCTTCACCACCGCCTACCGGCGGGTCGACCTGCAGTTCTTCGACCCGGCGCAGAAGGTGCTCGTGCCGGACCCGCGGTGGGTCTCCGAGCTGACCGACGGCGGCATGGAGGTCGAGGTGGTGGACATGCTGCTGAAGGGCCCGTCGCAGAGCCTGGCGGGCGCGGTGGTCTCCGCGCTGGACGGCGTCTCCCTGCACACCAATGTGGTGCTCGACAGCGACAACGCGGTCCGGATCAACCTGACCAACCTCGGCGACAAGGGCCCCGAGGAGCGCGAGCGCATGGTCGCCCAGATCGTCCGCTCGCTCAGCGCGGTCACCTTCAACAAGCTGCGCATCCTCGACAACGACAGCGCGCTCGTGCCGGACCGCCAGGACTGGCGGGCCGACGACCTGCCCGCCTACGACGTGCTCGCCAACCCCAAGTCGGACCTGCCGGGCCTGGCCGTCGAGGGGCGCAAGGTCGTCTCGCTGCGCGACGGCAAGCCCATCGAGGGCCCGACCGGCGCGGGCTCCTACGACCTCGTCAGCGCCGCCCAGTCCCTCGACGGCAGCCATCTCGCCGTGGTCGAGCGCGCGCCGGGCGGCGTCCGCCTGCGCGTCGGGCCCGCCGGCGAGGAGCTGCAGGCGGTCAGCCTCGACCGCGCCCGCTCGCTGACCCGTCCCACGTGGACACCGGGCAGCGAGGAGGGCGAGGCGGGCAACGAGGTGTGGACCGTCCTCAACGAGACGACGGTCGTGCGCGCGGTGCGCACCACCAGCGGGTGGAGCGTGCTGCCGGTCAACGCCACCGAGCTGGTCCGCGGCGGCGGGCGGGTCACCGAGCTGCGCCTCTCCCGCGACGGGGTGCGCCTGGCCGCGGTGGTCAACGGCCAGGTCAAGGTGGCCGCCATCGTGCGCACCGGCGACTCGGTCGTCGTCAGCTCACCGCGCACCCTGCAGTTCGACAAGCTGCGCCAGGTCGTCGGCCTGGACTGGAACGAACGCACCGCGCTGGTCGTCGGCACGACCATGGCGGGCGCCGCGGTGGTGTCGGTGCCCCTGGACGGCTTCGACACGACGCCGTTCCAGGTCGGCAACCTGACCCTGCCGATCAAGGCGGTGGCCGCCGCGCCCAGCAGGCCGGTCGTCGTCGCCGACCAGGTAGACCTGTGGTCGGCGTCCTCGCAGAGCAGCGCCTTCCTCAACGACCCCCAGGGCAGCGCGGCGTCCGTGCCGTTCTACCCGGGGTAGCCGTCGTCGCGGAACCGTTGGGGATAGAGGAACCGTTGGGGATAAAGGGATTCCGGGGCCTCCACCGACCCCGGAACCCGCGGCGGACGGTCAGACCAGCTTGATGACGCCGTAGTCGAAGCCCTTGCGGCGGTACACCACGCAGGGCTGGCCGGAGTCGGCGTCGGCGAAGAGGTAGAAGTCGTGGCCCACGAGTTCCATCTCGTAGAGGGCCTGGTCCACTGTCATGGGCTTGGCCGGGTGTTCCTTCTCCCGCATGATCCGCCCGGGGAGGTTCTCGGCGACCTCGTCCCAGCGCTGCTCCGGCACGTCGGCCGTGGCGCTGTCGTCGTAGGCGGGGGCGTCCAGGACGGCTGTCCTGGCCACCAGCCGGCCGTTGGTGGCGGGGAGGTTGGCGGTCGCCTCGGCGACCGAGGCCGGGCTGCGGCGCCCGTGGTGCACACGCCTGCGGTCGTGCAGGCGGCGCATGCGGTTCTCCAACTTGGCCACGGCCATGTCCAGCGCGGCGTAGAAGTCGCCCGCGCAGGCTTCGGCCCGGACGGCAGGGCCCTTGCCCTTGCCGGTGATCTCAACCCGCTGGCAGTTCTTGTGCTGCCTGCGATTGGGCTCGTGGTACAGCTCGACGTCGAAGCGGATGACCTTGCGGTCGTACCGCTCCATCCGGCTGAGTTTGTCCTCGACGTGCACTCGGTAGTGATCGGGCACCTCGACGTTACGGCCTTTAACCACGATGTCCATACACGACCTCCCTCGCTGTGGGCGAGCTGGTGGATCTCCGCCGATCTCTCCCTGCGGCACCGGACATGTCCTGGATCGGATTCCAGGAGGGCGGTCAACGCGCCTCCGGCGCCAGGGTCATGGGCTACTCGCCTCCTCCCCGCGAACCGGGATGCTGATAGCGCAGCACGGTAGCCCTGGTTTCGGTTCCGCAACAGCCCCCGGGGCGGGGGACATCACCCGCGCCCCGGAAGTCACGCCACGCGACGACCGACCAGGTACCGAAGGCCCTGGGCCCAGCGGCGACGCCGGACGGGTGTACCGGGCTTCACCGGCATGGCCCATGGCGGTGTGCTGTCGGGTGTAGTAACGGAAACCGCCGATCAGCCGGGGCGCGGCGACCCGCTTGCCCCACTCCGGCTCGGTTCGGCGGTCCATAACCGGCCAACGGTCGGGCCGCGGCGAAGGTTCCCGGTCGGCATTCACTCGTGTGGGTGTATGCGATTGTCTCGCGATGTGGGAAGGGGCAGGGCGTCCCGGGCTCACCGGACCGCGAGCCCGTCGGGCTCGTCGATCACTTGCTCCCTCGTGCCGCATTCCTTCCCAAGCTAGTGGGAGATCAACAATCCCGCCGAGCGAACGCTCCGACTAGGACGCGACGGGGACGGGCCGGTAGGCCGCGAGAAGGCGGGCCGCGTGCGGGTCGACGGGCGGCGGTTGCGGGGACGCGCCGCCGCCGCGGACGGCGTCGGCGAGGAAGCGCGCCACCCGCGCGGGCGGCGGCACGGCGGGCGCGCCGAGGTGGCCGACGATGATCAGGTCCTCGCGGGAGTGGGTCTCCACGGCGACGGCCCAGCCGTACCGCTCACTCCAGAGCAGCGCGGCGTCGCGGTCGGGGTGCCCGGGCAGGCGGTGGTCGACGGCCAGGTAGGCCGAGAGCGGCGGCCCGAGGTCGACGGTGGCCGACTCGGGGCCCACGCCGACTTCGGCGGCGACGGCGGCGAGGTAGGCGCGCAGGTCCGGTTCGGCGGCGTCGGCGCCGCGGAAGATCCAGTCGGGGGTGGTCATCTCACGCTCGTCGGGGAGGGAGCCGGGCGGACGGCGCACCGCCCACCCGGCTCGCTGGGATCACGCGTCGATCTGCCGGTGGTTCTCGGACCCCGGGTCGACCCGCGGCGTCCCGTCGTGGCGGCCCACGGCGATCTTGCGCGGCTTGGCCCGGGCGGCGACGGGGACGCGCAGCGTCAGCACGCCGTCGGCGTAGTCGGCGCGGATGCCGTCGGCGTCGAGGGTGTCGCCGAGGAACAGCTGGCGGGAGAACACGCCGTGCGGTCGCTCGGAGATCTGGGTCTGCACCCCGTCGGCGACCTCGACGGGTCGCCGCTCGGCCTTGACGGTCAGCACGTTGCGCTCGACGTCGAGGTCGATGGCCTCGGGTGAGACACCGGGCAGGTCGAACACGACGACGAACTCGTCACCCTGCCGGTAGGCGTCCATCGGCATCGTCGCGGGCTTGGACCACGTGCCGAACACGTGGTGGGTCAGCCGGTCGAGCTCCCGGAACGGATCGGTGCGCATCAACATGTCCGGTCCACCTCCTGAGTCAGTTGGAGTCAATGCGGCACGGCACTGTTGTAGCATGTCGTCAGAACGATGACAAGTTGACCGTCAACGGAGTGATGACATGTCGGATGGTGTGCCTTCCGGTGAGGGCGATCGAGCGCAGGCCGGCCTCCAGGCGCGTTACGGCGATCTCTCCGCTTTCGCCCTGCTCAACGCGGTTGCCGCCAGCGCCGAGAACGCAGGCGCGGGCGACACTGGTGGTCCCGGACGTGTCGCCGGACCGGCCGGACTTCCCGGTGAGTCCGGAACCGCGGGCGACGGCTTGGCCGCCTCCACGGGTCCTCCGCCCGATGGCGAGCAGATCCTCGCCGCGCTGGTCGTTCTGCGATCGCTGCGCGCCCAGCTGAGCGACCTGGAACCTCGGCTCATCGCCTCGGCCCGTGCCCTCGGCACCAGCTGGGCCAGTCTCGCCCCCGCTCTCGGCGTCGCCAGCAGGCAAGCCGCCGAACGCCGCTACCTGCGCCTGCGTCCCGACGCGGACCACCCCACCGGCGAAGCCCGGGTCCGCGCCGAACGCGACCGCCGCGCAGGCGACCGCGCCGTCACCGCCTGGGCCGCCGACCACGCCGCCACCCTCCGCGCCCTGGCCGCCCAGATCTCCACCCTCCCCAACCTCGCCCCCGCCGCCCAACACCACGCCGACGCCCTCCACGACGCCCTGGCCACCCCCCACCCCGGCGACCTCCTGACCCCCCTCGACGAAGCCGCCCCCCACCTCCGCCCCGACCACCCCGCCCTCGCCGCCCGAATCGACGCCGTCTCCGCCCAAACCACCCAAATCCGCCGCGACTCCCACAACCGCCTGGGCTGACCAGCCTGCTGGGACAGAAGGCCGACGGGGACTGCGGGTAGGAGGTGGTGTCCTGGACAAAAGGAGGTGATGCGAGGGAGGGCAAGTCGACGCCCGCCACGCTCGGCGGGCACGCCGCCGGTCGCGTTGGCATTGGATCGTGGGGATGGAGTCAGGGGAGGTGGGCGCGGAGCGGGGCGGGTCAGAGGGTGGCTGTGAGGGCCAGGACCGCTGTGGTGTGTACGCCGGCGTGGTGGAGGGTGGTGGCGCAGGCGGCGGCGGTGGCGCCTGTGGTGATGACGTCGTCCACCAGGAGGGTGGGTTCGCCCTGGGGTGGTGGGGTGCCGCGCAGGTGGACGCGGCCGTGGAGGTTGGCCGCTCGACCCGCGCCCGACAGGCCGACCGAGTCCCGGACGCGTCCGCGCAGGCGCAGCACGGGAGCCACCTCCGCCCGCACGCCACGACGCCGCAGCTCGCCTGCTGCCCGCCGGGCCGCCGCCTCGACGTGGTTGCCCCCGCGAGACCGCACCGCCGTCCACCGCGACGGCGCGGGCACCAGCCAGCACCGGGCCGCCGGCCCCGCCCTGGCCTGGTCGGCCGTCCTGGCCAGGACCTTCGGCACCGCCTCGGCCAAGGCAAGCCCGAACACCGCGGCCAGCTCCCGCCTGCCGCGCTCCTTGTACGCCAGGACCAGCCGCCGCGCGGGCCCCGCGTAGGCCGTCACCGCGAAGGCCCGCACACCTCCACGCAGCGCCGTTCGTCGGACCTCGAACAACCCGTCCGCCGACGACGCGCAGAGCGCGCACCACGCCACCCCGGCCGCCGAGCACCCCGCGCACCGGGCGGGAAACAGCAGGTCAAGAATCATGCGCAGCCATCTCATGACACCAGACTGCCGATTCGCGCCCGCTCGCCGAGAAAGTTGTCCACAGGTACTGCACCCATCCACAGGTCCCGTGGAAAAGTGGCAACCGGACCACGGAACCATGTAAGGCGGCGAACCGTTGCTCCAGACGGAGCGGCCTGCGCGACGAGCAGCGGGTTGCCTACGATGGCCGACAGGAGTGCGCCCGTGCGAGCGGGTGCCCGGACGAGTTATGCGAGGTCGACCTGCGATGGTGCTGTCCCGAATCCTGCGCGCCGGCGAGGGCAAGATGCTCAAGCGGCTGCGCGCCATCGCCGCGCACATCAACTCGATCGAAGAGGACGTCGTCGACCTGACCGACGACGAGCTCGCCGCCAAGACCGTCGAGTTCCGCAAGCGCCACGACGAGGGCGAAGACCTTGACGACCTGCTGCCCGAGGCGTTCGCCGTGGCGCGGGAGGCGGCCAAGCGGGTGCTCAACCAGCGGCCCTTCGACGTGCAGCTGATGGGTGGCGCGGCACTGCACCTCGGGCAGGTCTCGGAGATGAAGACCGGTGAGGGCAAGACCCTGACCTGTGTGCTCCCCGCCTACCTCAACGCCATCTCCGGCAAGGGCGTCCACGTCGTCACCACCAACGACTACCTCGCCAAGCGCGACGCCGAGTGGATGGGCCGGGTGCACCGCTTCCTCGGCCTCGAAGTCGGCGTGATCCTGGCCGAGATGACCCCGGAGCAGCGCCGCGAGGCCTACGCCTGCGACGTCACCTACGGCACGAACAACGAGTTCGGCTTCGACTACCTGCGCGACAACATGGCCTGGAGCCTGGACGACATGGTCCAGCGCAAGCACAACTACGCCATCGTCGACGAGGTCGACTCGATCCTCATCGATGAGGCCCGCACGCCGCTGATCATCTCCGGCCCGGCCGACCAGTCCAGCCGCTGGTACCAGGAGTTCGCCCGGCTGATCCCGCTGATGTCCCGCGACGTGCACTACGAGGTGGACGAGCGCAAGCGCACCGTCGGCGTCAGCGAGAAGGGCGTCGCCTACATCGAGGACCAGCTCGGCATCGACAACCTCTACGACGCCTCCAACACCCCGCTGGTCGGCTACCTGAACAACGCGCTCAAGGCCAAGGAGCTGTACAAGCGCGACAAAGACTACGTCGTCCGCGACGGCGAGGTCCTCATCGTCGACGAGTTCACCGGCCGCATCCTGGCCGGGCGCCGCTACAACGAGGGCATGCACCAGGCCATCGAGGCCAAGGAGAAGGTGGAGATCAAGGCCGAGAACCAGACTCTGGCCACGATCACCCTGCAGAACTACTTCCGCCTCTACACCAAGCTCGCGGGCATGACCGGCACCGCCGAGACCGAGGCCGCGGAGTTCTCCAACACCTACAAGCTCGGCGTCACGCCCATCCCGACGAACCGCCCGATGATCCGCGCCGACCAGGCCGACCTCATCTACAAGACCGAGGAAGCCAAGTTCCGCGCCGTCGCCGACGACATCGCCGAGCGGCACGAGAAGGGCCAGCCCGTCCTGGTCGGCACGACCAGCGTCGAGCGCTCGGAGTACCTGTCGAAGCTGCTGACCAAGATGTCCATCCCGCACAACGTGCTCAACGCCAAGCACCACGCGCGGGAGTCGGAGATCATCGCGATGGCGGGCCACCGCGGCGCGGTCACCGTCGCCACCAACATGGCGGGCCGAGGCACCGACATCAAGCTCGGCGGCAACCCCGAGCACATGGCCGAGGAGGACCTGCGCACCAGCGGCCTGGAGCCGGACTCCGAGGAGTGGCGCGCGGCGCTGCCCGCGGCGCTGGAGAAGGCCGAGAAGGACGTCGAGTCCGAGCGCGAGGACGTCCGCGCGGCGGGCGGGCTCTACGTGCTGGGCACCGAGCGCCACGAGTCCCGCCGCATCGACAACCAGCTGCGCGGCCGCTCCGGCCGACAGGGCGACCCGGGCGAGTCCCGCTTCTACCTGTCGCTGGGCGATGAGCTGATGCGCCGCTTCAACGCCGCCATGGTCGAGCGCGTCATGACCGTGCTCAACGTGCCCGACGACCAGCCCATCGAGGCCAAGATGGTCACCCGCGCGATCAAGAGCGCGCAGACCCAGGTCGAGCAGCAGAACTACGAGATCCGCAAGAACGTCCTCAAGTACGACGAGGTCATGAACCTTCAGCGCACGGTGATCTACGCCGAGCGGTTGCGCATCCTCAAGGGCGAGGACATGCACGACCAGGTCGAGCACATGATCAGCGACGTGGTCGGCGCCTACGTGAGCGGCGCGACGTCGGAGGGCTACGCCGAGGACTGGGACCACGCCAAGCTGTGGTCGGCGCTCAAGGCGCTCTACCCGATCGCCCTGACCTGGGACTCGCTCACCGAGCGCGCCGAGGGAGACGGCCGCGACCTGGACGACGAGTACCTGCGCGAGGTGCTGGTCAGCGACGCCCTCGACGCCTACCGCGCCCGCGAGGCCGACATCGATGACCGCGTCGGCGAGGGCGCGATGCGCGAGCTGGAGCGCCGCGTGATGCTCTCGGTGCTGGACCGCAAGTGGCGCGAGCACCTCTACGAGATGGACTACCTCAAGGAGGGCATCGGCCTGCGCGCGATGGCCCAGCGCGACCCGCTGATCGAGTACAAGCGCGAAGGCTACGAGATGTTCGGCACGATGCTGGAGGCGCTGAAGGAGGAGACGGTCACCTTCCTGTTCAACGTGAAGGTGGAGGCCCAGGAGCCCCAGCAGCAGAACGTGCAGCTGGCCGCCGCCCCGACCGCGCTCCCGCAGGTCCAGCAGGACCCGGCCGCCGCGGCCCGCCAGGCCGAGATGCAGGCCCGCCAAGCCCGCGCCCAGGCCGCCGCCGACGCCGCCGCTGCCGAGCGCGCCGCCGTCACCACGCAGATGGAGAAGGTCCCGGCCGCACTGCGCAACCTGGGCGGCGCGCCCCAGCAGCAGCAGCGGCTGAGCTACTCCGGTCCGGCCGAGGGCGGCGGTGTCGAGAAGTCCGGCGCAGGCGCCGCCCCCGCGGGTTCGGGCCAGGGCACCCGCCGCGAGCGTCGCCAGGCCGCCCGCGACGACGCCAAGAAGGGCGGCAAGAAGCGCCGCTGATCCGCCATCCCGCTGCCGGGGCGCGCTCGCCGCGCCCCGGCAGCGCTGTCTCCACTGGAGAGCGATGTACCAAGCGCTGATTGTCGACTACGCGGGCACCTACACCGATCCTGAGATCGCGGAGGCGGTGGAAGCCGCCCGGGTCAAGGGATTCCGAACCGCGCTGCTGTCCAATGCGGACAGGACGCCCGGCGGGCTGCCCGAGGTGTTCGACGCCGTGGTGGTCTCCGGCGAGGTCGGTTTCGGCAAACCGGACGAGCGCATCTACGAGCTGGCGGCGCGCCGTATCGGGGTCGACGCGGCGGCGTGCGTGTACGTCGACGACATCCGCGCGTTCGTCCTCGGGGCGGTGGCCGTGGGCATGACCGGCGTCCACCACACCTCCCCGGAGGCCACCGCCGAGGAGCTATCGGCGCTGCTGGGCCTCTGAGCGGCGGACCAGCTCGAAGCACAGCACCGCCGCGGCGCTGGCCACGTTCAGCGACTCGACACCGCCGGCCATCGGGATCGACACCCAGTCGCTGACGTGCGCGCGAACCTCCGGCGACACCCCGTTGGTCTCCCCGCCCAGCACGAACGCGCAGCGCTGGGGCAGCTCGGCGGAGAACACCGTGGCGCGCGCGTCGGCGGCCAGGCCGACGAGCGGGTAGCCCGCCGCGCGCAGCGCCTCGGCGGCCTCCACGGCGGTGTAGCAGCGCAGCACGGGGGCGGTGAACGCCACGCCCGCCGACGCCTTGACCACCAGCGGGTCCAGCCCGGCCACCCCGCGCCGGGGCACCACGATCCCGCCGACGCCGGCCGCCGTCGCCGTGCGCAGGATCATCCCCACGTTGGCCGGGGTGGTGATCCCGTCGAGCAGCAGCACCGTGCGCGGGGGCGAGGCCAGCGCGGCGGCCAGCGGGCGCATGCGGGGGGCCACGACGTCGGCCAGCACGCCTTGGTCCTGCTTGCCGTTGCCCGCCAGCACCTTCACCCGCTGCGGGGTCGCCCGCTGCACGGCGACGCCGCGCTCGCGGGCGGCGCGCAGGATCTCCGGGGCGCGGGCGTTGTCGGCCAGCAGCACCTTGTCGATGGTCAGGGTGCGGTCGGCGAGCGCTTCCAGGACCGGCTTGCGGCCGTACACGGTGAGGAAGCGGTCTTTCGGCGATGCGGTGTCGGAGGCCACAGCCGTCAAGGATGGCATGTGCCAGGATCAGCCAATGCCCGACCGCCTCTCCGCGCTCGACGCCGCCCTGCTGGCGTCCGACGACCCGGCCACGCCGCGGCACGTCGGCTCCGTCGCGGTGTTCCGGCGGCCCCGGTCGGGCTTCGACTACGCCCGCCTGGTCGAGCTGGTGCAGCGCCGCCTGCCGCTGGTGCCGCACTACCGGCAGAAGGTCGCCGCCGTGCCCGGCAGACTCGCCCGGCCGGTGTGGGTGGACGACCCGGACTTCGACGTCACCCACCACGTGCGCCGCTCGGCGCTGCCCCGCCCCGGCGGCGACGCGCAGCTGTTCGACCTGGTCGCCCGGCTGATGGCCCGCCCGCTCGACCAGACCAGGCCGCTGTGGGAGGCCTACCTGGTCGAGGGGCTCGCCCACGGGCACGTCGCGCTCATCACCAAGACCCACCAGGCCCTGGTCGACGGCGTGCGCACCGTCGACTTCGCCCAGGTCCTGCTGGACGAGTCGCCCAGGGCCGCCGACGACCCCGAGCCCGCCTGGCGGCCGCGCCGCCAGCCCGGCCCGCTGCGCCTGCTCGCCGACGCCGTCACCGACACCCTGCTGCGCCCGTCGGAGCTGGTCGAGAACGCCCGCGCGGCCGTCTCCGACGTCGTGGCCGCCACCGGCCGCGTCGCCGACGCGGTCACCGACGCGGTCGGCATCACCCAGCGCGGGCCGCTGCGGGTCACCGTCGGCCGGGCGCGGCTGTTCGCGGTGGCGCGGGCCCGGCTGGGCGACTTGCGCGCCGTGCGGGCCGAGCACGGCGGTACCGTCAACGACGTGGTGCTCGCGGTGGTGGCCGGGGCGCTGCGGGCCTGGCTGATGTCCCGCGGCGAGCCCATCGCCCCGGTGCGCGCGCTGGCCCCGGTGGCCGTCAGCGACGCGCCGAGGGTCGAGCCGCACGTCATCGACCTGCCGCTGGCCGAGCCCGACCCGGTGCGCAGGCTGCGCGCGATCAGCGAGGCGATGGGCGAGCACCGGCACTCGGTGCCCGCCGCGGTGCTGCGCCGCATGGGCGGGTTGCAGTCCCTGGGCGCGCGCACGGCCGCGTCGGGGCGCGGGTTCACCCTCGCGGTGACCAACGTGCCCGGCCCGCAGGCGCCGCTGTACGCGGGCGGCGCGCGGATGACCGAGGTGTTCCCGGTCATGCCGCTGGTCCGCGACCAGGCGCTGGCCGTCGGCGTCACCTCCTACGACGGCGGTGTCTACTTCGGCCTCACCGCTGACCGCGCTGCGCTGTCCGATGTGGACGTGCTGGCCGAGCGGCTGGGGGATTCCTTGGCAGAACTAGTGAAAGCGTGATCAGGTGAGGGTGTACATCCCGGCGACGGTGGCCATGCTCAAGGCGCTGAGCACCGATGGTGAGCTGGCCGCGATCGGCGGCACCGCGTTCGCGCTGACCCCGGCGCTGCGCGAGTCCTACGCCACCGGCGGGGACGAGGAGCTGGAGTACGCGGCGATGCTCGACGCCGCGCGCGCCTCGCTGCGCCTGCTCAACGCCGAGCTGGAGAAGGACCCGGACGCGCCGGTGCGCCGCGCGGTGGTCTCCGCCGACGTCGACGGCGCCGAGCTGCGCCCGGACCTGGACTACGCGGTGGTCAAGCTGGCCGGGCCGGTGCCGGTGAAGGTCGTGGCTGCCGTGCACCTGGACACCCCCGAGGCCGAGGACGCCGTGCGCGCCGCCGCCGCCGTGGTCGACGCCGCCGACCTGGGCGACCCCGACGCCGAGTTCACCCTGGGCGACGCCGAGGACCACGAACTGGCCTGGTACGCCCCGCAGGAACTGCCCTTCCTGCTGGAGCTGATGTAGACATCCCATGACAGGATGAAGCCGCACACCCCTGCGACAAGGAGGCGAACCACACGATGGACGCCGTTTCGTCCGTTCCCGCCCCGGCCAACGAGCCGGTCGACACCTACGCCCCCGGCACGCCCCGGCGCGAGTCGCTGGCCCGGCGCATCAGCGAGCTGGCGGGCGAGCAGGTCGAGCTGACCATGACCATTGGCGGCGAGCAGCGGATGGCGGGCGGTGACCGCGTCGACGTCGTGCAGCCGCACAACCACGCCCACGTGCTCGGCGTCACCGCCCAGGCCACCCACGCCGACGTCGCCGACGCCGTCGCCGCCGCCAAGAAGGCCGCCCCCGCCTGGCGCGAGCTGCCCTTCGACGAGCGCGCCGCCGTCCTGCTGCGCGCCGCCGACCTGCTCGCGGGCCCCTGGCGCGACACCATCAACGCCGCGACCGTCCTCGGCCAGTCCAAGTCCGTCCAGCAGGCCGAGATCGACGCCGCCTGCGAGATGATCGACTTCTGGCGCTTCAACGTCGCCTTCGGCAGGCGCATCCTGCAGGAGCAGCCGGAGTCCGCCCCGGGCATCTGGAACCGCTTCGACCACCGCCCGCTCGACGGCTTCGTCACCGCGATCACGCCGTTCAACTTCACCGCCATCGCGGGCAACCTGCCCACCGCGCCCGCGCTGATGGGCAACACCGTCGTCTGGAAGCCCTCCCCGACCCAGGGCCTCGCCGCGCACCTGACCATGCGCCTGCTGGAGGCCGCGGGCCTGCCGCCCGGCGTGATCAACCTGGTCACCGGCGACGGCCACGCCGTCAGCGAGGTCGCCATGACCGACCCGGACTTCGCGGGCCTGCACTTCACCGGCTCCACCGCGACCTTCAAGGCGCTGTGGCGGCTCATCGGCGACAACCTCGACACCTACCGCTCCTACCCGCGCATCGTCGGGGAGACCGGCGGCAAGGACTTCGTCGTCGCCCACCCCTCCGCCGACCCGACCGCTGTCGCCATCGGCCTGGTCCGCGGCGCGTTCGAGTACCAGGGCCAGAAGTGCTCGGCGGCCTCGCGCGCCTACATCGCCCGCTCCCTGTGGGAGGGCGGCCTGCGCGAACAGCTGGTCGACACCGCGAAGTCGCTGTCCTACGGCGACGTCACCGACTTCTCCCACTTCGGCGGCGCGGTCATCGACGCGCGCGCCTTCGCCAAGCACAAGACCGCCCTGGAGGCCGCCGCGGCGAACTCCAGCATCGAGGTCCTGGCGGGCGGCACCGCCGACGACTCGGTCGGCTACTTCGTCCAGCCCACCGTCCTGCTCGGCAGCGACCCCCTGCAGGACCCCTTCACGACCGAGTACTTCGGCCCCATCCTCGCCGTCCACGTCTACGACGACGCCGACTACGCCAAGGTCCTGGAACTGGTCGACACCTCGACCCCGTACGCCCTGACCGGCGCGGTGTTCGCCACCGACCGCGCCGCCGTCGAGCAGGCCCACAAGGCCCTGCGCTTCAGCGCGGGCAACTTCTACATCAACGACAAGCCCACCGGCGCCGTCGTCGGCCAGCAGCCCTTCGGCGGCTCCCGCGCCTCCGGCACCAACGACAAGGCGGGCTCCATCTACAACCTCCAGCGCTGGGTCAGCCCGCGCTCGATCAAGGAGACCTTCGTCCCGCCGACCGCCCACGGCTACCCGCACATGGGCTGACACCCCCCGCCGAACGCCCCCGCACCCACAGTGCGGGGGCGTTCGCGCGTCGGGGCCAGGGACGGGGGAGAACGGACCGAGAGGGGAGAGAGGGGAGGAGGAGCATGAGGGAGAGGCGAGGGTGCGAGGGCAGGAAGCGAGAGGCGAGAGAAGGAGCCACCGCCACCACACTCTCGCAGCGCGCCACCCCATCGGACCCACCACAACGCCACGGAACATCACCGCACGATCGCCAAACACAAACGGCCCAGGCAACCCCTGCCCGGGCCGTTCGCGGATGAAGAAGTCAGTGCAAGCCGGGCTCAGTAGCCGGGCATCTCACCGATCTCGCTGGCCTTCGGAGCCGACACGTCGACCGGCGCACCCCAGTCGGTGTAGTCGGCCTGCACCTTGACGTTCTGCCCCATGACCTTCATCTCGGTCACGAACCGCAGCGGCAGGTCCTCGTTGTTGACCCACACGTCGTAGGTGACGGTCTTGACGCCCGCCTTCTCCAGCTCCTTCACCGCGGTCGGGTCGATGCCGAGGTTGTTGTCCTCGCCCAGCTTCGACAGCTCGACCTCGATGGTGTACTTCTTGGCCTCTTCACCGTCGACCGAGTCGGCCTTGACGTCCTTGATCGTGCCGCTCTGCGCGAGCTGCTCCAGCATCAGCCGGGGGTCCGCCTTCTCGACGGTGTCCATGACGCCGCCCATCTGCGCGGCCATCGGGTTGCTGGTGTCCTCCGGGTCGATCTTGACCCACGGCTTGCTGGAGTCCGGCAGCACGCCCGCGGGCATCTTGATGTAGATGATGCCCTCCAGCAGGCGCATCTCCATCTCGCCGAGGCCCGGCATCGTCATCGTCATCTGCATCGCGGTGTCGGCGCCCGCGAACTTGAAGACGCCGTCGGCGTCGATGTTCTGACCGGCGGCCGAGGTCTTCATCGAGACCTTGGCGCTCTGCGCGCTGGTGCTCTTCGCGCTGACCGCGTCGCTGAGCGCCTTGATGCTGTCGAACGCGCCGGAGCCCGCGTCGCCGCCGCCACCGCCCGCGGTCGTCTGCGGCGCGCCGCCGCCCGGCGTGCCGGGCACGCCCGGCGTCGTCCCCCCGCAGCCCGCGAGCGCCAGACCGGCCACTGCCAGCCCGGCCACCAGCAGTTTTGTCTTGCCCATGAGGTCCCCTTGCTCCATCGGTGTACGAAACCTGGACGTCCTTGACGGCAGGCCGGTTCCGCTCTCAGTGATGCCCGTTCGAATGCCGCGACTCTACGAAACCCCACCGACGCGAATCCCAGGGCCCTCGCCGCTCGTTGATCCGGGCAGTCGTGACAGAGAGGTACTGGCCGATGACACTTTCCCCGTCCCCGCACTGGTCGCCCGCGTTCGCCCCGTGGCCCTCCGCCGCGCCCGCGCGCAGTGACCAGCCCGAGCGGCAGGCCGCGCCCGCCGACGCGCGTGGACTGCCCGCCGAGGTGCTGGGGCATCTGCGCAGGCAGGTCGTGGCCGCGGTGGAGGCGGGGATCGCGCAGGTCGAGGCGGCGCGGCGGTTCGGGGTCTCCCGGCAGACCGTCGGGCTGTGGGTGCGCGACTACCGCAACCGCGGCGAGGGCGCGTTCCGGCCGGGCAGGCGTGGCCGCAAGCCGGGGGAGCAGCTGGCGCTGACCACCGAGCAGCAGCTGGCGATCGCCTCCGCCGTCGCGGCCGGGGCGCCCGAGTCCGCCGGTCTGGACCACCTCCTGTGGAGCAGGCAGGCCGTGGTCGACCTCGTCGCCGCCCGCTTCGGCCTCGGACTCGGGGCGGCCACCGCGGGCAACTACCTCGTCCGCTGGGGCTTCCCGCTGCCCCAGGACCTGCTGAGGTCCCTGCGCCGCACGTCGTCGGAGCCCGACCGGGCGACCTGGCTGGCGGGCGCCGAGGTGGTCTGGATCGGCCACGCCGCGCCCGCCTGGTGCCCCGGCGCGCTGCGGCCGACGCTGGTGCAGGCGGTGTCCAACCGGGGCGCGCTGACCTTCCTCGCCGCCGACCCCGCCGACGCCGACGCGGTGCACGGCTTCGTGGACCGGCTCATCCGCCAGACCGCGCGCCGCTTCAACGTCGTCGTCACCTGGCAGCCCGAGGGCCACGAACAGGTCCCCGACGTCCTCAGCCACGGCGAGGCCACCGCCGCGATCCGCTTCCTGCCCGCTGAGACGGCCTAGGCCTCGCCCGGGTCCTCGGCGCCCGCGCGCGAGGCCAGCAGCCTGCGCAGCGAGGCCAGCCGACCCGGCCGCGCCTCGCCGGAGGCGATGACCGAGTCCAGGTAGCAGTCGGGGTCCTCCGGGGAGCCGCGGTGCCCGCAGCCCGGCGGGCACTCCTCGGCGACCGCGACGAACTCCGGGAACGCCGCGACGATGTCGTCGGGCTCGATGTGGGCCAGGCCGAAGGAGCGGATGCCCGGGGTGTCGACCACCCAGCCGCCGCCCGGCAGCGGCAGCGCCACGGCCGTCACCGAGGTGTGCTTGCCCTTGCCGACCGCGCTGACCTCGCCGGTGCGCCGGGCGGCGTCGGGCACCAGCCGGTTCACCAGGGTCGACTTCCCCACCCCGGAGTGCCCGACCAGGGCGGACACCCCGCCTGCCAGCATGCCGCGCAGCTCGGCGGGCTCGTCGTCGCGGCGGGTCACCACGACCGGGAAGTCCAGGTCGGCGTACGCCGCGAGCAGCGCGTCCGGCTCGGCCAGGTCCGCCTTCGTCAGGCACAGAACCGGCTCCAGCCCGCCCGCGTAGGCCGCGACCAGGCAGCGGTCGATGAACCCCTGCCGCGGCGGCGGATCAGCCAGCGCGCACACGATGAGCAGCCGCTCGGCGTTGGCCACCACGACCCGCTCGAACGGGTCGGTGTCGTCGGCGGTGCGGCGCAGCACGCTGCCGCGCTCGGCGACCCGCACGATCCTGGCCAGCGTGTCCACCGCGCCCGAGGTGTCGCCGACGACGTCCACCGCGTCACCGATCACCACCGAGGTGCGGCCCAGCTCGCGGGCCCGCATCGCCACCACCAGGTGCGCCGGGTCGCCGTCGACCGCGCACGTCCAGCGCCCGCGGTCCTTGCCGACGACCATCGCCGTCACCGCGTCGGCGTGCGCGGGCCTGCGCTTGGACCGGGGCCGGGTGCCCTTGCCCGGGCGGACCCGCACGTCGCTCTCGTCCAGCTTGCTCCAGTCGCGGGCCACGGCTACGCGCCCAGCATCCGCGCCCACATCTCCGGGAAGTCCGGCAGTGTCTTCGCGGTCGTGCCGATGTCGTCGACCGCCACCCCCTCCACCCGCAGGCCGACGATCGCGCCCGCGGTCGCCATCCGGTGGTCGGCGTAGGCCCGCCACGGGCCGCCGCGCAGCTGCCGTGGCCGGATCACCAGGCCGTCGGCGGTCTCCTCGACATCGCCGCCCAGGCCGTTGACCTCGGCGGCGAGCGCGGCGAGGCGGTCGGTCTCGTGCCCGCGCAGGTGCGCGATGCCGCGCAGCACCGACGGGCCGTCGGCCAGCGCGGCGAGCGCGGCGACGGTCGGGGCCAGCTCGCCCTCGGCGCTGAGGTCGACATCGATGCCGGTGAGCCCGGCGCCGCGCACGGTCAGCGCGCCGCCGTCGAGGGTGACCCGCGCACCCATGTCGGACAGGATGCGGCGGATCGCGTCGCCGGGCTGGGTCGTGGTCGACGGCCAGCCGGTGACGGTGACCTCGCCGCCGGTCACCGCGGCCGCGGCCAGGAACGGCGTGGCGTTGGACAGGTCCGGCTCGACCGCCCAGTCGCGCACCGCGACCGGGCCGGGCTCCACGCGCCAGGTGTCGGGCTCGGAGTCGTCCACCGCGACGCCGGCCTCGCGCAGCATCGCCACCGTCATCTCGATGTGCGGCATCGACGGCACGGGCCTGCCCTCGTGGCGCACGGTCAGGCCCTTGTCGTAGCCCGCGCCGGAGAGCAGCAGTCCGCTGACGAACTGCGAGGACGCCGAGGCGTCGATGGTCACCTGGCCGCCGGGCAGCGCGCCCGTCCCGGCCAGGGTGAACGGCAGCGCGTCGCCGTCGACGGCGGCGCCCAGGGCGCGCAGCGCGCCGAGGATCGTGCCCATCGGCCGCTCGCGGGCGCGCGGGTCGCCGTCGAAGCGCACCTCGCCGTCGGCCAGGGCGGCCAGCGGCGGCACGAACCGCATCACGGTGCCCGCCAGGCCGCAGTCGATGACGGCGGGACCGCGCAGACCCGAGTGCGCGCCGAGCACGACGGTGTCCCTGTCGGCCCCGCCGACCCCGCCGACCTCGACTGGCACGCCCAGCGCGCGCAGCGCGCCGGTCATCAGGTCGGCGTCGCGCCCGCGCAGCGCCCCGGTGACCCGGGACGCGCCGCCGCTGAGCGCGGCGAGCACCAGCGCCCGGTTCGTGATCGACTTGGAGCCGGGGACGGTTACCGTGGCGTGCACGGGTGCGGTGGCGACGGGTGCTGACCAGGGCTGCGGCATGGGCCCATCCTCGCTTACCCGCGCGTGGACCAGGTCATCGGCTCGCCCGCGCGGGTGGGCCGTGTCACGATTCGGGTCGGCTCTTTCGGAAGGTGGGCAGCAGAGTGTGCGGGAGGTACGCGGCCACGAAGGACCCGGCCACACTGGCGGCCGAGTTCGACGCCATCGACACCCTCGGCGAGGACGCCCCCGGCGCGGACTACAACGTCGCGCCCACCAAGAACGTCGTGGCCGTGGTGCAGCGCCACCCGCGCGACGCCGACGGCGAGGCCGACGAGTCCACCACCGAGCGCACGCTGCGGCTGATGAAGTGGGGCCTGGTCCCGCACTGGGCCAAGGACGCCTCCGGCGGCGCGAAGATGATGAACGCCCGCTCCGAGAGCGCCGCCGAGAAGCCCTCGTTCAAGCAGTCCCTCGCCCGCCGCCGCTGCATCATGCCCGCCGACGGCTGGTACGAGTGGAAACGCGACGGCAAGGCCAAGTTCCCGTTCTTCACCACGCCCAAGGACGGGTCGAGCCTGGCGATGGCGGGCCTGTGGTCGACCTGGCGCGACAAGTCCGACCCGGACGCGCCGGTCCTGATCACCTGCTCGGTGCTGACCACCGACGCCGTCGGCCCGCTCGCCGAGATCCACCACCGCATGCCGCTGCTGCTCACCCCCGACGACTGGGACTTCTGGCTCGACCCCGACCGCACGGACGTCTCCACGCTGCTGCGCCCGGTGTCCGAGGACGTGGTCGACGGCCTGGAGCTGCGTCCCATCTCCGACGCGGTCAACAGCGTCCGCAACAACAACGCCGACCTGCTCAAGCGCACCGAGCACGAGGCCGCCGACCTCGACCTCTTCTCATGAGCAGCACCACGATCGACACCCCGCACGGCCCGGCCAGGGCCGAACTGCACTGCGCCGCCGAGGGCCGCGCCGCCCTGCTGCTCGGCCACGGCGCGGGCGGCGGCATCGGCGCCCCCGACCTCGTCGCCGCCACCCGCGGCGCCACCGCGGCGGGCGTGCACGTCGCCCTGATCGAACAGCCCTACCGCGTCGCCGGACGCCGCGCCCCGGCGCCGGCCGGGCAGCTGGACACGGCGTGGCTGGCGGTGTCCGGGCACCTGGCCAAGCTGTGGTTCGCCGAGCTGCCGCTGCTCTTCGGCGGCCGCTCCTCCGGCGCCCGCGTCGCCTGCCGCACCGCCGAAGCGGGCGATGCCGTCGGCGTCCTCTGCCTGGCCTTCCCCGTGCACCCCCCGGGCAAGCCGGAGAAGTCCCGCATGCCCGAACTGGACGCCGTCACCGTCCCGGTGCTGATCGTCCAGGGCGAGAACGACCCCTTCGGCCAGCCCACCCCGGCCCACCACCGCGAGATCGTCGCCCTGCCCGGCGACCACTCCCTCAAACGCGAGCCCGCCACCCTGTCCCGCTCGGTCGAGGAGTGGCTGGGCCGCATCCTGCGCCCGCTGGACTAGCCCGTGTTTCCGATGTGGGGTGCGGGCGAACTGATCACGACTCTCCCGCACCCCACATCGGAAACACGGCCTAGCCCGGTCACCGCGCGAGCGCCACCGTCTGGACGTCGCCGTCCGGGGACAGCGAGCCGATCGCCGCGGCCACGTCGGCGACCTGGACGGCGAGGTGGCAGGCGATGCCGTCCAGCACCACCTCCCACCCGTCGACCTGGGCGCTGACCTCGATCGCCGAGCCGTCGACCAGCGCGAAGTCGAGGTGGCGCACGACGTGCACGATGGCGTCGACGGCGTAGGCCGACACCGCCACGACATCGGCCCAGGCCAGCTCGATCGCCCGTCCGTCCGCCCCGACCACCCGGAATCCGTCCGCTGTCGGCTCCACGCGCGTCATCCGGCCACCGCCTGGCGCGCCGCGATGTCGGCGACGGTGGCCGAGAGCAGGGCCACCAGGTCGGTCGCGGCGAGTTCGATCTCCAGGCCGCGCCTGCCGCCCGAGCAGAACATCGTCGGCAGGTCCAGGGCCGAGGAGTCCAAGGCCGTCGGCAGGCGCTTGCGCTGCCCGAGCGGGGAGATGCCGCCCGCCACGTACCCGGTGACCCGCTCGGCCACCGCGACATCGGCCATCTTCGCCTTCTTGCCGCCCAGGGCCGCCGCCAGCGCCTTGAGGTCCAGCTGCGCGTCGACCGGGACGATCCCGACCGACAGCGCGCCGTCGACCTCGGCCAGCAGCGTCTTGAACACCCGGTCGGGTGAGACGCCCATCGCCGCCGCCGCCTCCAGGCCGAACGGCTGGCGCGGATCGTGCTCGTAGGCGTGCACGGAATGCGCGATCTTGTGCTTGACCAGCAGAGCTGTCGCCGGTGTGCCTCGTCCTGCCACGGGGCACCACCCTAGGGAATGCCGGGCGGGGCGACCGCGTTGAGGTTGACGTGTCCACCGAAATGCTCCTTGAGCGCCCAACGTCACGCCGCGCCAGTGGCTCGGCCCACAGCCGGACCGGCCGGGCCCGGGTAACCTCGGTGAAGCCACAAGCGCGCCTGAACACGGGAAGGAACGCGGTGCCCCAGACGGAGGCCAACACCGCCGTTGAGCTGGCCGAACGCTTCGAGCGCGACGCCATGCCGCTGCTGGACCAGCTCTACGCGGCCGCTCTGCGGATGACGCGCAACCCCGCCGACGCCGAGGACCTGGTCCAGGAGACCTTCCTCAAGGCGTACGCGGCGTTCGCCTCGTTCCGCGAGGGAACCAACCTCAAGGCCTGGATGTACCGCATCCTGACCAACACCTACATCAACAGCTACCGCAAGAAGCAGCGCCAGCCGCAGCAGTCGCCCACCGACGAGATCGCCGACTGGCAGCTCGCCCGCGCCGAGCAGCACACCTCGACCGGGTTGCGCAGCGCGGAGATGGACGCACTCGACCAGCTGCCCGACACTGACGTGAAGGCCGCGCTGCAGCAGCTGCCCGAGGAGTTCCGGCTGGCCGTGTACCTGGCCGACGTCGAGGGCTTCGCCTACAAGGAGATCGCCGAGATCATGGGCACGCCCATCGGTACGGTGATGTCCCGACTGCACCGGGGTCGGCGCCAGCTGCGCGAGCAGCTGGCCGACGTGGCCCGCGAGCGCGGGTTCCTGCGGACGGCGAAACAGGAGGTCGGACGGTGAGCTGCGGTAACCACCACAAGACCTCCTGCACGGACGTGCTCAGCGAGGTGTGGGAGTTCCTCGACCAGGAGTGCGACCCGCAGCGCAGGGCGGCCCTGCAGGAGCACTTGGACGAGTGCAGCCCCTGCCTGGAGGAGTACGGGCTGGAGGAGCACCTGAAGCTGCTGCTCGCCCGCAAGTGCGGCGGCGACTCGGCCACCATCGAGTTCAAGGAGCGGCTGCGCGCCTCGATCAGGGCGACGGTCATCGAGTACAAGGGCGCGCCACCCCAGACATGAGAAAGGCCCCGGTCGCCCGGGGCCTTTTTCGCACGTCAGGCGTTGGGACGCTTGCCGTGGTTGGCGCCGCCCTTCTTGCGGTCACGACGCTTGCGAGCGCGCTTCGACATCGGATCTCCTCTGGTGCTTGGGCGCCGTCAGCACAACGGCAACACGTGTTCCACCCGCGATTCTGCCACGTGCCCGCGGCGCGTTCCGCCAGGGCCGACGCCCCCGCCGGATGGTTGGATGGGGCGTGTCCACTCTCTCCGACCTGGTCGCCGAGCACACGAACCTGCCCGGCGCGGCCGTCGACCACCTCCAGCTCGTCGTGGCCGAGTGGCAGCTGCTCTCCGACCTGTCGTTCGCCGACTTCCTGCTCTGGGTGCCCATCGACGTCGAGCGGGCCGACCGCGCCGACCGCTTCGTCTGCGTCGCGCAGGCCCGCCCGACCACCGCGCCCACCGCCCATCCCGACGACGTCGTCTCCTCGTTCATCGACCGCGTCGAACACCCGCAGCTGCGCCGCGCCGCCGCCGAGCGCCGCATCTGCCGCGAGGAGGACCCGCGCTGGTACCTGGGGGTGCCGGTGCGCCGCGAGGCCATCCCGGTGACCTTCCGCGGCACGGTCGTCGCGGTGCTGTCGCGGGAGACGAACCTGGCGGTGCCGCGGGTGCCCAGCGGCCTGGAGATCGCCTACCTCGGCATCGCAGGCGACCTGTGCCAGATGGTCGCCGACGGCGCCTTCCCCACCCCCGAGCCCTCGCCGGACGTGCACACCAGCCCCCGCGTCGGCGACGGCCTGATCCGCCTGGACACCGCGGGCGCGGTCGTCTTCGCCAGCCCGAACGCGCTGAGCGCCTACCACCGCATGGGCCACGCGGCCGACCTCGTCGGCACCCGGCTGGCCCCGCTGACCCGCACGCTCATCGCCGACCCGTTCGACGCCACCGAGATCGCCCAGCGCATCCTGCTGGCCCTCGACGGCAAGCCGAGCATGCGCGCTGAGGCCGAGTCCCGCCGCGGCGCCGCGGTGCTGTTCCGGGCGCTGCCGCTGCGCCCCGGCGGCAAGGCCGCGGGCGCGCTGGTGCTGTGCCGCGACGTCACCGAGGTGCGCCGCCGCGACCGCGCGCTGATGTCCAAGGACGCCACGATCCGCGAGATCCACCACCGGGTGAAGAACAACCTGCAGACCGTGGCCGCCCTGCTGCGGCTGCAGTCGCGGCGCACCAGCAGCCCGGAGGCCAAGGAGGCGCTGGCGGAGTCGGTGCGCCGGGTCGCGGCCATCGCCCTGGTGCACGAGACGCTGTCGACGTCGGTGGACGAGCGGGTGGACCTCGACGCCCTGGTCGACAAGGTCATCCCGATGGTCGGCGACGTGGCGGTGCCGGAGAACCACGTGAAGGTGCGCAAGACCGGCCAGTTCGGGGTCGTGCAGTCGGAGGTGGCGACGCCGCTGGTCATGGTGCTGACCGAGCTGGTGCAGAACGCTGTCGAGCACGCCTACCCGACGGGCCGCTCCGGCGAGGTCATCGTGTCCGCCGACCGCTCGGCGCGGTGGCTGGACGTGGTGGTCTCCGACGACGGCCGCGGGCTGCCCAAGGGGTTCTCGCTGGAGCGCACGAACGGTCTCGGGCTGCAGATCGTGCGCACGCTGGTGGAGTCGGAGCTGCGCGGGTCGCTATCGCTGCGCACACACAAACCCAAGGGGACCGAGGCGGTCCTGCGGGTGCCGTTGTCGCATCGGCGTTAACCGAACGCGCGTCTTGTTCCGCATTCACTAAGGAAAGCCTCAGTGAATGAATGCAGAAGCCCCGGTGTCGTATTCGACACCGGGGCTTCTGCGGTCTATCGACTACATACGGTGAATCGAAGCTCAGGCGTTGCTGCGTGCCCGCGTGCGAGCGTTGCGGCGCTTGAGTGCGCGGCGCTCGTCTTCGCTCATCCCGCCCCAGACGCCCGCGTCCTGTCCGCTATCCAGCGCCCAGGCCAGGCAAGAGGCGGTGACGGGGCAGCGGGTGCAAACGGCCTTCGCCTCAGCGACCTGAGACAGGGCGGGACCGCTCGTTCCCACGGGGAAGAACAGTTCGGGGTCCTCGTCTCGGCAGGCCGCGCGGTGGCGCCAGTCCATTGCTGATTGCTCCTCGCTACGGGCGCGTTGATCCGCGCCACAGTTCGTCATCCGGTCGTCGGGGTGCTTGTGAATGCTTTCACGAACTGGCGGGATGTCAAGGGTTCATCCCGACCCGGTGAGTGAACTCACCCGAAAGATCGACGTCTGCGCGTATCCGCTGCGGAGTGCAACGATCGGGTCTCGCGAGGCCCTGGTCTGGACCGCAGCAGGCACAACCGTCACCCGATGACAGTTACCGCGCCCGCCACTCCCCGAAACCGGACGGCGTCGAACTCGCCGATGAGATCTCCGTCACACTGCAACTTGACCGGTTCCTTGGCGCTGACCAGCAGGGTGTCGACGTCGTCCTGGTGCACCAGCCTGCGGCCGGCGCGGACGCCCTTGGCGCTCAGCGCCTGCCGCACGTGCCGGAGCACCGTCGCGGGCCCGAGCGAGCGCAGCGCGAACACCCCGAGGCCGTCCTCGAAGCTGGCCTCGGGATTCAGCCGCACCGGGCGCGACCCGAGGTAGGTCCACGGGTCGGTGTTGGAGACGAACACCAGGCGCAGGCCTTCGAGGCGCTCCTGGCCGGGGATCTCCACGGACATCTCGTGCCGCTCGCCCCGCAGGTAGCGGGCCAGCGCGACGCGCGCGTACAGCGCCGGGCTGGCCTTCTTGCCGCGTTTGCGGTCGACGTCGGCGACCACGTCGGCGTCCCAGCCCATGCCCGCGTTGAAGGTGAACCAGCGCCCGCCCTCGGAGGTCTCCACCCGGCCGAGCCCCACGGATCGGCTGCGGCCCTGCGTCACGGCCGTGAGCAGCGCGTGCGTGGCCTCCACCGGGTCGCGGGGCAGGCCGAGCGCGCGGGCGAACACGTTCGCCGACCCGCCGGGCACCACGCCGAGGGCCGGGCCGCCGGGGCCGTTCTGGAGCAGGCCGTTGACCACCTCGTTGACCGTGCCGTCGCCGCCGTGGGCGACGACGAGGTCGACGCCCTCCTCGCGGGCCTGCGCGGCGGCCACCAGGGCGTGGCCCCGGTAGTCGGTCTCGACCACGTCCAGCTTCAGCTGGCTGGCCAGCGCCCGCGCCAGCACATCGCGGCCCGCCGCCGTCGTCGCGGTAGCCCTCGGGTTCACCACTAGGACAGCGCGCATTACCGCAGCGTAAGGCACCCGGTCGAGCCGCCACGCCGTCGGGCCACCGAGATGGGTGAGTTCATGCGGTTGGAGTACCCGCTCCCTCCTGCCGTCGAATCCCTCGATCGGCAGGTGCACCCAGACGACCGTCTGCCCGCTCGATCACGAGGAAGTTGATGGTTCGATCATTCACTGTCCGTTGCCACCCGGCGACCGGCCGTCCGGGTGGCATACGATCGGGCGGACATCACGCACCGTCATCGCCCCTGGAAGGCCTCAGCTCGTGCGTCTGGACTCCCCTCGGACCGTGCTCGGCGCGGGCCTGCTGGTGTGCCTGCAGGGCGCCGCCGGCGTCGTCTTCGCGGTCCTGCTGGTGATCAGCGGCCTCAGTGGCGCCTCGGAGCAGGGCGCCAACGTCTACGGCGAGGCGGCGTACTTCGCCGTGCTCGCGGGCGGCGTGCTGGCCTGCGGGGTCGGGCTGGTGCTCGGCAAGCACTGGGCGCGCGGTCCGTCGATCGTGCTGCAGCTGCTGCTGCTGGGCGTCTCCTGGTACGTGATCGGGCCGTCCGGGCAGCCGCTGTACGGCATCCCCATCGCGGCGCTGTGCGCGGCGGCGCTGGTGCTGCTGTTCCTGCCCGCGTCGGTCGAGTGGGCGCAGGGGAGCGCCCCCGAGGAGAGCTAGCCGCCCAGGTCGGCCAAGGCGTCGTCGGTGAGGCGGAAGACGGTCCACTCGTCCATCGGCACGGCGCCGAGCTTCTTGTAGAAGCCGATGCTGGGCTCGTTCCAGTCCAGCACCCACCACTCCAGCCGCTGGTAGCCCCGCGCCGCGCACTCGCGCGCCAGCTCGGTCAGCATCGCCTTGCCGAGCCCGCCGCCGCGCAGGTGCGGCTTGACGTACAGGTCCTCCAGGTAGATCCCGTGCGTGCCGCGCCAGGTGGAGAAGTTGAGGAACCACAAGGCATACCCGACCACCTCGCCGTCCACTTCGGCGACGTGCCCGAACAGCGCCGGACTCTCGGCGAACAGCGCCGCCCGCAGCTGCTCGTCGGTCAGGTGGCACTCGTGCGCGGCCCGCTCGTACTCGGCCAACTCGTGCACGAGCCGGACCACGTCGGCCACATCGGACTCGGCGACCCGCCGGATCATGGCTCTCCTAGGTGAGGTTGAGCGCCTTCACCTGCGGCACTCCCCGTTCGTCGCCCAGCACGGTAACCCCACCGGCCACCAACGCGAAGTGCACCCCGAACGCCGCGGGCTGCCCGATCCAGGCGGCGGCGAGCACCCGCCCGAAGTGCCCGTGCCCCACGATGACGGTGTTCCCGCCGCGCACCCGCTCCAGGACCGCGTTCGCCCGCGCGGTGACCTGCTCGGCGGTCTCACCGCCGGGGCTGGGATGCGTCCAGACGGTCCAGCCGGGGACGGTCTCGCGGATCTGTGGCGTGGTCAGCCCCTCGTAGTCGCCGTAGTCCCACTCGCGGACGTCCTCGGTCACCTCGTCCACGCTGAGCCCGGCCAACTCGGCGGTCTGGAGCGCCCGCTGCCTGGGACTGCTGATGACGAACGGCGCCTCGTCCAGGAGCGGCCGCAGGATCTCCCCGGCCCGACGCGCCCCCCGTGTGCCGCGCTCGGTGAGCGGCAGATCCGTCCGCGAGGTGTGCCTGCCGTTCGCCGACCACTCGGTCTCACCGTGTCGCAGCAGGTAGACAGCCATTCCACGACCCTATGCCGGTTCCCACCCCGCTGCCGCCCCGACGACCTTGCCGAACTTGTTACCCATGGGTAGCTTGTCGTCCGTGACCGCGACGACCGCCACCTACCGCCTCTGGCAGCGCCTCTCCACCGTCCCCCTGGGCCACCGCCTCTTCTCGGCCGGAATGGTCCTGCGGGTCCCCTACTTCGGCACGATCCTGCCAACGGTGGTCGCCCTGCGCCCCGGCCACTGCGAGGTGCGCGCCCCGAAGTGGTGGGGCGTCCACAACCACATCCGCACCTTCCACGCCATCGCCGCCTGCAACCTGGCCGAGATCGCCATGGGCATGCTCGCCGAAGCCACGGTTCCCCCCACCCACCGCTGGATCCCCGCGGGCATGACGGTCCGCTACATCTCCAAGGCCAAGACCAGCCTCCACGCCGTCGCCCGCCTGGACGGCATCCCCGAGTTCCCCACCGAGCCGGTGGACGTCCCCGTCCCGGTCTCGATCCGCGACCGCCACGGCATCGAGGTGGTCAGCGCGACGATCACCATTCGGGTGTCACCGGTCTGATCCAGGTTTCCCAATCCAGGCCTCCGCTTGACCCCTCTCGCCCCATCACCCAGGTTGAGACCAACCAGCACCAGGGGGGACGTGCGCACGTACCGCTACGACGTCTGCCTGTCGTTCGCGGGTGAGCGCAGGCAGCGTCGCAGCCTCCCAGCCAGATTCGATGAGACCTCCGTGCCCGGCATTGCCGAGACGGTCGGCTACATCGACCTGAGGCTCTGGCAGTCGGAGGGCTTCGCCGAGAAGGTGATGGACCACGAGATGCGCCTGGCGGGCTTAGTCTTCGCCCCCGCTAGTCTCACGGTGGCGTTGGGGATCTTCAACACCAGGCTCGGCATGGTCGGCGGATTCCGCGAACAGCTGGACAACATCCTGAAACCGCACGTCCAGGAGTGGGCCTTCGGCGAGACGGGGACGCCGAGCGGATCAGGCACCTGGCGAGGCGACTGCTGGAACTCCTGGAGCGCATGCTGGATTGGACCGGGCACGTGCGGAACATCTACGTGCCCACGGGGTTGGCGGCGGCCAGGGACGCCCTCTCGCGGCTCTTGGACGACGAGATTGCCGCCATCGACCGGTTCATCGACGACCTCGTCGCTCACGTGGACCGGCTGCCTGAGGTGGCGGGCACCCCTGACCTCCTGCCCATCCGGATGGTGCTGACGTCGGCGGCCAACGAGACGCTCCTCGCGCGGTACCGAGCTGAGGTCGCCGAGATCAACAACGGTAGGGCCAACGGGTTGATCGATGAGTCCGACTGGTGAGAACGTCCACGAACATGGTCGGCGCCGACCACCGGAACTCCGATGGTCGGCGCCGACCATCTAGCGTCAGCCCTGCTTGGTCTCCCAGAAGATCTTGTCGATCTCCGCGATCAGGTCCAGCAGTGCCGCGCCGGTGGCGGGGTCCATCGAGCCCTTGGTGCCCGAGGCGCCCGCTGCCTTGGTGGCGCGGTTGAACAGGTCGTGGAGGTGGGGGTACTTCTCGAAGTGAGGGGGCTTGAAGTAGTCCGTCCACAGGACCCACAGGTGGTGCTTGACCAGGTCGCTGCGCTGTTCGGCGATGAGGACGGCCCGGGTGCGGAACTCGGGGTCCTCGTTGTTCTGGTACTTCTCCTGGACCGCTTTGACGGACTCGGCTTCGATGCGGGCCTGAGCCGGGTCGTAGACGCCGCAGGGGAGGTCGCAGTGCGCGGTGGCCTCCAGGCGCGGGGAGAAGAATCGCGACAGGAGTCGCATTGTTCCTCCAGGCTTGCAAAAGGGGATGCTCCGACGCGATCGACCCTACTCCGGGCATCCCGGGCGGGCAGGTGGAGGTGATCGAAGTGGGACCGCTCGGGTGGTGGCCGGTTCGGCGGGTGGTGGTGCGGGGGCCGTCGATGTCGCCGACTCTGGGGGACGGGGATGTGGTGCTCGCCACCAGGGGCAAGGTCGTGGCGGGGGCCGTGGTGCTGGTCAGTTGGGCTGGGCGGCCCGGGCAGCTCAGCGTGAAGCGGGCGGTGCGGGCGGAGGGGGGTGGGTGGCACGTGCGGGGGGACAACGAGTTCGGGTCCACCGACTCGCGGCAGCTCGGGTCCGCGCGGGTGCACGCGGTGGTGCGGGCTCGCTTGTGGCCTCGACCTCGGCGTCTGTAGCCCGGAGGGTCCAGGCTCGGGACGCGGCGCCGGAGAGCGGTGCAGCGGCGGCGCTAGGAGCTGCGCAGCTTGTCGTAGAAGGCCAGGCAGTCGGAGTACAGGGGGAGCAGGCCGGCCGCCAGGGCCTCGTCGAGGGTGGGCGCGGCGACGTCCTTGGGGGAGAGCAGGGGCTCGATGTCGGCGGGCCAGGGCAGGGCCAGCTTGGGGTCCATCGGCGTGATGCCGTGCTCGCCCGCCGGGTTGTACGGGGTCGAGCAGAGGTAGTTCATCGCCGTGTCGTCCTCCAGGGCGATGAAGCCGTGGCCCACCCCCTCGGGCACGTACACCGAGCGGCAGTCGACGGCGTCCAGGCGGGAGACGTCCCACTTGCCGAAGGTGGGGGAGCCGACGCGGATGTCGATCACGACGTCGAGCAGCGCCCCGCGCGGGCAGTACACGTACTTCGCCTGCGACGGCGGCACGTCCGCGAAGTGGATGCCGCGGATGGTGCCCCGCCGGGAGATGCTGTGGTTCGTCTGGGCGACGGTCATGCGGTGGCCGACCGCCTCGAACAGGGCGTCGGACTGGTACGGGGAGACGAACACGCCGCGGTCGTCCGGGAAAGAGCGGGGGGTGAACTCGAACGCACCGGGGATCGCAAGCTCGCGGATGTGCACGAGGCAAGCGTAGTGCGTGCCGGACAAGGAACTGTTCAGTCACGCTCCGAACTTGTTAACCGGCGCTCGCAAACCGGACGGACGTCTTGCGAAACCGCTTCTGACCTGCGAAAAAGCTCGTCTGTTTGTGATATCCGCCGCAGACAACCGTGATCGCTGCTGCCACACTGTGGCCACCGCGGTGCCCGACCGGCGCCACTCCGCGGACCCACACCCCCGGGTTCCCGCACCTTCCACACCAGCCGAGAGCGCGCCCTGAACGCCAGTCGAGTGTCAGCACTCAGGGCTACCTTCCGGCGACACCCCGTTTCCGCGCCGAGCAGTTCCCGGCGGTGCGAGCAGGAGGGACGCCCATGACCGCACTGAACGAGGACACCGTGACAGCACCCGTCACCGACGAGGAGATCTTCACCGCGCACGAGGGCGGCAAGCTCGGCGTGGCGGTGACCAAGCCCCTCGCGGACCCGCGGTCGCTGGCGATCGCCTACACCCCCGGGGTGGCGAAGGTGAGCAGCGCCATCGCCCGCGACCCGAAGCTCGCCGAGCGCTACACCTGGGCTTCGCGGCTGGTGGCCGTGGTCTCCGACGGCACGGCGGTGCTCGGTCTCGGCGACATCGGCGCGGCCGCGTCGCTGCCGGTCATGGAGGGCAAGGCGGCCCTGTTCAAGACCTTCGGCGGACTCGACTCGATCCCGCTGGTCCTGGAGACCACCGACGTCGACGAGATCGTCGAGACCCTCGTGCGGCTGCGGCCCTCCTTCGGCGCGGTCAACCTGGAGGACGTCTCCGCCCCGCGCTGCTTCGAGCTGGAGGCGAAGCTGATCGAGGCGCTGGACTGCCCGGTCATGCACGACGACCAGCACGGCACCGCCATCGTGCTGCTCGCCGCCCTGCGCGGGGCCAACAAGGTCCTCAGCCGGGACCTCGGCGGGCAGCGGGTCGTGATCGCCGGAGCGGGCGCGGCCGGCATCGCCTGCGCGAAGATCCTGCTGGCCGCGGGCGTCGGCGACATCACGCTGCTGGACTCCAGAGGCATCATCCACCCCGACCGCGACGGCCTGAACCCCATCAAGCGCGAGATGGCCGCGGTCACCAACAAGGCCGGGCTGCGCGGCGGCCAGGCCGAGGCCCTCGACGGCGCCGACGTCTTCGTCGGCCTGTCCGCGGGCAAGCTGCCGGTCGAGCTGGTCGGCGCGATGTCGCCCGACCCGATCGTCTTCGCCCTGTCCAACCCCGAGCCGGAGATCCACCCCGCCGTGGCCGCCCGGCACGCGGCGATCGTGGCCACCGGGCGCAGCGACTTCCCGAACCAGATCAACAACGTGCTCGCCTTCCCCGGCATCTTCCGCGGGGCGCTGGACTCCGGCGCCCGGCGCATCACCGAGGGCATGAAGCTGGCCGCCGCGGACGCCATCCTGGGAGTTGCGGAAGAGGACCTTGCCGCTGACAGGATCGTGCCCAGCGCCCTCGACCCCAGGGTCGCTCCCGAGGTCGCCGCGGCGGTGGCGCGGGCAGCGAAAGAAGACGGGGTAGCCTGAGGGCCCGGCGGGATGCTCGGCAGCGGTGCCCACCCCGCCTACTCGTCGAGGGTGGAGGGAACGCGCCGTGGCCGAGCATGTCGTGCGCGGCGGACCGCCCAGGGTCCCTGCCACCGGGTTCGACCCCGGTGGCCAGGCCCAGAGCCCGGAGGCCGCCACGCCCGCCGTCGAGGAACCCGTCGTCGTCGACCCAGCCGTCGTCACCTATGACGACGATCCGTCGACCGAGCGAGCGCTCCTGCTGGAGTCGCAGCGCATCGCCAGGCTCGGCTCCTGGATGCTCGACCTGGACTCCGGCGAGATCTACCTGTCCGACGGGCTGCGCTCGCTGGTCGGCGTCGGCCGCGACACCGCGATCGAGGAGCTGGCCGCCTTGGTTCACCCGGACGACCGGGAGCGCCTGGCCGAGTTCCGCGCCCGCGTGCACGCGCACCGCTCGACCCAGCCCGTCGAGGTCGAGCTGCGCGACGGCGACGGCGACCGGGTCTTCCTCGTGCGCGCCCGCACCATCCGCGACCAGGGCGAACGCATCCACGGCACGGTCCAGGACGTCACCAAGGTCCGCCACCTCGAACGGCTGCTGAGCCAGGAGAGCAGGCTGTTCCGCGAGGCCCAGCGGGTGGCCAGGCTGGGCACCTGGGAGTGGAACACCGAGACCGGCGAGTGCCTGTGGTCGTCCATGCTCTACGAGCTGGGCGGCGTCGAACCGGGCACGCCCATCTCCTACTCGGACTACATGAAGATCGTCCATCCGGACGACCGCGGCTGGGTCGACCAGCGCTGGCAGGAGCTGGCCACCACGCACCGCCCCGTCGAGTGCGAGCACCGCGTCATCCGCCCCGACGGCAAGCGCCGCGTGTTCCGCATCCGCGGCGAGGCCGCCGGCCCCGACGGCGATCCGGTCGTGATGATCGGCACCGCGCAGGACGTCACCGAGCAGCGCTCGACCGAGACGCGCATGCAGCGCTCCAGCAAGCGCTTCACCGACCTGGTCGCCATCACCCCGGTCGGCATCGGCCTCTTCGACGACGCGGGCAGGCTCGTCGACGCCAACGACGCGCTGTGCTCGCTGCTGGGCATGGACCTGGAGCGGCTGCGCGGGATGACCGCCGACCAGCTCACCCACCCCGACGACCGCGAACCGCGCCGCGCCCGCGCCTTCCAGAGCGGCCAGTGCGTGCTGATGGCCGCCGCGGGCAAGCCGGTCTACTGCGAGCTGACCTCGACGGTGTCGGTCTCCGACGACGGCCAGCGCTACTGGCTGGTCGTCTTCGCCGACGTCACCGACCGCCGCCGCGCCGCCGAGCGCCTGCGCTACCAGGCCACCCACGACGAGCTGACCGGCCTGCCGGGCCGGGCCGCGGTCAAGGAGCTGCTGGGCAAGCTGCTCGGCGGCCGCGACTTCGACCGCATCGCCCTGCTGTTCTGCGACGTCGACAACTTCAAGCGCGTCAACGACTCCCTCGGCCACGACGTCGGCGACGAGCTGATCACCGCCCTGGCCCGGCGCCTGGAGCGCGGCCTGCCGCCCTCGTGCACGGTGGCGCGCATGTCCGGCGACGAGTACGTGGTGATCTGCTCCGACGTCGCCGAAGCGGGCGGGGTCGAGGCGCTGGCCAACACCGCGGCGGGCCTGCTGCGCACGGCGGTTCCGGTGCGCGGGCAGCTGCTGCGGGTCTCGGCGTGCATCGGCGCGGCCGTCCCCAGCGGCCCGGAGACCACCGGCGCCGACCTGCTGCGCTACGCCGACGCGGCCATGTTCGCCGCCAAGGAGCGCGGCACGGGGCGGGTGTCGCTGGCCAGCGCCGCGCTGATCGCCTCGGCCAACAGCCAGATGATGCTGGAAGGCCAGCTGCGCGAGGCCATCGCCAACGACCAGCTGATCCTGCACTACCAGCCGGTCGTCGGCTCCGACGGCACGATCCTGAGCGCCGAGGCCCTCGTCCGCTGGCCGCATCCCGAGCGCGGCCTGCTCATGCCCGGCGACTTCCTGCCGGTCGCCGAGCAGGGCGACCTCCTCGGCGAACTCGACCGCTGGGTGCTGCGCGCGGCGTTCGCCGAGGCGTCGGACTGGCCGCAGCTGGCGGGCGGCACGCTCGGCGGCGGCGTGGGCATCGCGGTCAACCTCGGCGGCCTGGTGCCGGGCGACCCCGACTTCGTGGACACGGTCTCGGCGGCGGTGGCGGCCACCGGGCTGTCCTGGGACCGGGTGGTGCTGGAGCTGGTGGAGACCAGCTTGATCGATCTGCCGTCACGCAGCCGCGAGGCGATGGACGAGCTGGTGGAGCGGGGGGTGCGCTTCGCGGTCGACGACTTCGGGACGGGGTACTCGTCGCTGGCCCGGCTGAAGGAGCTGCCCGCGCAGATCATCAAGATCGACCGGCGGTTCGTCTCCGGGGTGGCGACGGACGCCTCGGACTTCGCGGTCGCGCGTGCGCTGGTGGACATGGCGCGGGCCATGGGACGGCGGTGCGTCGCCGAAGGGGTGGAGAACGCCACGCAGTTCCACGTGCTGCGGGGGGTGGGGGTGGACGCCTACCAGGGGTGGCTGATGTCGCGGCCGCTGCCCGCCGAGCGGTTCCGTGAACTGCTCAAGCAGGGGCCGGTACGGATTCCCAACGGGGCGTGAGCAGATCCTGTGGTTGCGGGGCGCAAGAACGGGGCATTGTGTCCGAGGGTGGTTGCTGGTCTGCTTGGTGACATGACAGCCATCGCAGCGGAACCCACGGCTCGTGGGCAGGTCGTGATCGACGCGCCGGTCTCGGAGGTGTGGGCGTGCGTGTCCGATCCGGTGCTCATGGCTGAGTTCGCATCGGAGCTGGTGAGCTGCAAGTGGCTCTCCTCGGGGGCTCCTGAGGTGGGGGCTCGGTTCAGCGGGAGCAACCGGAACGGCTGGCGTCGGTGGACGACGACGTGCACGGTGGTGGAGTGCGAGCCTGGGCTGCGGTTCGCCTACACGGTGCGGACGCCGTTCAAGACGTTGATCTCCCGGTGGGAGTATGAGGTTTCCTCGGTTCCCGAGGGATGTCTGGTGACTGAGACGAACTGGCTACAGGTTCCGCCGTGGTTCATCCCGTTCGCGATCATGATCACGGGGGAGCCGGATCGGGTGGGGTTGAACAAGGCGAACATCGCGTCGACGTTGGCGAACTTGAAGCGGTACGTGGAGGAAGGGCGGAGCTGAAGGGCTCGCGCGTCGGGGTGCCTCGGTTGTCCACAGGGTGTCGTGTGCTGGGTGCGGTGAGAGGGTGTGCCTGGATAACCTGGCGGCGGGGGGCCGGATATTCGCTCGGCTCCGCGGGTGGGTGCGTTGGGTGGGCGGGGTCCGATGGGGTTGGCCTCGGGCAAGGCCAGGTCGGGCCAAGCCGAACGTTGTCGGCTGGTGTTCGTCCTCGTGCGCCGCGCGGAGGAGGAGCTATTCGGCGGCGGTGGTGAGGACGTGGGCTACCTGGTGGCGGGGGAGGTCGATCAGGCGCTCGTCGGTGAGGTTCGGGGCCAGGGTTGACACCCGGGCTCGGGCGTCGCGCTTGGTGAGGGGGGTGGGGGCGTGCTTGATGAGGGCTTCTCGCCAGATGTTGGCGAGTTTGCCGTGGGGGCGGTTCAGGAGGTCGGCCGCTGATGTGGTGGCGGGGAGGGGGGTGGCGGTGATGACGGCGTGCTTGTTGGTGGGGGTGCTGCGGTGGAAGGTCAGGGTGAACTTGTTGGCCAGCAAGGACTTGAGGGATTCCTGGGCGGCTTGGTTGGTGGTGTCGGGGTGGTTGTTGGCCACCAGGGCGGTGACGGGGGTTCGGGGGGCGGCCAGGAGGACTCGGGAGAGCCAGGGGCCGGGGTCGGGGGTGAGGTCGAAGGCCAAGGGGCCTCGGGGGTAGGGGGAGGTCCAGTCCGGTGGGGTGAGGGTGGTGGCGCCGGACTTGGCCAGCAGGGCTCCGACGGCTTCGGGTGCGGTGGTGGTGGCTTCCAGGGATTGCGGGCCGTGGGTGTAGATGGCGGTGGGGGTGGTGGCCTGGGTGGGGGTTGAGGAGGTGGGCTGGAGGACGTAGAGGTCGGCGGCGCTGCCTACGGCCTGAGCGCCGTGGTAGCGGTTGAAGGCGGGGAGGACGGCTTCGGTGACCAGGCCCAGGGAGAGGATCTCGCGCTGGACCTTCAGGCCCAGGGTGGGGGCGAGCTTGCTGTAGCCGTAGGCGGCGATCACCCGGCCTTCGGGACCGCGCAGGGCTTGGACGGCTCGGGCCAGGAACAGGCGCATTCCCTCGGGGGTGTACGGCGGGTCGGTGAAGACCAGGTCGGCGGTTCCCGCCACGGCGGGGGGCAGGCCGAAGCGGAAGTCGGCGTGCAGGCAGCGGATGGGCAGACCCAGTGAGGTCGCCACCGTGTCGACGTACTCCAGGAGGCGGTCGTCGACGTCGATGACGGTGGCCCGCAAGGTGGGGCGGGCCATGCACGCGGCGAGGGCGGTCAGGTCGTGGTCTCCGACACAGACGAGGTGAGCGCCGGTCAGTGCGTAGGTGTCATCCAGCCACTCGGCGCGCTTGCGGACCGTCGCCAGGTCGGCTTGGACGTGGTCGAGGGCGCGCAGGGGGCGGGGGACGTTCTTCAGGACGGTGGCCATGCCGTCCAGGGACGCGCGCTCCGGGATGGCAGGCACGGGGGCGGCCAGGCGCCACCTGCCGTCGCGACTTTCGACGTCTTCGCAGGCCAGGAGGTCTTCCACGGTCCTGCGCGGGAGGGCGGACGCCCGTACCAGCTCGTCCAGGGGCTGCCAGTCCGCGGCGAGGAGTCCGATGATGGGATGGAAGGCGCGGGCGTGCACGCCGCGGGCGGCGAGGAACGAGGTCAGGGACACCGGGCGAGCTTACGGAGACTGCGCCGGATGGCCGATCGGCGGATGCCGGATCTTGAGATGCCCTGCCACAGTCGGACCAACGGGTTAGGGTCGAGCGTCGCGAACGGCCGGCAAGGTGCCGTCCTCGACCCGGAGGGGCCCCGGGTGATCGAGTTCCAAGCCGTGTCCAAGCGCTACCCGGATGGCACGGTCGCTGTGGACGAACTGACCCTTACCGCCGAGGAACGCCAGGTCACCGTCCTGGTGGGACCGTCTGGCTGCGGCAAGACGACCTCGCTGCGGATGATCAACCGCATGATCGACGCCAGCTCGGGTGAGATCCGCCTGGCGGGAGAGAACATCACCGACCGCGATCCGGCGCAGCTGCGCCGCGGCATCGGCTACGTGATCCAGCACGCGGGTCTGTTCCCGCACCGCAGTGTCCTGGACAACATCGCCACCGTCCCGCTGCTGACCGGCGCCACCCGCCGCGCGGCCCGCGCCCGCGCCTCGGAGCTGCTGGAGACGGTGGGCCTGCCCGCCGAACTCGGCAAGCGCTACCCCAAGCAGCTCTCCGGCGGCCAGCAGCAGCGCGTCGGCGTCGCCCGCGCGCTCGCCGCGGACCCGCCGGTGCTGCTCATGGACGAGCCGTTCAGCGCCGTGGACCCGATCGTGCGCGAGGACCTGCAGGACGAGCTGCTGCGGCTGCAGTCCGAGCTGGGCAAGACCATCGTCTTCGTCACCCACGACATCGACGAGGCCGTCAAGCTCGGCGACAAGGTGGCCGTGCTGCGCGTGGGCGGCAAGCTCGCCCAGTTCGACACGCCCGCCGCGCTGCTTGCCGCCCCGGTGGACGACTTCGTCTCCTCCTTCATCGGCCGCGACCGCGGCTACCGCGCGCTCGGCTTCCTCGACGGGCAGCAGATCCCGCTCGGCCCGGTCTCGACCGTGCCCCTGGGCATCGCCGCGGCCGAGGCGCGCGGCAAGCTCTCCCGCGCCGGGTGGGCCGTCGTGGTGGACGAGGGCAACCGGCCGCTGGGCTGGATCTCCTCGGACATCCTCGCCGCCAAGGGGGATTCGGCGATCGCCGAGTCCGACCTCGTCTCCGGCGGCTCACTGTACGAAGTGGACTCCGAGTCGGCGGGCACCGCCGGGTCGCTGCGCAACGCCCTGGACGCCGCGCTCAGCTCGCCGTCGGCGTGGGGCATCGCGGTCGACCACAGCGGCGCCGTCGTCGGCGGGGTGGACGCGGCCAGCGTCATCGAGGCCCTGGCAGCGGCCCGCCGCTCCGGGGAGGTCCCGACGTGAACTGGGTCATCGACCACCTCGGTGACCTGGGCAGGGTGAGCGTGCAGCACCTGTGGCTGGCGCTCGTCCCGGTCGTCGCCGGGCTGCTGATCTCGCTGCCGCTGGGCTGGGCCGCCGCCCGCTGGCGGATCGCCCGCCTGATCCTGGTGCCCGCGGCCGGACTGCTGTACACGATCCCGTCGCTGGCGCTGTTCGTGATGATGCCGCTGATCATCGGCACGCAGATCCTCGACCCGCTCAACGTGCAGGTCGCGCTGACCGTCTACACCGTCGCCCTGCTGGTGCGCGCCGTCGCCGACGCGCTGTCGGCCGTGCCGGAGTCGGTGACGGCCGCGGCCACCGCGATGGGCTACCGCCGCGCGGGCCGCTTCTTCGCCGTGGAGCTGCCGCTGGCCGTCCCGGTGCTGATCGCGGGCGTGCGGGTCGCGGCGGTGTCCAACATCAGCCTGGTCAGCGTGGGCGCGCTGATCGGCGTCGGCGGGCTCGGCGGGTTCCTCACCGAGGGCTTCCAGCGCACCAACTACGCCGAGATCATCGCGGGCATCGTGCTGATCCTGCTGCTGGCGCTCATCGTCGACGCGATCCTCAACGTCGTCGGGCGCCTGCTCACCCCGTGGGCCAGGGAGCGCGCGTGAACATCTTCGACAAACTGTGGGGCTGGCTGAGCGACCCGGCCAACTGGACCACCACCTTCGGCACCCCGGGCATCCCGCAGCGCATCGCCGAGCACCTGCAGTACACCGCGGTCGCCGTCCTGATCGCCGCGGTCATCGCGATCCCGCTCGGCGCCTACATCGGACACACGAACAAGGGCACGACGTTCGTGGTGGGGTTCGTCAACTCCTTCCGCGCGCTGCCCGAGCTGGGTCTGCTGATCCTGCTGGTGCTGGCGATGGGCGTGCTGCTGGCGGTGGAGGCGCTGACGATCGCGCTGGTGCTCATCGCCATCCCGCCGCTGCTGGCGGGCACCTACGCGGGCGTGCGCAACGTCGACCGGTCCGTTGTGGACGCCGCGCGCGGGATGGGCATGCGCGAGCGCGACGTGCTGCTCAAGGTCGAGCTGCCCAACGCGCTGCCGCTGATCCTCGGCGCGCTGCGCACGGCGACGCTACAGGTGATCGCCACCGCCAGCATCGCCGCTTTCGTTTCCCTCGGCGGTCTGGGGCGCTTCGTCATCGACGGGTACGCGTTCCGGGAGTTCGAGCAGATGGCGGGCGGCGCGGTGCTCATCGCGCTGCTGGCCGTGCTCGTCGAGCTGGTCTTGACGGGCGTGCAGTGGCTGGTGGTCTCACCGGGCCTGCGAAACCACCAAGTGAGGAGATCTCGATGAAGCGCGCACTCGCGGGCCTGACCGCCGCGGTCGCAACGCTGGCCCTGGCGGCCTGCGGCGGCGGGTCCGACCCGCTGACCCCCGCAGCCACGACGACCGGGGCGCCGGGCGGTTCCCCGGCCCCCGCCGGGACGATCACCGTCGGCTCGGCCAACTTCCCGGAGAGCACCCTGCTCGCCGAGATCTACGCCGCCGCCCTGGAGGACAAGGGCATCACCGTCGAGCGCAAGCTCAACATCGGCAGCCGCGAGACCTACTACCCCGGCCTGCTCGACGGCTCGATCGACCTGATCCCGGAGTACACCGGCGTCCTGCTCACCCACCTCGGCGACCAGTCCGGCGCCAGCGAGTCCGACGCGGTCTACAAGGCGCTGCAGACGGCGCTGCCGCCGGAGCTGACCGTGCTGGAGCAGTCGGCCGCGGAGAACAAGGACGCCGTCGTCGTCACCAAGGCCACCGCCGACGAGCGCGGCCTGAAGTCCATCGCCGACCTGGCCAAGTCCGACGACGTCGTCTTCGGCGGCCCGCCGGAGTTCCAGAAGCGCGCCGACGGCATCCCCGGCCTGCAGGAGAAGTACGGCCTGAAGATCAAGGAGTACAAGTCCCTCGACGTCGGCGGCCCGCTGACCGTCGACGCCCTCAAGACCGGCGCCGTCCTGGCCGCCGACCTCTTCACCACCGACCCGGCCATCACCGCCAACGGCTTCGTCGTGCTGGAGGACCCGGAGTCGAACTTCGCCGCCCAGAACGTCGTCCCCCTGGCCAACAAGGCGAAGGCGACCCCGGAGGTCGCCGAGGTCCTCAACGGCATCTCCGCCAAGCTGACCACCGAGGCCCTGATCGAGCTGAACGGCAAGCTCAACGCGCCGGAGAAGCCGGACGCGGCCAAGGTCGCCCAGGAGTGGCTGACCTCGGTCGGCCTGCTGAGCTAAGGATTCAGGCAACGGCCCCGCGTCCCGGTACGGGACGCGGGGCCGTTGTCGTTGTCGTGGCGGACCCGGACAAGCCGGTGTGGGCGTCAGAAGGGAAATAGCCCCGCGTCCTGGAACCTCGGACGCGGGGCTACCTCCCTGCGGTGGGCGGGCAGGATCGGGCGAGCTGCCCGCCCTCCTGTCACTGCGCCTTCGGGGTGGTGAAGCCGTAGCCGAAGCGAGTGACGGTCAGGGTGAAGGTGGTGGTGCCGGACTTGCCGTCAGCCGCCGTCGCCTTCACGGTGATGGGGTAGGTGCCCGCCGGGGTCTGGAAGTTGGTGAAGAACCAGACCGTGCTGGCGCCGCCCTGGGCGATCGTCTGGGGGTTCCAGAAGACCTGGGTGCCCGACGGGGCGCCGGTGGCCGAGAGGGTGAGGGTGCCGGTGCCGCCGGTGGCGGTGACCTGGGTCTGCACCATCTGGCCCTGCGCGCCGGTTCCGCTCGACGGGGTGGCCGTCACGCGGACGTCGCCGACAGGCGGGGTGCCGCCTTCGACGGTGAGGCTGACCGGGGTTGTCGCGGTGCGGCCGGTGTTGTCGGTGGCGGTGACGGTGACGGTGGTGGTTGCGGCGGTGGCCGTCGAGGAGGCGACGAAGGTCAGCTTGGCCTCGCCGCCGACGGGGATTGCGGTCGGCTGGAACTCGGCCTGGACGCCGCTGGGCAGGCCGGAGGCCGACAGGGTGAGCTGGCCGCCGGTCCCGGTGGCGGTGATGGCGGTGGAGGCGTTGCCGCTCGTGCGCACGGTGACGCTGCTGGGGTTGGCGCCCAGACGGAAGTCGGCGGGCGGGTCGTCGGCGCGGATGCTGAGGGTGGCGTCGGCGGTGACCGCCGTGCCCGCGGAGTTGGTGCCGGTGACGCGGATCGGGTAGCTGCCGGGCTGGACCGACGTCGACGCCGAGACGGTCAGCGTCGAGTTGCCGCCGGAGTCCACTGAGGACGGCGAGAACGTCGCGGTGACGCCGGACGGCAGGCCGCTGGCCGACAGGGCGAGCCGCTCGGCGCCCCCGGAGCCCGCGGTGGTGCGCACCGTCGCGGTGCCGGAGCCGCCGACGGCGAGGCCGACGGTGGTCGGGTCGACGCGGACGCCGAAGTCGGTCTGCTGGCCGGTGCCCGCCAGGGTGTAGATGGCGTAGGCGGCGACGTCGGTGTGGCGGTCCAGCGAGGTGTCGTTGATGTTGCTGGTCGTGTCGCACGAGCTGTGGTAGCAGCGGTCGTAGGCCTGGCCCGCCGTGCCGCCCCACTTCTGGGCCTGGGCGGCGGTCTTGGTGCCCTCGGCGCCGGAGAACGTGCCGCCGACGGGGATGCCCGCGCGGGCGAAGGCGGCGTGGTCGGAGCGCCCGCCGAGCGCGGTCAGGTCGGGCTCGACGCCGCGGTCGCGGAAGCCGGTCTGCAGCAGCTCCTGCAGCGCCTGCGATCCGCTCGGCGCGCCCGAGGCCGAGTACACGAAGTACGCCGGGTTCGGCGAGCCGATCATGTCGAAGTTCAGGTACGCCTTGATCTTCGCGCGCTCGGTGGAGGACAGGCCGTTGACGTAGTTGTTCGACCCGACCAGGCCCAGTTCCTCCGCGCCCCACCAGCCGAAGCGCAGGTGCTTCTGCGGCGCCAGGTCTTCCTCGGCGACGGTGAGCGCAATCTGCAGCAGCGCCGCGGACCCCGAGCCGTTGTCGTTGATGCCGGGACCGGAGGACACGCTGTCGAGGTGGCCGCCCGCCATCAGGACCTGGTTGGCGTCGCCGCCGGGCCAGTCGGCGATCAGGTTGTAGCCGGTGGCGCCGTTGGAGGTGAACTGCAGGACCTGCGTCTGGTAGCCGACGGCGTCCAGCTTGCCCTTGACGTAGTCCAGCGCGGCCCGGTAGCCGGGGCGGCCGTGGGCGCGGTTGCCGCCGTTGTTGGTGGCGATGGTCTGGAACTGGGACAGGTGCGCCTTGACCGAGGACAGGGGGATGTCCGGGGCCGCGGTCGCGGCCTGGGACGGGACGACGACGAGTGCGATCGGCACGGCCGCCGCCGCCAACGCGGCCAGCGTGGTGCGCAGCTTCATGATGGGTGTCTCCTGAGCAGGGGTGAGACAGGTGCTGCACACCCTGCGTGCGCATATGCGCATCGAACAATCCGTACCGACCTAGGTACCGCTACCTATTCATTGCCGGCCACAGGCGTTGAGGCGTGAACGCGCGGGAGACGGTGCGACCGCTGGTGTCCGCCCAGGTCGAGCCCTTTCCCGGCGACGTGATCACCGCTGTGTGGTCAGCGACCTGCGGACGCGACACGGCGCGCTGACCGAGGCCGACAGGGTCCTGGGGTGGGTGAGAGTCGTGATCGTTCGCCCGAGGGCGGTGCGGGCGGGCCGCCGCGGACACCGGAGTCGTATCCGGGCGTGTCCGCTTGTGCCGTCTGCGGGTGAACTGGCGCGGCTCTCGCTGCGACACGGCCTAGCGCCCGCCGATGCGGGCGCTCAGCTCGGCGGCGGCGCGGATGGTCGCCTCGGCGTGCTCGGCCCACAGCAGCCCGCACGGCTCGGCGCACTCGTGGCGGAAGGTCGTGCTGATCGCGGCGATCGGGTGCTCGGCGTGGTCGAGCACCGGCGCGGCGACCGAGGCGAAGCCCGCCGTGACGAAACCGTCCTCCACCGACCACCCGCGGCGGCGCTCGGCGGCCAGCAGCGTGCGCAGCGCCGGCAGGTGCGCGGGCCCGCGCCCGGTCCGGTCGACGAACGCCGCCCGCCCCGGGAACAGCGCCCGCACCTGCGCGGCGGGCAGCCGGGCCAGGATCGCGCGGCCGGAGGCGGGCAGGTGCGCGGGCAGCCGCACCCCGACATCGGTCACGACCGTGCCCGCGTGCGGGGGCTGCTCGCGCAGCAGGTACAGCGCCTCGCGGCCGTGCAGCACGCCCAGGTGCGCGGTGTGCCCGGTACGGGCGATCAGCCGCGCCAGCACCGGCCGGGCGAGGCGTTCCAGCGGGTCGTGGCGCAGGTAGGCCGAGCCCAGCTCGAACGCGCCGAGGCCCAGCGCGTAGCGGCGGTCCTCCGGCAGGTGGGTGACGAAACCGGCGTCGACCAGCTCGGAGAGCAGATGATAGGTCGTGGAGCGGGGCAGGCCGAGGTCCCTGGCCACCGTCGCCGCCGCGACCGGGCCCGCCTTCCCGGCCAGCAGGCGCAGCACCGCCAGCCCCCGGCGCAGGGCGGGCACGTCGCTGCTGGCTCCCACGAAGTGCACAGTACGGCTCAACAGAACCGCGGTCGCGCGCGTTGAAGGGCGGACAGGGGGTGCGTGGGTGACTTTCGAGGACTTCCTCAACGAGCGGCTGACACCGCTGCTGCGCTACGCCACAGTCCTGACCTGCGACCCGGTGCAAGCCCAGGACCTGGTGCAGGAGGTGCTGCTGCGCGCGCAGCAGCGCTGGTCGCGCATCAGCGGCATGGACGCGCCCGGCGCGTACGTCAAGCGCATGGTGACCAACTAGTTCCTGTCCTGGCGCCGCCGGACGCGCGCGGTGCTCCCGCTGGAGGCCGTCGCCCTGCCCCCGGTCGCCGACCCGACCGCCGCCGTCGACGAGCGCGCCGCGCTGCTGGCGGGCATCGCCAAGCTGCCGCGCAAGCAGCGCGCCGCCGTCGTCCTGCGCTTCTACGACGGCCGCACCGACGCCGAGATCGCCGCCGAGCTGGGCTGCGGCGAGGGCACCGTGCGCAGCCACATCTCCCGCGCCGTGGCGACACTGCGCGCGGACATCCGCACCGAGCAGGAGCAACACCGATGAGCGACTTCGACACCCTGCTCCGCGACACCCTCGCCGGACTGGCCGACCGCGCCCCGGCCGAGGCGGGCGTGCGTGCCGCGCTGCGGCGGCGCAGGTCCCGGCGGACCTGGCTGGTCGTCGCGGCCACCGCCGCCGCGGCCGCGCTGGTCGTCGTCGCGGTCCCCCTGCTGCGGGCGGGCGACGAAGGGGGTGCGCCGCCCGCCCGCATCCCCTACGCGGAGAACCACGCCTGGTACTTCCCGCTGACGCCCGCCTGGCTGCCCCCCGGCCTCACCGAGCAGAGCCGCTCCGCCGCCGACGGCGACAGCGTGAACTGGCCCCGCCACAAACGCGTGTGGCACACCGGACCGCTCGGCGACGACACCTCGCCCGCGCTCACGCTCATCACAGGGGAATCGCGGTACCCGATCGGCGACGACGGAACCCCGATCGCCGATACGGGCCCGCTCGTCTCCGCCCGCTTCACCGATTCCGGCGAGCGGAACGCGGTGGCCGGCTTCTACAAGGGCTTCGTGGTCGAGGTCGCCTCGGAGGACCGGTCGCTCGACCGCGAGAGCCTGCGGCAGGTCGCGGCGAGTCTGAGCGCGAGCAGCGAGCCGCCGCTGCGGGTGGCCATGTCCCTGGGCGGGCAGGAGATCGACACCGGCGTGCGCGCGGCCGAGGACGGCACCCCGATCCGCTTCCTGACCTACAGCACCGGCATCCCGGAAATGCTCGCCATGCGGATCGAGTACACCTCGCTGGCCCCGGACGTCAGCGGGGCCGAACCGACCAGGACCGTCTTCGGCCGCCGTGCCTACTTCACCACCCATCGCCCCCAGGACGGGCGCGGCCTCTCCGAAACCCTGGCCGTGCCGCTGGATGGCCACTGGTTGATCGCGCGCAACTACAGCGCTGCCCCCGACCCCGGCCGCGCCGACCGGATGGCGCAGGTCGCCGAGCAGGTCCGCCTCGGCCCCGACCTGGACAACCCGTGGCTCGGCACACCCTGAACCGTCTGGCATACCAGACAGCTTCACCCGATCCCCACTCGTGCTCAGGGCCGGCCTGCCCTTGCATGGAGGCATGCAGGAACGAGTCACCGTCGACGGCGGCGCGCTGAGCCGGGCCCAGGTCGTCGCCGTCGCCCGGCACGGCGCCGGGGTGTCGGTCAGCGCCGACGCGCTGGCCGCCGTCGCCGCCACCCGCGCCCACATCGAGCGCCTGGCCGACGCCGAGGCCCCCACCTACGGCGTCTCCACCGGCTTCGGCGCGCTCGCCACCCGCCACATCCCCGCCGACCGGCGCACCGCGCTGCAACGCTCCCTGATCCGCTCGCACGCCGCGGGCGCGGGCCCGGAGGTGGAGACCGAGGTCGTGCGCGCGCTCATGCTGCTGCGCCTGCGCACCCTGGCCACCGCCCGCACCGGGGTGCGCGCGGGCACCGTCGAGGCGCTGGCCGCGATGCTCGACGCGGGCATCACCCCGGTCGTGCCCGAACACGGCTCGCTCGGCTGCTCCGGCGACCTCGCCCCGCTCTCGGCGGTCGCGCTGGCGCTCATGGGCGAGGGCGAGGTCCGCACCAAGACCGGCCTGGGCAGCGCCGCCGACGCGCTCGCCGAAGCCGGGATCGAGCCGGTGGTGCTCGCCGAGAAGGAGGGCCTGGCCCTCATCAACGGCACCGACGGCATGCTCGGCATGCTGGCCATCGCCCTGCACGACCTGCACACCCTGCTCGACACCGCGGACCTGACCGCGGCGATGAGCGTCGAGGCGCTGCTGGGCACCGACCGCGTCTTCGCCCCCGAGCTGCACGCCCTGCGCCCGCACCCCGGGCAGGCGCTCTCGGCCGCGCGCATCCGCGAGCACCTGCGCGGCTCGGCGATCGTGGCCAGCCACCAGACCCCGGACTGCACCCGCGTGCAGGACGCCTACTCGCTGCGCTGCGCCCCCCAGGTGCACGGCGCCGCCCGCGACACCGTCGCCCACGCCGAGACCGTCGCCGACCGCGAGCTCTCCGCCGCCATCGACAACCCCGTCGTGCTGCCCGACGGCCGCGTGGAGTCCAACGGCAACTTCCACGGCGCGCCCGTGGCCTACGTGCTGGACTTCCTCGCCATCCCGGTCGCCGACGTGGCCTCCATGGCCGAGCGGCGCACCGACCGCATGCTCGACACCGCCCGCTCGCACGGCCTGCCGCCGTTCCTGGCCCACGACCCCGGCGTCGACTCCGGGCACATGATCGCCCAGTACACCCAGGCCGGGATCGTCTCCGACCTCAAGCGCCTGGCCGCGCCCGCCTCGGTCGACTCCATCCCCAGCAGCGCGATGCAGGAGGACCACGTCTCGATGGGCTGGTCCTCGGCGCGCAAGCTGCGCAAGGCCGTCGACGGGCTGGCCACCGTGCTGGCCGTCGAGCTGCTCACCGCGGCCCGCGCGCTGGACCTGCGCGCCCCGCTCACCCCGGCGCCCGCGACCGCGGCCGCCGTCGCCGCCCTGCGCGAGCGCGTCGACGGGCCGGGGCCTGACCGCCACCTCGCCCCGGAGATCGCCGCCGCCGTCGACCTCGTCCGCTCCGGCGACCTGCTTAGGAGGAACCCGTGATCACCGCCGCCCGCGGCAGCACCCTCACCGCGCGCAACTGGCAGACCGAGGCCGCGCTGCGCATGTTCCACAACAACCTCGACCCCGATGTCGCCGAGCGCCCCGACGACCTCGTCGTCTACGGCGGCACCGGCAAAGCCGCCCGCGACTGGCCCAGCTTCCACGCCATCACCCGCGAGCTGACCGGCCTCTCCGAGGACGAGACGCTGCTGGTGCAGTCGGGCAGGCCGGTCGGCGTGATGCGCACCCACGAGTGGGCGCCGCGCGTGCTGATCGCCAACTCCAACCTGGTCGGCGACTGGGCCACCTGGCCGGAGTTCCGCCGCCTGGAAGCCCAGGGCCTGACCATGTACGGGCAGATGACCGCGGGCTCCTGGATCTACATCGGCACCCAGGGAATCCTGCAGGGCACCTACGAGACCTTCGCCGCGATCGCCGCCAAGCGCTTCGGCGGCACCCTGCGCGGCACGCTGACCCTCACCGCCGGACTCGGCGGGATGGGCGGCGCGCAACCGCTTGCGGTCACCATGAACGGCGGCGTCGCCCTGGTCGTGGAGGTCGACCCCGACCGGGCCCGCCGCCGCGTCGAGACCCGCTACCTCGACGAGCTGGCCACCGACCTCGACGCCGCCGTCGCGCGCGTCGAGCGGGCCAAGCGCGAGGGCGAGGCGCTCTCGGTCGGGGTCATCGGCAACGCCGCCGAGGTGCTGCCCGAGCTGCTGCGCCGCGGCGTCGACGTCGACATCGTCACCGACCAGACCTCCGCCCACGACCCGCTGGCCTACCTGCCGCGCGGGGTCGAGCTGGGCGACTGGTCGGACTACGCGGCCACGAAGCCCGACGAGTTCACCGACCGCTCCCGGGAGTCGATGGCCGAGCACGTGGAGGCCATGCTGGGCTTCCTCGACGGCGGCGCCGAGGTCTTCGACTACGGCAACTCCCTGCGCGGGGAGGCCAAGCTCGGCGGCTGCGAGCGCGCCTTCGACTTCCCCGGCTTCGTGCCCGCCTACATCCGCCCGCTGTTCTGCGAGGGCAAGGGACCGTTCCGCTGGGCGGCGCTCTCCGGCGACCCGGCTGACATCGCCGCCACCGACCGGGCGATCCTGGAGCTGTTCCCGGAGAACGAGTCCCTGGCCCGGTGGATCTCCCTGGCCGGTGAGCGGGTGGCGTTCCAGGGGCTGCCCGCGCGCATCTGCTGGCTCGGCTACGGCGAACGACACCTGGCGGGCGTGCGGTTCAACGAGATGGTGGCCTCCGGCGAGCTGTCCGCGCCGGTGGTCATCGGGCGCGACCACCTCGACTGCGGCTCGGTGGCCTCCCCGTACCGCGAGACCGAGGCGATGGCCGACGGCTCCGACGCCATCGCCGACTGGCCGCTGCTCAACGCCATGGTCAACACCGCCTCCGGCGCGACCTGGGTGTCGATCCACCACGGCGGCGGCGTCGGCATCGGCCGCTCCATCCACGCCGGGCAGGTCACCGTCGCCGACGGGACCGCGCTGGCCGGGCAGAAGATCGAGCGGGTGCTGACCAACGACCCGGGCATGGGCGTCATCCGGCACGTCGACGCCGGGTACCCGGAGGCGGCGTCGGTCGCGCGGGAGCGGGGCGTCGCCGTCCCGATGGACCGGTGAGCGCCGCGGCGCTGCTCGGCGCGATCTCCGGCGTCGGCAAGGACCCGGTGCGCGGCGGCTACTCCCGGCACGGTTTCGACCGGGTGGAGCTGGACCTGCGGGCCTGGTTCACCGAGGAGGCCGCCCGGCGCGGGCTGGGCGTGGAGACCGACCGCAACGGCACGCTGTGGGCGTGGTGGGGCGAGCCCGGCGACGACGCGGTCGTCACCGGCAGCCACCTGGATTCGGTGCCCGGCGGCGGCGCGTTCGACGGCCCGCTCGGGGTCGTGGCCGCGCTGGCCGCAGTGGACCTGCTGCGGGAGCGCGGTTTCACCCCGGGCAGGCCGCTGGCGATCACCGTCTTCCCCGAGGAGGAGGGCGGGCGCTTCGGGGTGGCGTGCCTGGGCTCGCGGCTGATGACCGGGGCAATCGACCCCGCCGCCGCGCTGCGCCTGAGCGACCCCGACGGCACGACCCTGGCCGAGGCGCTGGCCTTCGCCGGGCTCGACGCCGCGCGCGTCGGGCGCGACGACGCCGCACTGGCCCGCATCGGGGTGTTCGTCGAACTGCACGTCGAACAGGGACGCGGGCTGATCGACCTGGGGGCGCCGGTCGGGCTGGCGCGCTCGATCCTGGCCCACGGCCGCTGGCGGCTGCGCTTCACCGGCGAGGGCAACCACGCCGGGGCGACCCTGCTCGCCGACCGCCGCGACCCGATGCTGCCCGCCGCGGGCGTGGTGCTCGCCGCCCGGCGCGCCGCGGCCGCCGTCAGCGGGTCGCGGGCCACGGTCGGGCGCATCATCCCCATCCCCGGCGGCACGAACGTCATCCCGTCCACTGTGGATCTATGGCTGGACGCGCGGGCCGACGACGACGCGCGCACCCGGGCCGTCGTCGCCGACATCTCCGCCGCCGCCGCCGAACTCGCCGAGACCGAGGGCTGCGCGGTGACGGTGACCGAGGAGTCCTACGGCGACGCCGTGCACTTCGACCCCACCCTGCGCGAGGACCTGGCCGGGGTGCTGGGCGGCGTGCCGCAGCTGCCGACCGGGGCGGGCCACGACGCGGGCATCCTCGCCGCGCACCTGCCCACCGCGATGCTGTTCGTGCGCAACCCCACCGGCATCAGCCACGCCCCCCAGGAGCACGCCGAGGACGCCGACTGCGAAGCAGGCGCCGCCGCCCTGGCCGACGTCCTCGCCCACCTCGCCCGATGACCGCCTACTGGGCCCGGCACGCCTGGCTGCCCACCGGCCCCGCCGAGGATGTGCTGATCACCGTCGCCGACGGCCGGTTCAGCTCGGTCACCGCCGGAGTGGAGCCGGGCACCGCGACCCGGCTGCCGGGCATCGCGCTGCCCGGCTTCGCCAACGCCCACTCCCACGCCTTCCACCGCGCGCTGCGCGGACGCACCCACGACGGCGGCGGCACCTTCTGGACCTGGCGCGAAGCCATGTACACCCTCGCCGCCCGGCTCGACCCGGACACCTACCACGCGCTCGCCCGGGCGGCCTACGCGGAGATGGCACTGGCCGGGGTGACCTCGGTCGGGGAGTTCCACTACCTGCACCACGCCCCCGGCGGCACCCGCTACGGCGACCCGAACGCCATGGCCCACGCCCTGCGCGCCGCCGCGGCCGAGGCCGGAGTGCGCCTGACCCTGCTCGACACCTGCTACCTGCGCGGCGGCATCGGCAAAGAGCTGTCGGAAACCCAGCTGCGCTTCTCCGACGGGACGGCCGAGGCGTGGGCCGAGCGCGTCGCGGCGCTGTCGTCGGGAGACGGATTCCTGGTGGGCGCGGCGATCCACTCGGTGCGCGCGGTCGACGTGGCGGACCTGCCGGTGGTGGGCTCCTTCGCCGGTCCCGTGCACGCGCACGTCTCCGAGCAGCCGCTGGAGAACGAGGACTGCCTGGCCGCCCACGGCCGCACCCCCGTCGGCCTGCTCGCCGACGCGGGCGTGCTCGGCCCGCGCTTCACCGCCGTCCACGCCACCCACCTGACCCCCGAGGACATCGCGCTGCTCGGCGGCAGCGGCGTCTGCCTGTGCCCGACGACGGAGGCCGACCTGGCCGACGGCATCGGCCCGGCCCGCGCCCTGGCCGACGCGGGCGCGGCGCTGTCACTGGGCAGCGACCAGCACGCCGTGGTCGACCCCCTCCTGGAAGCCCGAGCCCTCGAACACGGCGAACGCCTCGCCACCGGCCGACGCGGCCGCTTCAGCCCCACCGAACTACTCGGCGCGCTGACCAACCACGCGTCCATCGGCTGGGACGCCGGCCGCATCGAAACAGGCGCCCCCGCCGACCTCGTCGCGGTGCGCCTGGACACCCCGCGCACCGCGGGATGCCTGCCCGGCCAAGCGGTCATGGCCGCCTCGGCATCCGATGTGGACACCGTCATCCGGGACGGCCGCCCCGTGGTGGTCGACGGCAACCACGTCCTCGGCGACATCGCCACCCTCCTCACCGACGCGATCGGGGCGCTGTGACCAGCATCGTTCGCGCCACCGCCGCAGTCCGAACCGCCGTGATCGGGGCACCGTGACCACCACCGTCATCACCGGCATCGCCGAGCTGACCACCAACACCGACCTGGGCACCCTGCACGACGCCGCCCTCGTCATCGACGGCGAGCACATCGCCTGGGTCGGCCCGGCCTCCTCGGCCCCCGCCGCCGACACCCACCACGACGCGGGCGGCCGCGCCGCCCTGCCCGGCTGGGTCGACAGCCACACCCACCTCGTCTTCGCGGGCGACCGCACCGCCGAGTTCGCCGCCCGCATGGCGGGCAAGCCCTACACGGCGGGCGGCATCGCCACCACCGTCACCGCCACCCGAGCCGCCACCGACGCCGAACTCGCCGCCGTCCTGCGCCGCCACGTCGCCGAAGCCCTCGCCCAGGGCACCACGTGCATGGAGACCAAAACCGGTTACGGCCTCACCACCGCCGACGAACTCCGCTCAGCCCGCATCGCCGCCGCCGAGGTCGACGAGGTCACCTTCCTCGGCGCCCACCTCGTTCCCCCCGGCGCCGACCCCGACGCCTACGTCGCGCTGGTGATCTCGGAGATGCTGCCCGCCGTCGCCCCCCACGTCCGCTGGGCCGACGTCTTCTGCGAGACCGGCGCCTTCGACGCCGACCAGTCCCGCGCGGTGCTGACCGCCGCCGCCTCGCACGGCCTGGGACTGCGCGTGCACGGCAACCAGCTCGGCCCCGGCCCGGGAGTCGCCATCGCCGTCGAGACGGGCGCGGCCAGCGTCGACCACTGCACCTACCTCAGCAAGTCCGATGTGGACGCCCTGGCGGGCTCGACCACCGTCGCCACCCTGCTCCCCGCCTGCGACCTCTCCACCCGCCACCCCCTCCCCGACGCCCGAACGCTCCTGGACGCGGGCGCCTCCGTCGCCCTCGCCAGCAACTGCAACCCCGGCTCCTCCTACACCACCTCGATGGCCTACTGCGTCGCCACCGCCGTCCTGCAGATGCGCATGAGCGTCGAGGAAGCCGTCCGCGCCGCCACCCTCACCGCCGCCCAGTCCCTGCGCCGCACCGACGTCGGCTGGCTCGGCGTCGGCGCCCGAGCCGACATCCACGTGCTCGACGCCCCCTCGATCACCCACCTCGCCTACCGGCCCGGGGTTCCCCTCACCCGCTCGGTCTGGCGCAGGGGACGCTCCACCACCAGCACCAGCGACTCCGTCGGCACCTGACCGGTACCGCGCAACTCGATCAGTGCCGCGAAGGCCGCCAGCGTCAGCATCGTCTCGGTCGTCTCGGCGGACTCGCTGAGACCCGCCAAGGCCGTCGCCAGCAGCCGAATGCTGCGGGTGGCGATCTCCGCGGGGCCGTCGACCAGCGGTTGCACCTCCGTGCAGAGCACGGTGTGGATGGCCCGGTAGGTCGGAATGCGGTCGAAGTCCCGCCGCGCCATCGCCCGCCAGGCGACCTCGCGTCCGATGGACGGCGACAACTCGAACGACGTGCTGATCTTGTCGATGCCCGCCTCTATCTGGGAAGCGTGCGGTCGTCCCGCCACGTACTTGTTCGGCGAGGGGAGTTTCTCGAGGTCGTCGGCGACGATCGCCTTCAGCGCGGCCTCACCGACGACATGGGGGTGGGCGCCGGAGTGCCAGAGCCGGCCGTCGTCGCACCACACGGCCAACGGGCCGGTCTCGACGCGGCTCATCTCCGCGTGCGTGGGCAGCCGTAGGGTCCGGCTGCTGGATCTGGGAAGGGTTCGCAGCTTCCGGCACATCTCCTCGGCGGCGGCGAAGTCCAGGTACTCATCGCCGTGCCTGCCCATCATGACCTGCAGGTTCTCCGGCACCGGCGTCAGGCAGACGGCCAGTCCCGGCCCGATGGCCACCGCCGTGCGCAGGTGCTGGTCAAGCAGAACGCCCGCGATCTCCGGCTGCATGCTCACATCCCCGGAGAACCAGGCGGCGACGCTGTCGCGCAGCTCGGCGTCGAGGTCGGCGACGGGATCGGCGCACTCCAAGGCCAGGCCCATCGCGGCGACGGAGCCGCTGCGCAGACAGGCGCCGACGATCTCGTCGGCGCGCGCCGTCGCGCAGTACAGCACCGTCGTCTCGCGCCACCACGGGTCGTCGACCCGCGTGGCGAGCGTGGCGACCAGGTCGTTGTCCCGGATGTGCGCGGACGCCAGGTACTCCTGGAACGTCAGGTGGGCGAAGGCGAAGAGGTCGTGCTCGCGCTCGACCAGCAGGCCGTTGGAACAGGCGTCGGCGAGGATGTCCTCGGCCGTGGCCGAGGTGGCGAAGCGGCGCAGACCGGTGGACAGCGTCCGCAGCAGCGCGGGGCGGTCGACCAGGCGGACGCCGTCGTCCATCATCTCGAAGGCCAAGGCCCGCAGCAGCGACTCGCGGCGCTCGCCGGGCAGGACGTAGTTCAGGTTCTTGGCGTCCTGCCGCCGCCACAGCGCGACCTGGCACATCTCCCGGTACAGATCGGCGCGGCTGCCCGGCAGCGCGCCCCGGTAGCGGTGCACATTGGCGATCATGGTCAGCAGCAGGGGATTGGTGGTGAGGTCGACCAGGGCCGGTGCGCCCCCGAGGCGGCCCAGCAGGTCCTCGGCCGCCTCGGTCGCGCGCTGCTCGACGGTCGGGTCGTCGGCGTGGCTGCGCTCGACGGCGCGATACCAGCCGAGCACGAACGTGCGGACCTGGGCGGCGGTGAACGGCAGCGTGCGCACGACGTTCGCGCCGGTGACCGGGGCCTCCAGGTAGCCCTGCGGCCGGGAGGTGAGGACGACGTCGTTGCGCGGGAACTGCCGGATCTGGTGCTCCACCCAGTCGGCCACGGCGCGGCGGTCCTCGGCGCGGGCGATCTCGTCCAGGCCGTCGAGCAGGACCAGGCAGCGGCCCGCCCGCAGATGCTGCTCCGCCCAGCCGCGCGGGACATCGGGGAGGTGCCGGGCCAGCGCGGCCTCCACCATCGCGGGCAGCTGCACCCGCTTCTTGATCTCCTCCACCTGTTCCCGCAGCGTCAGCAGGATCGGGACGGGTCGGCGCCTGCGGCGCTGGCGCGCGGCGTGGCGCAGCAGGGTGGTCTTGCCGCTGCCGGGCGGACCGATCACCGCCAGGATCGTGGGCTCGGCCAGGTCGAGCAGATCGGTGACATGGCGGCGCGCGCTCTCCCCGCTGGTGGTCACCACGCCGCCCTCGACCAGGTGCGGGGCCTTCGGTTCCAGGCCGACGTCGACGTAGACCTCGTCCAGCTCCGGGTTGGCGAACCCGACGGTGGCCAGGCCCTTGAGGTCGACGAACCGCAGCGAGGCCATGACGTGCGCGCGGTAGCGGCGGTCGAAGGTGGTGAACCAGGTGCCGATCCGCTTGTCGAGCCGGTCGACCAGCCGGGCCTGGCTGCGCTTCCACAGCGCGCCGCCGGTCGCCGCCGCCGCGCCGCCGACCGCGCCCACCACCGCCGCGCCGACCGGACTCCACAGCAACGCGGCCGTCACCGCCGCGCCGAGCAGAACGACAGCGACCGAGATCCTGACGAACACTGACCACCCTCCGAGGCCGGGGCTGTTCGGAGAGTACCCGCGCGACAACGCGGCTAGGTTGGTTTCATGGAGTACACCCACCTCGGCCGCAGCGGCCTGTCCGTGTCCCGACTCGTGCTCGGCACGATGAACTTCGGCCCGGAGACCTCCGAGCCCGACAGCCACGCCATCATGGACAGGGCGCACGAGCACGGGATCAACTTCTTCGACACCGCCAACGTCTACGGCTGGAAGAAGGGCGAGGGCGTCACCGAGCAGATCATCGGCCGGTGGTTCGAGCAGGGCGGGGGCAGGCGGGAGAAGACCGTCGTCGCCACCAAGCTCTACGGCAGCATGAGCGACTGGCCCAACGACACCTTCCTGTCCGCGCTGAACATCCGCCGCGCCGTCGAAGGCTCGCTGACCCGCATGCGGACCGACTACATCGACCTCTACCAGATGCACCACGTCGACAGGAACACGCCGTGGGAGGAGATCTGGGAGGCCTTCTCGGTGCTGCGCCAGCAGGGCAAGGTCCTGTACTTCGGCTCGTCCAACTTCGCGGGCTGGCACATCGCCCAGGCCCAGGAGGCGGCCCGGTCCCGGCACTTCCTCGGGCTGGTCAGCGAGCAGTCGATCTACAACCTGCTGACCCGCTGGGCCGAGCTGGAGGTGCTGCCCGCCGCCCGCCACTACGGCCTCGGCGTCATCCCCTGGTCCCCGCTGCACGGCGGCCTGCTCGGCGGCGTCCTGCGCAAGCAGCGCGAAGGCACCGGCTCCCGAGGCACCAGCGGCCGCTCCGGCGAGGCCCTCGCCAAGCACAAGGACACCATCGAGGGCTACGAGAAGCTGTGCGCCGACCTCGGCGAAGACCCGGCGAACGTCGGCCTGGCCTGGCTGCTGCACCAGGAAGGCGTCACCGGCCCCATCATCGGCCCCCGCACCGCCGAACAGCTCGACGGCTCCCTGCGCGCCCTGGAGATCACCCTCGACGAGGCCACGCTGACCCGCCTCGACGAGCTGTTCCCCGCCCCCGGCCCCAACGGCGCCAAGCCCGCCCCCGAGGCGTACGCCTGGTGATCACGCCGATGGGCGCCTCCCCGGGAAGCGGGGAAGCGCCCATCGGCGGTGTTCAGGGGCCCGGTGGCGGCTGGTAGCCCTGGTACGGGGGCGGCAGCGGCGGGTACTGGGCCTGCTGGGGCGGGTACTGGCCGGGCGGGTACTGCCCCGGCGGTGGGTACGGGTACTGGCCTGGCGGGACCTGGCCGTACGGGCCGGGCGGCGGGTACATGCCCGGCGGCGGCTTCGGCTTGCTGCTGTTGACCAGCACCACAGCCACCGCTACCAAACCGCCGACGGTCAGGACAAGCAGCAGCAGGGTGAGCACGCTCATCAGTCCTCGAAGTCCTCGTCGTCGCGTGCCAAGAACGTCGCGAGGCGCTCGATCGGCGTCTCGAAGTCCGGGTTCGCGTCGACGAAGGCGCGGAGGCGGTCGGCCAGCCAGGCCAGCGTGACCTCCTCCTCGCCGCGCCGCTTCTCCAGCTCCTCGATACCGCGGTCGGTGAAGTACACGGCTACTCGAACGCCTTCTCGATCAGGGCCCGCTGCTCCAGCTCGTGCACCTTGCTCGACCCGGCCGACGGCGCCGACATCGGCCGGCGCGACACCCGCGACACCCGCGGCGCGTCCGGGAACAGCTCGGGGATGAGCAGACCGTAGAACGGCCACGAGCCCTGGTTGGCGGGCTCCTCCTGCACCCAGCGCCACGCGGTGGCGTTGGAGTAGCGCTCGAACACCGCGCGCAGCTTCTTCTCCGCCACCGGGTACAGCTGCTCGACGCGCACGATCGCCACGTCGCTCGCCCCGCGCTTGTCCCGCTCGGCCAGCAGCTCGTAGTAGAACTTGCCGGAGACGAACAGCACCTTCTTGACCGACGCGGGGTCCGTCGTCGCGTCGTCGATGATTGTCTGGAAGCGGGACTCGCCGGTGAAGTCGGTGACGGCGCTGACGGCGGCCTTGTTGCGCAGCATCGACTTCGGGGTGAAGACGATCAGCGGGCGCTGCACGCCGTCGAGGGCGTGGCGGCGCAGCAGGTGGAAGTAGTTCGCCGGGGTCGAGGGCATCGACACCGTCATCGACCCCTCGGCGCACAGCTGCAGCCACCGCTCGATGCGGCCCGAGGTGTGGTCGGGGCCCTGGCCCTCGTGGCCGTGCGGCAGCAGCACCACGACGTCGGAGAGCTGGCCCCACTTGGCCTCGGAGGAGGAGATGTACTCGTCGATCACCGACTGGGCGCCGTTGACGAAGTCGCCGAACTGCGCCTCCCACAGCACCAGCGCGTCCGGGTCGGCCACCGAGTAGCCGTACTCGAAGCCCAGCGCCGCGTACTCCGAGAGCGCCGAGTCGTACACCATGAACTTGCCCTGCTCGGGGTCAAGGTGCTGCAGCGGCAGGTACTCCTTGCCGGAGCGGCGGTCGATGATCGCCGCGTGCCGCTGCACGAACGTGCCGCGCCGGGAGTCCTGGCCCGCCAGCCGCACCGTGCGGCCCTCCAGCACCATCGACCCGAACGCCAGCAGCTCGGCGAAGGCCCAGTCGATGCCGCCTTCGCGCGCCATCTTCTCGCGGCGCTCCAGCACCGGCTTGACCCTCGGGTGCGGGGAGAAGCCCTCGGGCAGGTTGGTGTGCGCGTCACCGATGATCGTCAGCACGTCGTCGGCGACCGAGGTGGGCAGCTTCGCCGGCATCTGCTGGTCGGCCTCGACCGACGGGCTCGGCGCGATCGGGTGCTTCTCCAGCTCCCTGACCTCGTTGAACACGTGCTCAAGCTGGCTGGAGAAGTCGCGCAGCGCCTTCTCGGCCTCCTCGACGGAGATGTCACCGCGCCCGATCAGCGACTCGGTGTAGCCCTTACGCACGCTGCGCTTGGCGTCGATGATGTCGTACATGCCCGGCTGGGTCATCGACGGGTCGTCGCCTTCGTTGTGCCCGCGGCGGCGGTAGCACACCAGGTCGATGACGACGTCCTTGTTGAACGTCTGCCGGTAGTCCATCGCCAGGCGCGCCACCCAGTAGCAGGCCTCCGGGTCGTCGCCGTTCACGTGGAACACCGGCGCCTGGATCATCTTCGCCACGTCGGTGGCGTACTGGCTCGACCGCGAGTGCTCGGGCGCGGTGGTGAACCCGACCTGGTTGTTGATGATGACGTGCACGGTGCCGCCGGTGCGGTAGCCGCGCAGCAGCGCCAGGTTCAGCGTCTCGGCGACCACGCCCTGCCCGGCGAACGCGGCGTCACCGTGCAGCGCCACCGGCAGCACGGTGAAGCCCTGCTCGCCCTTGTCCAGCAGGTCCTGCTTGGCCCGGACGATGCCTTCCAGCACCGGGTCGACGGTCTCCAGGTGCGACGGGTTGGCCGTCAGCGACACCCTGGTCTCGCCGTCGCCGAACATGCGGAAGTACTTGCCCTCGGCGCCCAGGTGGTACTTGACGTCGCCGGAGCCGTGCGCCTGGCCAGGGTCGAGGTTGCCCTCGAACTCCTGGAAGATCTGCGAGATCGGCTTGCCGACGATGTTGGCCAGCACGTTCAGGCGGCCGCGGTGCGGCATGCCGATGACGACCTCGTCCAGCTCGTACTCGGCCGCCTTGTCCAGCAGCGTGTCCATCAGCGGGATGATCGACTCGCCGCCTTCGAGCGAGAACCGCTTCTGGCCGACGTACTTGGTCTGCAGGAACGTCTCGAACGCCTCGGCGGCGTTGAGCTTGCTGAGCACGTACTTCTGCACCGCTGCCGGGGGCTTCTCGTGCGGCACCTCCACCCGCTCCTGGATCCAGCGGCGCTCGCTGGGGTCGAGGATGTAGGTGTACTCGACGCCGACGGTGCGGCAGTAGGAGTCGCGCAGGACGCCGAGGACGTCGCGCAGCTTCATCTTCTCCTTGCCCGCGAACCCGCCGACCGGGAAGGACCGGTCCAGGTCCCACAGGGTCAGGCCGTGGCTGCGGACGTCGAGGTCCTCGTGCTTGCGCTGGCGGTAGTTCAGCGGGTCGGTGTCGGCCATCAGGTGGCCGCGGGTGCGGTAGGCGTCGATCAGGCCGATGACGCGGGCGGTCTTGTCGACCGGGCCTTCGGTGATGTCCTCGGTCCAGCGGATCGGCTCGTACGGGATGCGCAGCGAGGTGAAGATGTCGTCGTAGAAGCCGTCTTCGCCGAGCAGCAGGTGGTGGATGCGGCGCAGGAACTCGCCGGACTCCGCGCCCTGGATGATGCGGTGGTCGTAGGTCGACGTCAGCGTGATGATCTTGCTGATGCCCATGTCGATGAGCGTGTGCTCGGAAGCCCCCTGGAACGGCGCCGGGTACTCCATGGCGCCCACGCCCAGGATCGCGCCCTGGCCGACCTGCAGACGCGGCACCGAGTGCACGGTGCCGATGCCGCCGGGGTTGGTCAGCGAGATCGTGGTGCCCGCGAAGTCGTCGGCGGTCAGCGCGCCGCCGCGGGCCTTGCGGATCAGGTCCTCGTAGGCCTGCCAGAACTGCTGGAAGCTCATGCCCTCGCAGCCCTTGATGGAGGCCACGACGAGCGTGCGGGAACCGTCCTTGCCGGGCAGGTCGATCGCCAGGCCCAGGTTCACGTGCTCGGGGGCGACGGCGAACATCTTGCCGCCGTCCTCGGCGTAGTGCCGGTTCATGTTCGGGTACGCCTCAAGCGCCCTGATCATGGCGTAGCCGATCAGGTGCGTGAACGAGACCTTGCCGCCCCGGGTCCGCTTGAGGTGGTTGTTGATCACGATGCGGTTGTCGGCGAGCAGCTTCGCCGGAACGGCCCGCACGCTGGTCGCGGTGGGCAGGTCGCGCGAGGAGTTCATGTTCTTGGCGATGGCCTGCGCGGCGCCGCGCAGCGGGGTGCGCTCCTCGCCCTCGGCCTTCGGCTTCGCGGCGGGCTTGCTCTCGGGCTTCTCAGGCTTCTCGGCCTTCTTGGCCCCGGACTGACCCGAGTTCTGCTGCGGCTGGCTCTTGCCCGGCTCCGGCTGGCTCGACCGCGCCTGCGGCTGGCCCGCCCCCTGGGACTTGGCGGGCGCCCCGGCCTGCTGACCGTTGCTCGGCGGCGCCTGGGTGGTTGTCCCCGTCGCGGCCTTGGCCCGCGCAGCCCCCTGGCTGGCGGCCCGCTGTGTCGGCTTGTAGTCGGCGAAGAAGTCGTGCCACGCCGGGTCTACCGACGACGGGTCGGCGAGGAACTGCTCGTACATCTCCTCGACCAGCCACTCGTTCGCACCGAACTGTGACGCGGGACTGCTGCTGGACACGGCTGGCTCTCGCCTCTATCCATACTCGATCTCTTACGGAACCCGGCCCTCAGGCTAGTCCTCTCCATGGCCGCGCGGTAAATCAGCAGGACACGCGTGAGGCACCTCATGGGGTGGTCTCCGGCACTGAATCGTTCGAGAGATCGTTCACGACGACCCTCACCAGGCCCCACACCCGCCGGTGAGATCCGCCTCCCCCGCCAGCTCAGACCGGTGAGCCTCCTCACGCCACATGCCGCACGCCGCACGCTGGCCAGGCCCAGCTGTCGGCACGTGCCGTCTGGCCCACCCCGGTCAGGTCGGGGCCCGGGCTCACCCTGCGGCCGTTGCCCGCCCGCCCGGGCAGCCCAGCCCCGCCAACCCAGCACAGCCGGGCAGTCCCAGCCCAGCCAGCCCAGCCCAGCACGGCCGCCCCAGCCTCGCCCGCTCGGCTCTGCCCCGGTCCAACCCGGTCAGCCCTGCTCCAGTCAGCTCTGCTCCAGTCAGCTCTGCCCTCGGCAGCCGTGGCTCAGCCGGACTCTCATTCCTGTTCCGACGACGCGCCGGCCCGGACCGCGTCTCGACCGCCCTCCGCGACCGTTCCAGCGCCGGACGAGTGGGCCCACAGCCGCGAGTAAGGACCTCCCGCGGCCACGAGGTCCGCGTGCGCCCCCACCTCCACGACCCGCCCGCCTTCCAGCACGACGATCCGATCGGCCCGAGCGGCCGTGGCGAGCCGATGGGCCACCACGACGGTCGTCCGCCGCCGCTGCCTGCCCGCGCTCAACCGCTCGCCCGCTGCCAGCACAGCCGCCTCCGTCGCGGAGTCCAAGGCCGCGGTCGCCTCGTCCAACAGGAGAATGTCGGGATCGACGAGTTCCGCCCGAGCCAGCGCGACCAGCTGCCGCTGCCCCGCCGACAGCCCCTGCCCCCGCTCACCCACCTCGTACTGGAACCCCCCGGGCAGCGTCGCCACCATCGGCAGCGCCCCGACGGCCCGCGCCGCCGACTCGACTCCCGACCGGGTGGCCAGGTCATCCCCGTACCCGATGTTCCGGGCGACGTCCCCGGTGAACAGATGTGCCTCCTGCGGCACCACCCCGAGCCGACGCCGGAAGCTCCCGAGGTCCCACTGCCGCAGATCCACGCCGTCGACCAGGACGGTGCCCGCGGTCGGGTCGTAGAACCTGGCCAGGAGCTTGACCACTGTGGACTTCCCCGCGCCGGTGGCCCCGACGAACGCGACGGTCTCACCGGCGCGGATCGTCAGCGACACATCGCGGAGAGCGGGGGTGTCGGTGCCGGGGTAGGCGAAGGAGACCTCGCGCAGCTCGATGTCGCCCGCGAGGTGACCCGGGACCGCGACGGGGTTCTCCGGGGGGAGGACGCTCGTCGGGGTCCGCAGCAGGTCGCCGATGCGGCGGAGGCCCACCCGGGCCTGCTGGTAGCCGTCGAAGACGTTGGACAGCTGCTGCACGGGTCCGAAGAACAGGCCCAGGTACAGCATGAACGCCAGCAGCACCCCCGGCTCCAGCTCCCCGCTCACCACCCGCTGCGCACCGACGAGCAGGACAGCGGCCTGAGCCAGATCCGCCAGAAGAGAGACGAAGGGGAAGTAGGTCGCCACGTAGCGCTGGGCGCGCATGCGCGAGCGGCGGTAGGCGTCGCTGCGCTCGGCGAAACGCTCGGCGGCCTGGCCCTCCCGGGTGAACGCTTGGGAGACGCGCAGCCCGGAGACGTTCTCCTGCATGTCCGCGTTGACCGCGCTCACCCGCTCCCGAGCCTCGGTGTACGCCGCCGCCGATAAGCGCGCGAACACCACCGTCGCCACTATGAGCACAGGCAGGATCGCCAGGGCGACCATCGCCAGGGACGGATCGGTCAGGATCAGGCCCGCGGTGACGGCCACGACGGTGAGCACGCCGGAGACAGCGCTGGCCAACCCGGTTTGCAGGAATGTGGACAGCGCGTCGACGTCGGTCGTCATGCGGGTCATGATTCGGCCGGCGGGCTCGCGCTCGTAGTAGTCGAGGCCCAACCGCTGGAGGTGGGCGTAGCTGCGGACTCGTAACAGGAACAGCATCCGCTCGCCCACCCTGGCGGTGAGGATCGTCGTGATCGCGGTGTTGACCCAGGTGATCACGGCGAGTGTCGCGGCGGCGGCGGTGACCGTCCACAGTGTTGCGGTGGAGCCGCGCATCACGCCGTCGTCGACGCCGATGCGGATGAGGGCGGGCATGGCCATGGCGATGAGCGCGTCGGCGATGACCATCAGGGCCACCAAGGAGAGCGGGGCGCGCATGGGGCGCAGGAGCCCGCGCAGGCGAAAGTCCGGGTCGGGGGCGGTGGGGTCGATGCCGCGGAGGTCGGGTTCGTCCGTGGCTGGGGGAAGTGCCTCGACCTGGGCGAGAAGCTCGGGGGTCGGCGGGAGGCCGCCGACGGTGTCGGCGACACCGCCGCCTCCTGGACGGCCGGAGCGGCGCGGGGCCGGGGCCTGTGAGCCTGCGCGGCTGTTCGGCCTGCGGCGGGTGTGGGCTCGGACGTGGACCAGGTCGTCGGGGTGCGGGGGTGTTGCTGGGTCGCCTGGGGTAGTCGGCGCCGTGGGGGATGAGGGCGGGGTGGGGTCTTCGGGACGTGGGGCGGCAGAGGGGGAGGTTGGGGGCGAACCTGGGGCGGCGGAGGGCCAGAGGGAGGCAGTGATGCCGTGGGAATGCTGGGTTGGGCCGGTGGGCGGGGCTGGTTCGGTGGAAGGAGCTTTGAAGATCGGGGCTAGGGAAGCGGTCGCGGGGGTGGGAAGACCTGGGTGAGTGGTGGGCTCGGCAGCGGGGATCGGGGAGGTGGTGGATGAGAGGGGCGGGG